>CALLIL010000104.1 GCA_938009755.1 uncultured Marinomonas sp.
GCAAATTCAAAATCTCATGACATACAAAATCGAAAAGACTCAATTTCACTTTATAAAAAGCGAATCCGTTAATACGCCTACCATTAACTACTCCGGCTATGATGAATTGCAAGAATACAGCGATGATTATGCCTTTCAAGATGTGGATGTTATCAACGCTAGAACCATACCCAATGCCTCTTTTAACTTAGACAATCAAGGTTTTGAATTTGCGTCATTTACTCCAAGTAATGTCGATTTTTTGGATCCATTAGCCGTAAAATCAAAGTATTACCCAGAAGTAGAAAACTTGATAAAAGAGCAAACAGGTGCAACAGATGTGTTTGCTTTTGACCATACAGTACGCCGTGGAATAGAAGGCTCTAATCGACACCCTGCTTATCATGTTCATAATGATTACACTCATGAAACGGGTTCAAGCAGAGCAATAACCGTTCTTGATGAAGAGGTTATTCATCGTTTTGCTGGTAAAAGAATGGTGCAAATAAACGTTTGGCGTTCTATTGCTGGTGTGGTTCGAAAAGACCCTCTTGCCTTTCTAGATTATCAATCATTGGATGAAGATGATTTGGTGAAAGCAAGAATCAATTTTAATGACATGAAAACAGGTGAGAAGCATCAAGGGCAGATTTTTGCACTTAAACAGAATGTAAACCAAAAATGGTATTTTTACCCAGAAATGAATGCAAACGAAGCCGTCTTAATTAAGGGGTTTGATAGTGAGCAATCTAAAGCGCGTTTTTCTATGCATACTGCTTTTCCGTTACTTAACCAAGATGAAAATAGCGAACCAAGACAGAGTATAGAAACAAGAACCTATGCATTCTTTGATGATGAATAAACAGACGTTATTGCCGTATTTTTAGGTAAGAAATGTCTTATGACGCTTCGTCATCTGTTGATGATGAGGCGTTGTTTTAGCAAGCATGTAAGCTCTTGTAATGGGGGAAGTGCTATTAGATAATTATCGTCTTAGTTATAGGAAGGCCGTCATGGGTAAAAGAGAAGAACTGTTAAAAATTGCTGAAGATAAAGTGCGTTCTGGAGGCTACAGCAATTTTAGTTTCAGGGAATTAGCCAATGAAGTTGGAATAAAAAATTCCAGTGTACATTACCACTTTCCAACTAAAGCGGATTTAGGTGCTGAATTAGCGCATCAATATACAGATTCTTTTATGGCGGCTCTAGGCGATATTTACGACATTAAAGCGGAAGGAAAAGATCCCATTGATGTTTATACAGGGGTTTTTAAAGGCGCATTATTAGTTGATAACAAAATGTGCCTTTGTGGATTGCTTGGTGCACAGAATGAGACCTTGCCAGAAAAAGTTCAATTAGAAGTAAAACGATTTTTTCATAAAAACCTAAATTGGCTGACAGAAGCCCATAGAGCGAATGGTGAACAAAACCCTCAACAAGCTGCCATTACCACCGTTAGTCTACTGGAAGGCGCCATGATGATTAGTAAGGCACTCAATGATCATGATTACTTCAAACTCGCTACTCAATAGATTGCACTTTAATTATCTTCGTCTGCCGCATTGATGCGTGCAAGGCGTTCCTGTTCTTCTTCGTAAGCTTCTTGGATTTCAGTGAGTACTGAATCTACATCTGCGGCTTCTTCAGGTTCATCAAAGTGGCCAGTCAGCTCAGTGGTAGGTGTTAACTTACCGGCTTCAAATAACGCCCAAATTTCTTTGGCGTATTTGGTTTCTAAAAGCTCTGGTGCAGACATGCCGTAATAGTTGCGCATGTTATTTACATCGCGCTCTAGCATCCATTCTGCGTTGTTATTGGCTGCGGCATCGACCGCTTGAGGCAGATCTATGACAACGGGACCGTGAGAGTCCACTAAGACGTTAAACTCAGATAAATCACCATGAACTAATCCTGCACACAGCATGCGGACAATGTCTTTGATGATAGCGTCATGGTCTTGTCTGGCTTGTTCTGGGCTGATAACCACGTCGTTTAAGCGCGGTGCAACTTCGCCGTTATCATCTGTGACCAATTCCATTAACAGCACGCCGTCAAAGCAGCCATAAGGTTTAGGAACACGAACACCTGCGTCAGCGAGTTTGTATAACGCATCGACCTCTGCGTTTTGCCAAAGGTTTTCTTGCTCGTCTCGTCCAAACTTAGAGCCTTTTTCCATTGCTCGAGATCGGCGGCTATTGCGGACTTTTCGGCCTTCTCTGTATTGCACTGCTTGTTTAAAGCTGCGTTTGCCTGCTTCTTTGTAGACTTTTGCGCAGCGGATCTCTGATCCACAACGAACAACGTATACCGTCGCTTCTTTTCCACTCATTAATTGTCGAAGTACTTCGTCAATTAGACCGTCTTCAATGAGAGGTTGTATTCGTTTAGGGATTTTCATGCGATTCGAGCTACCGTTATATAAGTGACAATAAAAAGATCAGTAAAGGTGGTTTCGTTCTTACTGATACCGCGAATTCTTTTTTCTGTTGAAAGAATGTTATGTGTTTTGATCGCGTTTGGAAAATTCATTTTGAACTAAATATTCAACCATGTCGTTGATTTTCATTCCTTTTTCTTCAGCTAGCGCGTTGAGTTTCTGTTTTGTATTAAGCGTCATACTGATGCTGTAGGGCTTTTTGCCCGTGGATTTTTCACGGAATTTTTTCTGGCTCCACGCCTTTTTCATCTTGTCGATAACAAGGGCTTTACGGTCGACATTATCGGATAAATCTATGGTGGCGATGATAGCCGCTCTTTTCTCTTCATCGGATTTGGGCTGCCAAGCCTGCTCTAGCGGTCGTTGGGTAATATTTTGAAGGTAAGACCACGCCCAATTCCAATGACGTGGATTGTTGTCTTCTAGCCAGTTAATCACGACTTTATTCGTGTGTATTTCATTCCATTTGGCTTGTAGGAATTCGAGAATGCTGAGCTGTTGTTGGGTGTCAGCTTCTCCGTTGTAGAAGGCATTAATAATGTCTATATGCCTTTCTGCGGTACTTTCTCTATCGAGTAAAAAGGCCTTTTCTGACAGCAGTGTGAGCGCTTTTAGGTTGGCTGAAATGGTTGCGTCTTGTTTTGTGTTTGTTTGAGGCGTATTGCTTTTTAGATAGCACCAAACCCAATTGCAAAGTCTTTCGTCTTTTACATCGATCCAGCGGAAATTACTGGTTGGAAGTTGGGTCGCGTTGAATGCGGCCTTCATTTGTGAGGCAAAGGTTTTAGGTGCCCGATTTTTTTTGATCAGGTTACTTAATTCTTCGTTGAGTTTTTGGACACGCTCTTGAGTGGAGTTGCCTCGTAGGTTTCGACTGGATGCGCTACGAATTTGCTGAACTAAATAATCAGCATAAAAGGCGCATTCTCGTTCAGATTTTGCTTCTAAAAACTCGATATTATCCATTATTGCCTCATTTCATTCCCAGAGCTGACTGCTTTGAGAAAATGTCAATTTATACGGTGTAGAGTCTTGAGTAAGTATTGAGCGTATTTTAGTCATTATATTGTAAATTTTTTGTCTAAATCAATTCAAAGAAGCTTTTCTGTATATTTTTTAACCATGAGATTTCCTGTTTTGATTGTTGAATGTTTAGAAGTAGGACTTTATTTGAAGAGAACTAATATTGAGAGCTTAGTTTGTTGCTTCTAATGGTTTTTCATTTTTTGAGAGTCTTATTTTATAAACTACCCAGTAGTGTTATTCGTGATCATCGATTTTTAAATTTTCTGTCTCATTAAAATACTTTTTGATAATGCTTATCTAAGGCATCACAGAAAAGATGTATGGAGAATAGCTACTGTGAATTAAATATAGACGCTTTATTCATCCTTTTATAATCAGTAAATAAAATGAAAAGGATATAATTGAATGGAGTGATTTTTCATTACTGCGTAGATGTTTAGTAATCAATATTTTGATCAGTTTTTAAGAGGTTATTGCTTAGTTGAGGCTTTATCTTGTTTTAGGTGATGTGATGCATAGATGAAATAAGGCTGCTTTCATTTCGCTTATTCTGCTCTTCTATTTTAGAAAGAAATGAGTTTGATGTTTCTTACTACGTAGAGTTTTATGTAATGATGTTTTTTGATCAAATTTTTGCATTTTTGACATCTAATATGTTCATGCTTTAATCACCAAGAATCACCAAGAATCACCAAGAATCACCAAGAATCACCAAGAATCACCAAGAACCCCAAGAATCACCAAGAACCCCAAGAACCCCAAGAAAACGGAAAACTAACGACAACCCAATGCGCCAAGCTAGCGCCATGCTAAAGAAGGGCCAATACTCCAAGCCAGGGCAAATCTATCGCCAAGCCAGCGCAAGGCTGACAAAATCTAACACAACCCTTGCGACACATCGAGCACATAGCTAG
>CALLIL010000105.1 GCA_938009755.1 uncultured Marinomonas sp.
AACTTTATATCGAGCTTTTACAGAAAGTTCATACGCTTTATTGGTTAAATGCAGCTGATCGCCTTCAAATAAATTGTCTTTCAAATTGCCGTGCTGATCCAACAAGGTGGACAACAAATCCAGATATTGTGTATTCGGGCGGGTTTTCGCTAACCTTTGTAATTGCTGATTGGTCTTTTCAATGGTTTTATACATTTTTAGACGAGCAGGGCTGCATTTAATGCTGATCAATGTCACAGGAATGCCCGGTAAATGCTTATCTACTTTCTGTAAAAGCTCGATATAAAGTTCCACTACTTTATTGCTGTTGTAATGGTTACCGATGTCATTGTCTCCCGCGTATATGACCAAAGAGCGTGGTTTGTGGGGCAAAATAATGCGTTCAAAATAATAAACGCAAGCTTCAAGTGTCGCACCGCCAAAGCCCAAGTTGATCGCACCTTTGTCACCAAATTGTCGAGCAAAGTCGTGCCATAAACGCATGGTTGATGAACCATAAAAGGCCACAGGTTGATCTTTGTATTCCTGATGGGAAAGGTGGAATTCAAGTTCTCGCACATCCGATTCAAACTCCACATCGATCTGGTTCAGGCTCATCACATTCGAACGATAGCCCGTTTTGCCACTAAAAATAGGGTATTGGCGAATTTCACGAGAAAGTTCGACCGCTTCATTTACATAGCCTTTGTATTCTTCTTGGTACGCCGCTAAAAATTGATTGAATGCTTTTTTATCTGTGTAATCCACTTTGCTGGAAAGCTTGAATGCTGGCTTAATAATGATGGTGTAAATGTTATGGTCGGCACGTTTATCAAAGTTAGCCACCACAATCGGTACAATCCAAGGCTCGTCCGTTCCCATGGAGCCAGCCACTTCAAAAGCATGAGGCAAGAAAGCACCTGGTGATTGATGAGTGTTAAAGCTTTGTCCTTCAGGAGAAATCATCAAAGGGAAGTTATTGCGTAATGTCTCTTGAGATTGCTCAATAAAAGCATCGTATTCTGGCGTGCCTTTGGTTAAATCTTTCCAATCCTTGATGAAAATGTTGCCAAATTTTTCATAAAAATCGTCTCGCCAAAATTCACTTTCTTTACTGCGGCGAACCACTCGCTGTCCAGAGATGCCGTATTCGTTGTCTATCACCATAGAACCAATAAATTGTGCGTCCATAGAGAAGCGAAAGCCATTTGGTAAGCGGTTTGTTGGTGAGCCTAGTAAATGATTATAAATGAAAAGAGAACCTGCTCTTTTCGGTAAGTTCTCCAAGCCTTTAATCACATAAGGCACTTGTTGGAACGCCTGTTTGAAAAGTTCTGTTCCCAAGCGTCTTGCGTCTAACGCTGGTGTTGATTTAGGTAATTGATTGACACTGTCATAGACGTTTTGTAAGTGACGATAAAAGGCATTTTCCCTTTGCAGGTCTTTCAATATATCGAGACACATGCCTGAAATAGTGCGTTCTAATACGCAACCAAAATGCAGACACTTGTATAACACGCCAAAGGCTTCGTCGGTTGTGATGGCGCTTTTGAGCAATTCACTGACTTTATATAAAGGTGAACTCACCGGTAAAAGTGCCGCATTTTGTTCAATAACATTGGTTACTGCTAAAGCTTCATCATTGGCCGTTTGAGATAAATAACGCATTCTCGCCGCGAGTAAATGGGTTCCAACCAACCAGATTAAGCGATACAAATATTTAACCGAGAACTTAGGGCTTTCTTCGAATAAAGCCAATAGATCATCACGTGGAATAAATAAAACGCTGCTGTCTCGAGAAGAGACGATAGAAGAACGGTTCTTGAGTTCTTCGTTTTGCGTTGTCCATGATAAGACGGTACCAGCACGAGAAATCGAGCGTGTAGTGATCACGTCGCCCGAGTCAGTTTGATAGCTTACGACAACTTTGCCTTTAATTAGCAAATACAAACCATCAGCAGGCTGATCTTGCTGGCAAAGAATATCGCCTTGGTGAGCTAATAAAATAGACGACTTTTTGGCTAAGGATTGAATTTCAGCTTGAGTAAAGGTTTCACAAAAAGGTGCGTAGTTTAATAAGCTTACCGCTTCTTTGACGGAATGTGTGGATGTGTCTGCCTTGATAAATGGACGTGTTTCTTCAAAGGCCAATGATTCATTGGAAAAGAAAGGGCGTGTTTGGTTTTGAATATTGATTAAAACAGGCAATGATTCTTGGTAAACGAATTGCAGAAATTGCTCGGTAAAAGACAAATTTGCATCGAGAAGCTTTTGCAGCTGTGTAATAGGCCAAGCTAAGAGCTTTGTAGATTTAGTGGCAGTAAAGGTGGTTGCATAACGGGAAGGATGACGAAACGCCGACCAGCCAATAGGAGAAAGTGGGCTATTGATCATGCCGACGTTATAGGACTTGCCAACCTCTTGAAGCGGTACGGAAATCGACACTTCCCCTTCTAGAAGAAAATAAATATGCTGGCCAACTTCAAATTGTTTGGCAAGTACTTCGTTTGCTTTTAGTGCTTTGACACTGGCTAATTCAGTCAACTTGGCTGTTAGTTTATCGTCTGCACTTTTCATGAAAGGAAACGTTAATATCTGTTTTGTTACGTCCATTTTTTCACCTCAAAATTGTCATGTGTTAGCTAGGACGTTTAATCGTCACGGTATCGCCTAATAATGCGTAATCATTGCCGCCTAAGCGAGCAAGAGGGTTGAGCTTTTTATTATCAATAAGGGTTCGGTCGTTTTCTTGAGAAACGAGTTCGTCTGCAACATACAAATCGAGAATCTCTAAATAGAGACTGTCAAAAGAAGAGTCTCCTAAGGAGTGAACGTCATATAACCGACAATGCAATGCAACTTTTGCATTTGATATACGAGGTAATGTTTGAGTAAAGTCAGATAATGATAACCCCGTTTTGGACACTTCTGACTCCCCAAAAGGAAGGCTCATTGCACTCTGGTTTACTGCTTCTGCTAAATCGCCACTGGGGATGTGCAGAACACACTCTTTTTCGCGGAGTAAATTATTTTTGGTGTCTTTCGTTTCTGAATTGGACTTATTGCCAATGGACACAACTAATAATGCAGGGTCAGCCGACAAGGCGGCAAAGTAAGAAAAAGGCGCTAGGTTGTACGACTCGTTATTATTTCGAGTGAGGATCCATGCAATAGGTCGTGGCGTAATGGTTTGAGTGATCAAGTGATAACGTTCATTACCGCTGAGTTGATCGAATGGAAAACGCATAAACTTCCTCAATGTAAAAGGTACGTATTAATAAACTACTACAAATACCAATCTATTGTGAATGCTTGAGTAACAACTTATGACATTTCTTTGAAAATAAAGGAAAAACTAAAACGCCTGTGCCCGTTCGACAATAAAGAGCACAGGCGTAGACAGTGTTAATAGGCGTCTAAAATTGCGTTGAACGCCAGTACAACTCGGTCTTTATCACCAAAATAAGGCAAAGCGGAATGCTTTAAATAAGATGGGAAAATAACGATTTGTCCTTCTGTCGGTGTAAAGTCCCAAACGCCTTGTCCGCCTAAGTATGCGGTGCCAAGGTCGGCATAATGTTCGGCGTTTACTCTTGGGTCATAAAAGCGATTAAGCCCGCCGTGTTGAGCGTCAGAGGCGTCACCTGGTTCCAAATAATAAATGCCACACCATGAACAGTTCGGATGAGAGTGCGCATCATGGTAACCGCCTTTTTGTGTGACGTGATACCAAGATTCTATAATATGCGCGTCTATCTCTGCGCCTTCTGGCCAGAAATCTCGGTTCACGGCGCTGGCGACTTCTAAAATGAGCTCTTCTAACACGCGCTTTGCTTCCATGATGTTCGCGTCTACTAATTCTAAGAAATCCAATGTGCTTTCATGCAGAGCGTGTTTTGCGGTGGGCGCTATTTGACTCTCAATTTCTGTGCTTTGCAGCGCCTTTTGTTCGTAGACAGCGGTTAATAGCGCCTCTTTTAAAAATTCGTGATCAGGCATCTTTGTGACGTAGAGAGGCGTGGTCCATACGTTAATTTCTTCGATGGGCAATGCTGTGTTCATGGTGGCTAAGACCTAGTGCGAAATGAAAGAGGAATAGTATCAGGCTGAAGCAATAAAAAAAGCCTTACTAAGCAGAGGAGTAAAGAATGAAAGGTTGTTAGTGGGTTTTTGGGAAGGGTATTCTCTTTATAAAGGCTAGAGTGACGATAGGTCTAACTCTGTTACAACAGGTTTGTAGCCACAAAACATCATAGTGAGATTGCGAAATCCGGTGTTATTATCTGGCCCTTCAAGACCTTTGATGCTTTTGTCCATCAAGGCAAGGTAGCTTTGCATATAAGGAAGTGTGGTTTTATTGTGCCGAGAAAGTGCGCTTTCATAAAAAGGAATGCGCTTGTCCCAGATTCTTTCTGCTTGACACGCTTGTCGAAAACCAGAGGTTTGCGTGGCGTGTAAAACATTGCTTAGAGTTTGTATTTCTCGGTTGAATAACCAAAGAATGATATTCGGCTCGACGCCTTCGCTGATCAGCTGATTTAAGCAATGCATGGCCTCTTTGGTTTTCCCCATAAGCAGGCGATCACTTAAATCATAAATAGAGTAACGACTGCTGTCCGCTACAGAGTCCACTACTTTTTCTGCGTCAATTTTTCCTGCTCCATGCACCAAAGCCAATTTTTCCAACTCTTGAGAAAGTGCCAATAAGTTGCCTTCACCGCGTTCACAAATAATGCTCGCCGCATCACGTGTTAGAGACAGGTCGAGTGCTTGTGCGCGCTGTTGAACCCAAGCAGGCAAACGGTTTGCGTCAATAGGCCATATTTGAACGAAAACACCTTGAGACTCTAACTGAGTAAACCATTTGGCTTTTTGGGTCCGAGCATCAATTTTAGGCAATGTCAGTAAAATGATGTTGTCTTCACTGAGTGATTGGCCGAGTTGCGCTAATGCTTTGCTGTGTTTTTCGCCCATTTTGTCAATTTGAATATCAAATAGGCGTCGGGTTGAAAAGAGGGAAAGGCTTTGATTTTCATTGATGACTTCTTGCCAATCAAACTGAGCATCGGCAACAAAACGCAAGCGCTCTTCCACTTGATGCTGCTGAACCGCTTTACGTATGCTGTCGGCGGCGTCTTGGCACAACAATACCTCGTCACCTGAAATAATATAGATAGGCGCGAGGCTTTTTTGCAGTTGTTGTGGGAGTTGATCCGCTCTTACTTTCATTTTTTAGCCTAAAATTTAGCCGTTATAGCGGAGCGTAAGCGAGATCGTTCATCAGCGCGGTAGCAAGGTCATCGTACATTTCTCGTAGTTGTGCCGTGTTGTATGACAAGGTCACGCTGGCATCATCATTTTGGTTTGTTAGGGTTCTGCTGGTGCTGATGTGACGAGGCCCATAAACAGATTTCCCATCCGCTTGACGGACGAAATAATGGCTACTAAGAGTGCGTTGAACTTGAGAAACATCGTTTGATGAATCGCGGGCAAGCTCTAAATTCGAAGACGATATCTTATTTACTTTTAGATTTAAGGTAGTCTGTGACGCGTCTTCTTGGTCAATGACTTTAATACCAGATTCTTTCAATGCAAGGCGTAAGGAACGATCAAACTCTTCGACACCACTTTCTGAACTCAAAGTAATGGAATATAGCGTGTTGGGAATGCTGTGCTGACCGCGTAATTGGAACCCACAGGCAACGACACTCATAGAAAGTAAGACTAATAACAGTAAGCGTGTTTTTCGTGAAAATAGGGCCATCATATTAATAATCTCATTGTGATAAAAGAAATCGTGAGACCAAAGAGAAGCAGGTGATCTGCTTCCCTTTGATAGAGGTTACGAGTTAGTTCGCAACAATGTTCACCAAGCGACCAGGAACCACAATCACTTTACGAACGGTTTTTCCTTCAAGGAATTTAGCCACACTTGGGTGTGCTAACGCCTCGGCTTCAATGGTTTTATTGTCCGCACTGGCAGAAACGGTTAATTCAGCGCGTTTCTTGCCAAGTACCTGAACAACGATGGTCAACTCATCTTTAACCAACGCGGCTTCATCTAATGTTGGCCAAGGTGTATCAACCACATTGTCAGTATGACCAAGGTCGGTCCAAAGTTGGTGAGCGATGTGTGGAACAATAGGAGACAACAACAAGGTGGCCGCTTCTAAAGCTTCACGCTCTACCGCAAGGCCAAGCTCTGACTGATCTTCGAACTTACTGATCTCGTTGCAAAGCTCCATTACAGCGGCAATGGCCGTATTGAATGTTTGGCGACGTTCAATGTCGTCGGTGACTTTCTGGATGGTTTCGTGGGTTTTACGACGCAAGGATTTTTGCGCGCCATTCAATGCAGAAATATCTAATTCACCCACTTTACCCGCATTCGTATGGCGGAAAGAAAGCGCCCATAAACGACGTAAGAAGCGTGACGCGCCATCAACACCGGCGTCATTCCATTCTAGTGATTGCTCAGGTGGCGCGGTAAACATGATAAACAGACGAACCGTATCAGCACCGTATTTCTCAATCATTTGTTGAGGGTCAACGGTGTTGCCTTTTGACTTCGACATTTTAGTGCCGTCTTTGTTCACCATGCCTTGAGTCAACAAGCGTTTGAATGGCTCGTCAGAGTTCACCAGGCCTGCATCACGAAGCAACTTATGGAAGAAGCGTGAATACAACAGGTGCAAGATAGCGTGTTCCACACCACCAATGTATTGGTCAACAGGAAGCCAATAATTGGCTTCTTCTGTCAGCATGGCATCGGTTGAATCTGGGCAGCAGTAGCGTGCGAAGTACCAAGACGACTCCATAAAGGTATCGAAAGTATCTGTTTCGCGTTCGGCTTCTTCACCGTTGAACATGATGTTGGAAAAATCAGGGTTGTTTTTGATAGGAGAATTAACGCCATCCATCACAACGTCTGTAGGCAATTCAACAGGCAACTGATCCGCTGGAACAGGCACTACAGAACCGTCTTTTAAGTTGATGGTTGGGATTGGTGTTCCCCAGTAACGCTGACGGCTTACGCCCCAATCACGTAGACGATAATTGACTTTCACTTCGCCAAGTTTGTTGTCTGTCATCCAAGTGGCAATAGCGTCAAAGGCTTCTTTGAATGCCAAACCGTCAAATTCACCAGAGTGACATAAAATGCCTTTTTCAGTGAACGCGGCTTTGTCTAAGTCAATGGCTTCTTCACCTGCTGGCTTAATAACCTGTTTGATTTCCAAACCGTATTTTTTAGCGAATTCAAAATCACGTTGGTCGTGAGCAGGAACCGACATGACTGCGCCTGAACCGTAATCCATCAAGACAAAGTTGGCCGCGTAAACTGGCACCACATCACCTGTGATTGGGTGAACGGCTTTAAATCCAGTGTCCATGCCTTTTTTGTCCACAGTTGCCATGTCAGCTTCTGTTGTTGATATAAGCTTGCATTCTTCGATGAAGGCAGCCAGTTCAGGGTTTGTTTGTGCCGCTTCCAAAGAAAGTGGGTGTTGTGTTGCCACGGCAACATAAGTCACACCCATAATGGTGTCTGGGCGCGTTGTGTAAACAGACAAACGGTCTTCTTTGTTTTCAACAGCGAAACTGAACTCTAAGCCTTCAGAGCGACCAATCCAGTTACGTTGCATGGCTTTAACGTGTTCTGGCCAGCCATCTAATTGATCAAGGTCGTTCAGCAACTCTTCAGCGTAATCGGTAATACGAATAAACCACTGAGAAATTTCCTTGCGCTCGACCAAAGCGCCAGAGCGCCAGCCGCGACCATCAATAACCTGTTCGTTGGCCAATACTGTCTGATCAATTGGATCCCAGTTTACCGCTGCGGTTTTTTTGTAAGCTAAGCCTTTTTCAACCAATTGAGTGAAGAACCATTGTTCCCATTTGTAGTATTCAGGAGTGCAGGTGGCCACTTCACGATCCCAGTCGTAACCAAAGCCAAGTTCTTTTAGTTGGCCTTTCATGTAGGCAACGTTTTCCATTGTCCATTTGGCTGGTGCCGTTTTGTTTTTGATGGCCGCGTTTTCCGCTGGCAGACCGAAAGCATCCCAACCCATAGGTTGCAAAACGTTTTTACCTTGCATGCGTTGGTAGCGAGAAATAACATCGCCAATGGTGTAGTTACGAACGTGACCCATGTGCAAACGGCCACTTGGGTAAGGGAACATAGACAGGCAATAGAATTTTTCTTTGCTGGAATCAGCGACCGCTTTGAATACTTTATTTTCGTCCCAGAAAGATTGAGCAGATTGTTCAATTTGCTGCGGATTATATTGTTCTTGCATGATATGTTCTTATCCCATGATCGACGTGTGTTTGTTGATTCTGTGCATTTTTCGCTATACAGAATTTTAAAATATACGCTATTTTATAGAGATGACGCCTTAATTAGAAGGTGCAAACAAGGGGAGTGATGAAATCTATGAAAAAAGATTCGCAAAACCATAGAAAGGATTCCAGTTTGGTCGAAGAAGCTCGTAACACCTTGGTTGGTGCAAAGGATTGGTTCTTGGAGGATGTGGCTTTAATGACGGCTTACTGGCACGACAAAATGGGTTACACCGAAGCGTGGATTGATGCTAACTGGCACCTTGTCCTTAGTGAAGGGCAAGAGTTAGTGGATGAATTAGATGAAAAAGAAGATTCCGCATTGTTGTGGTTAATTAATCATGTGAATAACAACCCAGTGCCACTTGAGGAATGCCACGTTGTGGGAAGCGAAGTGGAGGCTGGAATCTATCATTGTATGTCTTGTGGTCACGATAACCAGCTTGAAACGAAGCAGGTTTTAACGCCTTGTGAGGTCTGTCATTATGGTTTGATGTCGACGCATCATGCAGAGCAAAGCGAATAAGATTCTATTGGCGTCTTATCTTGCTCACAATGTAGGTGAGATAAGACAATCCACCAGACAATAAAAGCAACATGAGCGTTGGCCAATATCCCCAGTTCACGTAAGGTGTGATGCCAGTGAAAGCCTTTGCTTCTGCGGTTAATGTGGTTTGCTCGAACTGCGGCGCTTGGGCGACAATACGGCCTTGTTCATCGATGAAAGCGGTGACACCCGTGTTAGTGGCTCGGATGACATAGCGGCCCGCTTCTTTTGCTCTAAATTGCGCTATTTGCAAATGTTGCCAAGGGCCGATTGAAGCACCGAACCAAGCGTCATTGCTGATGGTGATTAAGAAGTCGCTGTCTCGCACCATTTTTCGTACTTGCTCTGGATACACAATTTCATAACAAATGAAGGGCGCAACACCCCATTCACCCACTTGTAGAACAGGTTGGTTATCATCGCCTGGTTTAAAGCCTGAAATCGGCATGCCAAATACATCAAGCAAAGGCCCAATGTATTCCATAAGAGGAATGTATTCGCCAAAAGGCACTAATCGTTGCTTGTAATACAGACCAAATCCATTACCCATGGCCCAAATGGCATTGTAATACTCTTTTTCCTGAGTATTAACGTCTGGAATTCCTGTGATTAAGGTTGTGCCATGACGCTCCAGTTCTTCGCTAAAAGAAGCAAGATGTGTGCGCATTTGCTGATAAGAATAGGTGACCGCGGTTTCTGGCCAAACTACAAGATCGCTGTCTAAATGTTCCATTGTAGCTTGCTGATAATGGGCAAGAGAAATATTGGCCATGCGAGCGAGCCACTTTTCATCCTGATTAATATTGCCTTGAACTAAGGTGGTTTTTAGCGTGCCTGTTTGTTCTACCCAAGCGACAGGGAAATAATTTAGCAAGGCAGAGGCGAGCCAAATACCAAGAACAGACAGTTCAATGATCAATTGATTGGATTGATTTAGCAGTACGCTGGCAATCAAGCTAGAAGTTAAAATCACACCAGCACTGGCCAGCCAAATGCCGCCAATAGGAAGCAACTCAAATAGCCACGTGTTTTCAATAGCGTAACCTGATAACAACCAAGGAAAGCCAGTAAACAAAGTACTTCGGCCAAACTCTGCGAGAAGTAAGCCAAAGGTTAACCAAAAGCTAGCAGGAACTTGAGGAAATCGTTGAATCAGTCGCCACGATAACCAAGCCGCAAAAGTCCAAAAGGTACACAGTACGGCAACAAAACCAAGGGTAATAATGGCAGCGATTAGGACGCCAACTTGCCCATATTCTGCGATGCTCACATACACCCAAGATACGCCAGCGCCAAAGAAGCCTAGAGCAACAAAAAAGCCTCGCCACGCAGCGGATTTTGCACTTTTACTGCTGATGATCAAAAGCCCAAAAACAATGAGGCTAATGAAGTAACCAGGCCAAAAATGAAAGGGTGCAAAGCTGGTCACACCGAATGCGCCAGAGATAAGGCTAATGAAATAAACGAGAGCAGAAGGAAGGTTGTTTAATTTGTTCGTTAAAAAAGCAGAAAAACCTAACGTATGACGTTCCCGCCCCGTTGTTTGTGTTGTGCCATCGGGGCGAGAAAAAGACATATTATTCCACGTTTTCTTCTGTTGATTTTGATACTTGAATGGTTTTGATGCGTCGGCCGTCTGATTTCACAATACGGAAATCAAAACCGTTGAAGGTAAGCTCTTCGTCACGTGATGGCACATGGCCAAATTGTTGAACAAGAATGCCGCCTACGGTATCGAATTCTTCTTCGCTTAATTCTGCTTTAAAGAATTCGTTAAAATCTTCAATGGTGCAAAGTGCAGGCACAAGATAAACGCCAGACGTTTCGGTGACTTGAATGTCTTCGTGTTCTAGTTTATCGGTTTCATCTTCGATTTCACCAACGATTTGTTCAAGAACGTCCTCAATAGTAACAAGGCCAGATACACTACCGTATTCGTCTAATACTAACGCCATATGATAGCGCTTTGTTCTAAATTCATTGAGTAACACATTGAGTCGTTTGCTTTCAGGAATGAAGTTAGCAGGGCGAAGGCGAGCTAAAATATCATCCGTGACGATGTCTTCATCTTTCAATAATAAAGGCAGTAGGTCTTTAGCAAGCAAGACACCAAGGATTTCGTCGGAATCTTCTCCGACAACAGGAAAGCGAGAATGAGATGAATCAATGACTTTGCGAAGAGAGGTTTTTGGATCATCTTCAGATCGGATTATCACCATTTGGGAAGGTGGAATCATGATGTCACGTGCTTGTACTTCAGATACTTCAAGAGCACCTTCCACAATAGTGAAAGCATCGCTGTCAATAATATCGGATTTAACCGCGGCTTCTAACAGTTTGACAATATCGTCACGGCTGCGTGGTTCATCGTTAAAGGCTTGCGTTAAACGCTCAAACCAAGATTTTTGTTGATCGTTTGGTAAACTCGACCTGTCATCGCTCATTAGGGTGTTAACTCACTCTTTTATCAAATAGGGATCGGAAATCGACAAAGACGCTAATAATTGCGTTTCTAAAGATTCCATTTCGTCTGCTTCATCATCATTTATATGGTCATAACCTCGCAAATGCAAGATGCCATGAATGGTCATGTGTGCCCAATGATGAAGTAATGGCTTTTCTTGCTCTTTTGCTTCTTGTTCCACAATTTTTTTGCAGATAACCAAGTCGCCTAGTAGAGGCAATTCTAAGCCTGGAGGTGCTTCAAAAGGAAAAGACAACACATTTGTTGGCTTATCTTTTCCTCGGTATTCATGGTTGAGTGCTTGGCTTTCGTCTTCGTCGACAATGCGAATGGTCACTTCAAATTCATCGCTCAAAGTTGGCAGTGCTTTTTCTACCCAAAGGCGGAAGTCTGCTTCACTTGGTAAATGCTCGGTGGCGTCAGTGGCAATTTGTAAATCCAATTCTAACTCTGCCATTACTGATCACTCGATTTATCTTGTTTAGCAGGACTTTGTTCGGCTTGGGCAGCGTCTTCTTGAGCCTGTAAGCGCGCTTTTGTGCGAGCTTGTTTTTCTTCTTCGGCTTCAATGTCGAAACGGTCATAAGCTTCAACAATACGCTGAACAATAGGGTGACGAACAACGTCCGCGGAATTAAATGTAGTGATGCTAATACCACTCACCCCTTTTAACACATACATGGCGTGCGCCAAGCCGGAAGAGGTGCCGCGAGGTAAATCAATTTGTGTGGTGTCACCGGTAATAACAGCGGTAGAGCCAAAACCGATACGCGTCAAAAACATCTTCATTTGCTCGCGCGTGGTGTTCTGACTCTCGTCCAAAATAATGAAAGCGTTATTCAATGTACGACCGCGCATAAAAGCAAGCGGTGCGATTTCAATAACGTTTTTTTCGATGAGTTTGTCCACCAGTTCGAAACCAAGCATTTCGTACAAAGCGTCATAAAGAGGGCGTAAGTACGGGTCGATTTTTTGGGATAAATCGCCCGGTAAGAAACCTAGCTTTTCGCCTGCTTCAACGGCAGGGCGAACCAGCATAATGCGCTCAACGCGATCCGCTTCTAATGCTTCTACAGCACAAGCAACCGCTAAATAGGTTTTACCTGTTCCAGCAGGTCCAATGCCAAAGTTAATGTCGTGTTTGCGAATTTGCTTCACGTAACCCTGTTGATTGGCGCCTTTGGGTTTAATCAAGGCTTTGCGAGTTTTAATAATGACTTGATCAGACTTATCTTTTTTTGAACTTGTCAAAGATTCAATTGCCGATTCTTGCAAGTACAAATGGATGGTTTCTGGCGTAATCGCAGAACTTGCTAAGGCTTCTCGATAGAGGTTTTCAAGTAAAATTTTCGTCGCCGCAACGTGTTCAGTGTCTTCACCTGAAATATCGAATAAATCAGCACGGTAACGAATCGTGACGTCTAAGCGTTTTTCAATAAGTTTGATGTTTTCATCGAGCTGACCGCACAGGCCTGCCAAAGCATTGGCTTCGGAAGGCGCTAAGCGAATTTGTTGAGTGGTTAGTGTGGTTTCCAAGAGTTACCTTTTATTTGAAGGACAAAAGTTATTGAAGGACAAAATCTGTCTCAAGCTCAGAACTTACTAGTTCACCTAATAGGGAATTAGGGTATGCGTCAGTGATTACAACGTCGGCAAATTTGCCGATTAATTGTGGATCAAAGGCACGGAAGTTCACAATACGATTGTTCTCTGTACGACCTTGTAGCTGACCTGGGTCACGAGGAGAGTAACCGCTTACCAAAATGCGTTGCACTTCACCAACCATAGCCAAGCTGATGTCGTAGGCTTGTTGGCTGATACGACGTTGTAAAATAGACAAACGTTCCTTTTTCACTTCTTCTGGTGTGTCGTCTTCTAAACTGGACGCTGGCGTGCCGGGGCGTTGGCTATAAACAAAACTGAAAGAGTGGTCGAAGCCGATTTCTTGAATCAAGTTCATGGTGTCAATGAAATCGTCATCGGTTTCACCTGGGAAGCCAATGATAAAGTCAGATGACAAACTGATGCCTGGACGCGCGTCTTTAATTCGATTGATTTTATCGATGTAATATTGGCGGTCATGGCCGCGCTTCATGGCGCTAAGGATATTGTCCGAGCCGCTTTGAACAGGTAAGTGCAAATGGCTAACAAGCTTAGGCTCTGTGCGGAAGGCTTCTATTAAACTGTCGGTAAACTCTACAGGGTGCGATGTTGTAAAGCGGATACGCTCGATGCCGTCGATCAACGCCACAGCATGGATAATGTCTGCAAGGTCTGTTTCATCGCCTTCAGGGCTTTCGCCTCGATAAGCGTTTACGTTTTGGCCCAGCAGATGAATTTCACGAACACCTTGCTCTGCAAGTTGTGTTACTTCCACAAGAATGCTTTCAAATGGACGGCTGACCTCTTCACCACGAGTGTAAGGAACAACACAGAATGTACAGTACTTACTGCAACCTTCCATGATGGACACAAAGGCTTCAGCTCCTTCTACGCGAGGCGCAGGAAGGTGATCGAATTTTTCGATTTCAGGGAAAGTAACGTCTGTAATCGGGATGCTTTTCCCAGCAGAGTTCACCATGTCTGGTAATTTGTGCAGCGTTTGAGGGCCGAATATCATATCAACGTGCTTGGCACGTTTACGAATAGCGTCGCCTTCTTGGCTGGCCACACAACCACCCACACCAATCACAAGATCAGGGTTCTTTTCTTTCAGTTTTCTCCAGCGACCTAGCTGGTGGTAAACCTTATCTTCCGCTTTTTCACGTATAGAGCAAGTGTTGAGCAACAGTACGTCTGCTTCGTCTGCGTTGTCTGTTAATTCCATTTCATGGCTTTCGCCAAGTAAATCTGCCATACGAGAAGAATCGTATTCATTCATTTGGCAGCCATGAGTTTGGATAAATAATTTTTTTGCCATGTAACGTATAAACCTAAAATATGTTCGTCTAATTGACTTTGCGGCCTATTATATTGAGCTTTGCTCCGGAAGCCTAGCGGTGTTCTGAATTCCCTTCATTTTATATGAAAATAGTTCTGTTTTTTTAGGCTGGAGCTTTTTGATAAGAGGCGTCACAATAGGTGTTTTCTAGATAAGGTGTCTTTGTTGTTGTTGTTGTTGGCGTTGATGTTGTTGCTGATGTTGAGGACGAGAGTGATGAGGGCGGACACGAAACTCACGTAGCCCATGGAGTTGGTGGATCCCAGCACGGAAGAGGAGCCCCTGATCGGCTGGCAAGGAGGCACGGACTGGCGAAAAATGAAACGGCCAACTTACATTTTTTTTTCAGTATTATTTTGGTAAAGCTAGAACGGTTCCGTTTTTTCCGCGTATTATTTTGGTATGGCTATATTAAAACATAAATTAAACTATCTTTATTTTCTACGGTATTGATTTGGTACGGTATGGCTGTAACGACATGACAACATACGTTCAATTTTTTCCCCGTTTTTTTCAACGTATTATTTTGGTATGGCTGGTACGACATGAACCACATTAC
>CALLIL010000106.1 GCA_938009755.1 uncultured Marinomonas sp.
GAACTCATAACCCAAGTGTTAAAGAATATCAGTAACATTGGCATGGGTAGTTTCCTCGCAGTACTTAAGCTTTACGGCCCAGAAAACAAGAACTGGCTATCATTTCCTATGGAAGGCTACAGCCTTGCTTTAGATTTCAAAATGCAACCAGGGCTGAGCGAGTTTATTTCCAACCTCACAGATCAAATAATATCTTTGGGGGGGCGAGTTTACTTGGCGAAAGATGCATTGCTATCTAAAGAGCAATTTGAATACAGCTACCCCAATGTAGAGCAATTTCGAGCTTTACGTAAATCGCATGGTCTAAGCGACCATTTACAGTCACTCCAGTCACAAAGGTTAGGGTTATGAGTTCAACAAACGATAAACCTTGGTTACTTATTCTAGGTGCAAACAGCGATATGGCTATCGCATGTGCTAAACGTTATGCCAAAGAAGGGTTTAATATTTATCTTGCTTCGCGCAATCAAACTGAATGTAAAAAAACAGCTGTCGATTTACGAATACGTTATTCAACAGAAATACTCTCTTTAACATTTGATGCTACTGACTTCTCATCACACGAGAGCTTTTATGCAAATCTCCCAGCCAAACCTAAAGGAGTAATTGTTGCATTCGGAATGATGCACGAGCAATTAGAATCACAACAAAGCTTTAAACTTACGCAAAATATGATTGAAGTAAACTATGCAGGCGCAGTCAGTATTTTAGAAATTATTGCTGCTGACTTTGAGCAAAGACTATTTGGATTTATTGTTGGAATAAGTTCCGTTGCAGGAGATCGAGGACGACAAAGCAACTATCTATATGGATCAACAAAAGCTGCACTAACCGCTTATCTAGCAGGTTTACGTCATCGTTTAATCTTCTCAGATGTATCGGTTCTAACGGTTAAACCAGGCTTTGTGGCGACAAAAATGACAGCGGGTCTTGATTTACCGATGAAATTGACAGCACAACCAGAACAGGTAGCTGAAACTATTTTCGACGCAGTTAAAAAAAGAAAAGCTACCGTTTATGTTAAACCTATTTGGCGATTAATTATGCTAATTATTATACATTTGCCAAATTTCGTCTTTCACAAAAGCAAACTCTAGTAAAAATCAGAAGTCGTATGAAAAAAAAACAAACTCTTGCACTATTTGACTTTGATGGAACAATAACCACAAATGATAGCTTATTGAAATTTATACGTTTTGTAGTCGGCGATATTCATTTTCTAATCGGCTTAATCGCACTATCTCCTCTTCTGGTGGCCTTTAAACTAAAACTTATTCCAAACTATAAAGCCAAACAAAAAATGCTTTCATGGTTTTTTAAAGGTTGTTCTGAAGAGCGCTTCAATAAAGTTGCAAACGAGTACTCTTTAACTCATATAGATAAAATATTACGCCCTAAAGCGATAGAAAGACTTCAATGGCACCAGAGTCAGGAGCACGATATTGTTATTGTATCTGCATCACTAGAAAGCTGGCTAAAACCTTGGTGTAGCAAAAATGGCTTCGACTTAATTGCTACACAACTAGAGATTAAAAACGGTTCTGTTACAGGCAACCTAAGTAGTCGCAACTGCCATGGCCAAGAAAAAGTAAATCGTATTAAACAGCAATATAACTTAAATGATTACGATTCTATTTATGCCTACGGAGACAGCTCTGGTGATAAAGAAATGCTCGCTCTAACCGAAATAGCTTTCTACAAACCTTTTCGTTGAACCGCGTAAACACTGATAGATTTAAGGTATAAAAGCTCTTAGTTTCTGCTTTTACTCAAAGCTCTTAAGTAAAAACGCATGAACCAAATCAAAAGCCAGAACAGTAAATAAGCGCAGTCGTTATAATGATTTTTAAAAAACAGCCATTCATGAATCAACCTGCCCGGCGCTAACGCACCAATACCCGCTCCAACGAGCCCAAAGAAAGCGCCTTTGGCAAATCCCTTATGTCGCTTTATATTACCGACTCGAGCAAAATAGATAGACACCGCAACACAGATCAACACCCAAATAGACAACAAGTGAATAAGGCTAAAGGGTCCAATAACAGGTGTAAATTCTCTTATTCCAAAAGACGATACAGCCACAATGACCATAGCCAACATCCAAGAATGGCCAATAAACTTATGTTTTACCGTTCCCTTACGGGCCATTAGCTGAATAGTACCAGTGACAAGGGCCCAAATGGCCGCAGATATGTGAAGGGCTAACAGCATAATAATCTTTTAAAACAAAAAACTAAGAGAAAGTTCCATCAATATTCCTCATCATAGTAAGAGCTTTTAACCTACAAATAAAGAACCTCTTTATCGCAGTATTTTAAGACTCAACTTTTATTCAAAGCACGGACTTATTACGCAACTATTACGAAGTAAAAAATAACAGCATAAATCATGAGTTCAGTTTGCTCATCAATATCTTAATACCAGCCACACCAAAGAAAAATACGAAGACGGTATCAAAAGCACGACTCATTTTAAAATAGAAACGCCTAACTGGCGCATAAGAAAACAACATGGCGTAACCGATAAAAAGACAAGTACTCTGTAATCCCAAAAGCAAAATAATCGACAATAATCCCTCTATGCTAACGGTGCTAGGTACGCCCATCGAATATAAAGCCCCAAAGAACAAGATGACTTTAGGATTGGTAAGGTGAATCGCCAATCCTCGCAAATAGACACTTTTAAGAGAAAGTCTCGCGGTCTTTTGCAATTCGAACTCTTTAGGAGATAAAGCAGACTTGAACGATTTATAAGCCAAATACAACAAGTACGCCGCACCAAGGTAGCGAAAAATATCAAACAACCATACATTCGCATACATCAAGGCCGCCATGCCAAATGCCGCCGAGAATGACCAGATAAAAGACCCTGTTAATATGCCAAGCGCCATCACAACCCCATGACGACGACCAAAGTTCATAGAAGTACCAGCAATCGCTAAGGTTGCAGGTCCGGGGCTTCCCGTTGCAACAAGCGCCGCCATTAAAATCAAACCGTACTGAATCTCCTGCATAGCCACTCCTTTTACATTATTCTGGTTCTAATCTTTTACGATTACTGCTTTTAAAAAACGAGGCGACGTCATTTGGCCAATGAAAAGTCATTAGGCGCTTTTTATCCCCCGTAAGGTTGGCATGAAAGACAGCAGCTCTTGAGTATAAGCGCGTTGCGGGTTCGTAAATAATGCTTCTGTTTCTCTTTGCTCCACCATAATGCCGTTTTGCATGACGCCAACACGATCACACATCTGACGGATCACCGGTAAGTCGTGACTGATAAACAGCATGGTGAGGTTAAGGTGTTCTTGTAAGTCTTTGAGAATATTGAGAATTTGCGCTTGTATCGAGACATCCAATGCCGACGTCGGTTCATCACAAATCAGAAATCTCGGCTGTGTCGCCAAGGCGCGAGCAATAGAGATGCGTTGACGCTGACCACCCGAAAACTCATGGGGATATTTTTTGCCTGCGGCCGCACTCAGACCGACTTGTTCCAACAATTCATCCACACGATGTTGTAAGGCTTTTCCGCTCAGCAGTTTATGATGCTTGGCAGGTTCACCGATAATGGCATCAATGCGCATTCTTGGGTTCAACGAAGAATACGGATCTTGAAAAATCATTTGAATCTGACGGCGATAGTCGCTCAAATCCTTTGCATTAGTAATATCTTGTCCATCAAAGACAATGTGACCGCCATCTGTCGGATATAAGCCCGCAATCATACGCGCCAATGTGGATTTGCCTGAGCCACTTTCTCCAACAATGCCAAACACTTCGCCTTGCTGAATGTTAAAGCTGACGCCATCCACCGCCGTGGAAAAAGTCTGTTTCGACGGTAACAAAGCAGACTTTTTCAAAAAGCGTTTAGTGAGATTAGACACTTCAAACAAAGGCTTTTCTGGGTCGATGTCGACTTTTTTCCAGCTCGTCGCCAAAGATTCTATGTTGAACTCATGGCTACGGCCGCCATAAGACACCAAAGGAAAGCGGTGCATTTTTTCATCTGGTCTCGGCACAGCAGAAATCAAGCTTTGTGTGTATGCGTGGTTTGGCTCACCAAGCACTTGCGCCGTGGTTCCCGTTTCCACCACTTTGCCTTGATACATCACGCTCACCACGTCTGTGGTGTCGGCAATCACTCCCATGTCATGAGTAATCAGAATCACGCCCACTTGTTTGTCGCGAGCGAGCTCTTTAATAAGAGACAAAATTTGCGCTTGAATAGACACATCCAGCGCCGTGGTTGGCTCATCGGCAATGATCACATCCGGTTCAGAACACAATGCCAAGGCAATGACGATACGCTGGCGCATGCCACCAGAAAATTGATGAGGGAATTGATCAATCCGCACTTCAGGCTCTGGAATCCGAACCAGTTCAAGGTATTCAATCGCGCGCTGCTGTGCTTGCCCTGACGTCAGATCCAAATGCGCTTGAATGGTCTCAACAAGTTGATCGCCTACGGTGAGCAATGGGTTTAATGAGGTCAATGGATCTTGGAAAATCATGCTAATTTGCTTGCCTCGTAAGGCTTGCAGAGAAGCTTTGTCCAATCCGCTAATGCTCTTTCCTTTGAGGGAAATCGTACCGCCAGAAATATAACCTGGCTTTTCTAACAACCCCATTATCGCTGCGCCAATGGTCGATTTCCCCGCGCCAGACTCTCCCACTAAACCGTGGATTTGTCCCGGTTCAATCGACAAATTGGCTTGATCTACTGCCACGAAGACGCCCGTGCGAGTTGGAAATTTCACCGTTAAGTTTTCAATATCAAGTAACGCCATTTTCTTCTCGAATGTGTTTAATCGTTTTTGTAAGCGTCTTTCATGCCGTCGCGAGCCAAACTACGATGAGTGTGTTTTCCACCCAGTATTCGCGCACAATCGTCATCTCAACGTCTTCTATCGTAATTTTGGATTCAACGTATCACGCAACCAGTCGCCCAGCAGATTCACCGAAAACGCCAGCGCCAATAAAGTGCAAGCAGGGAAAAGTAAAATCCACCATTCGCCAGAGAACATAAAGCTCTGACCGATGCGAATTAGCGTACCTAAACTCGGCTGTGTTGGCGGTGCGCCCACGCCTAAAAAGCTCAACGTCGCTTCAGCGATGATCGCCAGAGCCAAAGATATGGTTGCGATCACAAGCACAGGGCTGAGAACATTTGGCAAAATATGACGCCACATGATAATCGGCGTTGGCTGCCCAATTAATTGCGCCGCCATGACATATTCACGACCTTTTTCCACCAGCGTTGCACCGCGTACAACACGCGCAAATTGCACCCAATCAGACAAGCCAATGGAGATAATCAACACCCAAATTGCCATTTGATCTCGGTACTCCGCAGGCATCACGCCTTTGGCGATGCCAAAAATCAGCATGGCAACTAAGATCGACGGAAAAGTTAATTGCACATCCGCAATACGCATAATCACTGTGTCGACCCAACCGCCAAGGTATCCGGCAATTAGGCCAAGGGAAATCCCCAACACCATGGCGAACAGCACAGCAGAAAAACCTACAAACAAGGAAATACGCATACCGTATAAAATGGTCGAAAGCACATCGCGCCCTTGATCGTCACTGCCTAACAAAAAGCGCTGCCCAGTAAAGTCATTGGCGGTCGCCGGTGGCGTAAAGCCGTTCATCAAATCCAAACTGGCAGGATCATAAGGATTAAAAGGTGCAATCCAAGGCGCGAATACAGCGCTGAGTACTAACAGCGCAAACACCACAAACGACACAATCGCCACAGGCGAACGGGACAAACGCCACATGAAGTCGCTGTCTAATGCCGTGCGGATTCGCTCAGGAAGTAGACAAGACCATTTTGAGCAGAAGCGTGTCAGCATCTTACTTCCCTCCTTCACGTAAGCGTGGGTCGATGACCACATACAACAGATCCACCGCCAAATTAATGGTCACGAAAATCACCGAAATCAGCATCAAGTACGCCGCCATCACAGGAATATCGACAAACTGAATCGCGTTAATAAACAGCAACCCCAAACCGGGCCATTGGAAAATGGATTCCGTAATGATTGCGAAAGCGATGATGGAACCAAGCTGCAAACCGATGACGGTAATCACCGGAACCAAGGTATTTTTCAAGGCATGTCGGAAGTTCACAGCGCGCTCGCTTAGGCCTCGCGCTCGGGCAAAACGCACGTAATCTTGGCGTAATACTTCCAACATTTCAGAACGAACAAGGCGCATAATGAGCGTCATTTGATACAAGCCAAGCGTCAAAGCAGGCAAAATCAAGGCTTGCCAGCCTGATACCGTTAAAAAGCCTGTACTCCAGAACCCGAGTTGCACTGCTTCCCCACGGCCAAAGCTGGGAAGCCAACCAAGATAAACACTGAAGAAATAAATCAACATGACGCCGATTAAGAAGGTCGGCAAACTCACACCAATTAACGAAGTCGACATGATCAAATTTGCTAACCAACCCTCACGACGAATCGCCGTAAAAACCCCTAAAAATATACCAAGCGAAATGGCCAACACCGCACTCACAGCGGCTAACTCTAATGTCGCCGGAATACGCTCTGCAATGATCTCTGACACAGCGCGACCTTGACGATAACTCACACCAAAGTTGCCTTGCACGGCGTCACTTAAGAAATGCCAGTATTGCACTGGAAACGGCAGGTCTAATCCGAGCTCGTCACGTAAACGTTCGACGTCTTCTTGTGTTCGCTCTTGCCCTAACATGTTGTCTATTGGATCGCCCATAAAACGAAACATAGAAAAGGCAACCAAGCCAACAACGAGCAGCACCAATCCTGATTGCGCCACGCGTTTAAATATGTAATTCATCACTGTAATAATGCCTTGTCATTGCCGCTTTATTTGGCTGAAGCCCAACGTAAGATAAAGAAGTTGTCTGGACGCTGAGTTAACTCAATATTGCTGCGTGTTCCCCACACCAAAGGCTGAATATACAAAGGCACGTAAGCTACTTCGTTTTGATAAATTTCCGTAACTTCATCGACCATGGCTTGGCGTTTTGTCTCGTCAATTTCTGACTGAATCATTGGCAACAGCTCATCAATACGAGCGTTTGAGTAATCACCAAAGTTCCACGAGCCCAGTTTTTTCTCTGTGTTTGGCGTAGACGCTAAGAAACGGATTGGATGTTCGTGGTCAAACGTACCTGGCGACCAGCCCACCAAATACATGTCGAAGTTATCTTGGCGCAATTCTGGCCAATAAGTACGAACAGGCATGGCGTCCAATTCGGCTTTAATTCCCACACGAGCCAGCATCGAGGTGACCGCTTGGCAAACCGCTTCGTCGTTTAAGTAGCGATCATTTGGGCATTTCAAACCGAAGGAGAAACCGTTCGGATAACCCGCTTCTGCCAACAAGGCTTTCGCGCCTTGCATGTCAAAACTTGGACGTGCGTCATGCTTTATCGAATAACCACGCATCGCTGGGCTGACTAATTGACTCGCTTCTTGCGCATTGCCACGCATAATCGTTCGTAAAATCGCCGGTACGCTAATGGCTTTGGCCACCGCTTCACGCACTTTCGGGTTTAAGAAAGGGTTTGGTTTGCCTTTGTCCGCGCCGTATTTTAAGACGTCGGCCTGTTGTGCAAAGCCCAACATGATCACACGCGCTTCAATGCCTTTAATAACAGTCACTTGAGGGTTTTGATCCAAGCGCGCAGCGTCTTGAATCGGCACAGGGTTGATCATATCGACATTGCCAGCCAGTAACGCCGCGACCGCAGTGGCTGGGTTTTGAATCGGTGTGAAAGTGGCTTCGGTGATGTTGCCTATCTCTTCGCCCCACCAATTCTCATATTGCGCCAAGGTGGTTTCTAAGCCAGGCTGACGTTTCGTAACTTGATACGCGCCTGTGCCATTGGTTTGCAATGTCGCAGCATTGCCCGCTTCTTTATTGGCAGAAATCGCACCGACTTCTTTTGACCACTCTTCGTCCATGATCATCCAATTGGCAATACTGTCTGGGAACAAAGGGTTTGGCGCTTTAGTCATGAAATCGACCGTGTAAGCGTCGACTTTCTTTACTTCAGAAATGGGTGCAAACCAACCTTTTGTGTCTGCCGTTTCGGCCGAAGCACGCTGATACGAAAAAATCACATCATCTGCGTTAAAAACCGAACCGTTGTGGAACGTCACGCCTTTGCGCAAATTGAAACGCCAGCCTTGACCATTACCAATTGGCGTCCATGATTGAGCCAACGCTGGCTCAATCGACATGTCTTTACCACGACGAACCAAGCCTTCATAAACATTGTTTAGGAAGCCTAATACGGGAGCCGAAATCACCGCATGAGGGTCCATCGTTTGCGGATCCGTTGTTCCCGCCCATTTCATCGTGGCGGAGTGTGCTGACATGGAAGTCGCCAAGGCAAGAGCAATGGCAGAATATGTGAAGTGTTTCAAATGACTTTCTCCAAAAATTTGAGACACACAAAAAGTGTGTTTGGTGTTCCATTTACCTTTCGTGCTATTTATTTACGTATTTGGTCAAGATTGCCCGCAATTTTTTGTCATTGCAACTACTGTCGGTTGAAATAAAGTTCAGTAACTACGATTCATATTTACTCCTCAAAGATTAACCACTAAGTCAGAGTCTATCAGGTAGAATAACGGCACATTTTACAGGAGTAACAGACATGACTTATCGCAAAATCAAACTTATTGCGCGTCCAGAACAGAAGATCACCGAAGACATTTTCGAAATAACAACACAAGATATTCCACAGCCAAAAGACGGTGATTTCTTGATCAAAATGACACACCTTTCTCTCGATCCAGCCATGCGCGGTTGGGTAAGTGCCGATGAAGAAAGCTACATTCCACCTGTTGCATTAGGCGACACCATGCGCGCCAGTGGCATTGGTGAAGTCGTTGACTCTAAGAACGATAATTTCTCTGTTGGTACACGAGTGATGGGACTTTTAGGCCTAACTGAATACGCACTCAGTGACGGCAATGGCGTGAATCCTATTCCTAAAGAAGTCCCTGCTGACGCTATTTTGTCGGTTATCGCATTGCCAGGTATTACCTCTTACCACGGTGTTTTTGAGGTATTAAAACTAAGCGCAGAAGACGCAGGCAAAACCATTGTGATCACCGCAGGCGCTGGCTCTGTTGGGTCTTTAGTTGGTCAAATGGCAAAAAATCTTGGCTTAAAAGTTATTGGTATCGCAGGTTCTACAGAGAAGTGCCAATGGCTAACAGACGAATTAAATTTCGATTACGCCATCAATTACAAAGCAGCAGATTTTGTTGAACAACTTACCAATGCGGTTCCAGACGGCATCGATTTCTTCTTTGAGAACACAGGCGGTACAGCACAAGCTCCTATTTTTGAGCGCATGAACGCACACGGACGCATTGCGGTATGCGGTCTTATTGCAGAATACGACAAAGAAGTGCCAGACCTTGGTCCGAGCTGGTTGAACATCATTAAGAAACGTTTATCCATTCAAGGCTTCACGATGCCAGACCATTTCCATCGCATTCCTGAATACGGCCAAGCACTGGGCACCATGTTAGGCAAAGGGGAATTGAAATACCGTGCTCACACCATTGAAGGCATTGAAAGCGCCACAACGGGCATCAATCTGTTATTCGAAGGCAAAAACAACGGTAAATTGATCGTTAAGCTGTAAGCGAAAACATCCGTTTAATACGCTAGAAATCAAAACGGCCTCTCATCAAATGGTGAGAGGCCGTTTTTGCATTCAAGCGCTTTCTTTTATTTCGTTTTGACTGATACATTTTTAAATAAATCAGGAACATACCTTTCTGAAAAGCCAGAAAAAATACTCAACACAAGTAAGTTAAAAATGTTGTCTTTCGCGAAGCTAAAAGCCAAGTCGGAGTTCGAGAGGACAAATAGGCAAACACCAGACAACATGCCTAATATAGGGATGAAGGCCGCTTGCAAAAAAATGTAACTTCGACCCTCTTCAAGGTTCACGGTGATTTGTGAATTGCGTTGCATAAACGATAACATACTGCCTAACACACCCGCGCCAGCGCATAAGGCAATGAATCTATCGAGCTCAAACTGTGACGATAAAACACTTAACAGAATAACAAGAGTGAACGACGAAAAAAGGCTATATAGGATGAGCCAGAGCTTGGCTTGGTTGGGCGATAAAATAAGCGTGATTCGTTTTTGAATGTGCTCAAACGCACCATCAACATCGTTACTGTCTTTCACATTAAGAGCGTTGAACATCGCGTTTGCAAGCTCTGAAACAACCGAACGTCGTAACGTCTCTGGTAAAGTTGAAGGTATTTTCCCACGCAGGTAATGATATTTGGCACTAACTTTTAAATTGATGTCTCTCTCAATTTTATTAAATTCCCATCGAATATCACCACAAGCGCATTCAAACACAACAATGTTATTGTTCTTCCCATAGACGTAAGTGATTTCCTCTCCATCTTTATCTACGCCACCCGTTTTATAGTCGTCTATCATCACGTCTCCTTAATAATATTCAGCCAGTTTTTTCCATCTTTACAATTAGCTTAAGAAGCTTTTGACGTTTCTGCCAGAATATTGTCAAAGACCCGATGAAGAAGCATAAAAAAACCCTCGATAGTCGTACTAACGAGGGTTTTAAAATTTGTTCTTATGACAAAGAAATAAGTGCGTTTATTTGCCCGTAGCGCGAGAAACGTATTCGCCTGTACGAGTATCAACACGCAGTACTTCACCAATATTGATGAAAAGCGGCACACGAACCATCGCGCCCGTTGTCAAGAAAGCAGGCTTGGAACCGCCGTTTGCCGTGTCGCCTTTGACACCTGGATCAGTGTCTTTTACTTCTAGTTCAATGAAGTTCGGTGGCGTTACAGCAAGTGGCGCGCCGTTGTATAACGTCACGACGTATTTCTCTTGCTCTTTCAACCAGTTTTTTGTGTCTGCAATGGCGTTTTCGTCAGCAGCGTGTTGTTCAAACGTGCCATCGACAGCCATAAAATGCCAGAACTCACCGTCGGTGTACAAGTACTCCATGTCGGTTTCCATCACATCTGCCGCTTCTAAAGATTCACCAGATTTAAACGTACGTTCCCATACGCGACCGCTTTTTAGGTTGCGTAATTTAAGACGGTTAAACGCCTGACCTTTACCAGGTCGAACGTGTTCGTTTTCTAATACAGAACATGGGTCGCCATCAACAAGTACTTTCGCGCCAGTGCGCATATCGCTAGTAGAAAGATTAGCCATAAATCCTCACAGTATATTTTTAGAGAAAAGGCTCTGACTGACGTATGATGTCTGTCTTAAGATTGATTCAAGAGCCATCGGCCTTACAGGCCAAAAAATAAGATGGCGCAATCATACCCTAATTGAACACAACTTTGCAGACATTTGACGTGATACCGATACATACAGACAACCAAGCTGAAAATAACCTCAGCTGGACACAACACCTTTCACAAGCCATTACCTCATTATCAGAGTTGGTTCAGCACCTTGGCCTTCCTACTCATTTGGCCGATCAAGGCAAAGAGGCGCAGCAAAGCTTCAAATTATTGGCGCCTCACCCTTATTTATCTCGCATAGAATACGGCAACCCAAATGACCCATTGCTATTGCAAATATTACCAAGCGCCTTAGAAACAAAAAGCGTTATCGGTTACACAAAAGACCCTTTAGAAGAAGCCGATCACAGCCCTCAAAAAGCCATCGTACATAAATACAAACGTCGCTTGCTTGTTATCACCACAGGCACTTGTGCGGTCAATTGCCGCTACTGTTTCCGTCGTCATTTTCCTTATGGCGACAACCAATTAGCGCAAGCAGAATGGCAATCTGTGGTCGATTATTTGCACACTCATCCAGACATAAACGAAGTGATTCTAAGCGGCGGCGACCCTTTGATGATGAAAGACGCCTTGTTGGTAAAGAAAGTCGCTCAATTAGAAGCGTTACCGCAAATCAAGCGCCTACGCATTCACTCGCGTCTGCCCGTCGTGATTCCAGCTCGAGTTACCAACGATATGATTGATTGGATACAAGCAACTCGACTCGACATCATCATGGTTTGGCATATTAATCACGCCAACGAAGTCGACGCGGAAGTCGCTAATGCGGCTTATAGATTAAAAAAAGCGGGCGTCACCTTGCTCAACCAAGGCGTTATTTTAAAAGGAGTAAACGACAGTGTTGACGCTCAGGTGAACTTAAGTGAAGCGGTGTTCAGTGCAGGCATTTTACCTTACTACATGTTCACGCTCGACCCTGTAGAAGGCGCAGCGCATTTTGATCTTAGTGTGGAAGAGGCGCAAAAATTAATGGGCAAAGTCGCCGCAGAATTGCCGGGGTATCTGGTGCCTAAACTCGCCAAAGAAATACCAGGGAAAACATCAAAAACCATATTCGCACCGACTAACTAACTCTACTTTCGAGACATTTATTATCGTTAAAAATAGGTTTAACAAGAGGTATTCTATGAAGTCTAAACGTTACCTTGAAGTGCTTTAAAGAGGCTTAAAATCATTTGGTAACATCACTTTCACTTATGTTAAGAAGCACCGATCAAAACCCCTTCAAAATCACAAGATACCGATGTGTAATTTATAACATCACTATAAAGCTTAGAGTCCCGATCCGCTCTATGAAGTGCGGCATATCTCACTTCAGGAAGCTGAGGCTTAATGTCTAGAATTTTTAATGAGCCGCTATCTAGGTGCTTTCTCATCGCTGAAATAGGTAAATAACTAATGCCAATACCGGATAGGGTCAAACCAATTTGCGCAACCAAGCTATTACTCAATAGTTTTCTCGTTACTTTGAAACCATTCTGCAAGAACCATCTATCATAAATCACCCCGGTTCCAGACAAGTTACTTTGAGTCAGCACATTCAATTTAGAGAGAGATTCAAAATCAATTGGTCCATCAGTTTGTACATAGTCAGGTGTGCACATCCATGCATTTTTTACTGTTTTGAGACGGCACACTTTGTAGGCTGTATCTTCATAAACATCTGGCACAATAATCATGTCTAAAGAATCATTTGCCAATTTTTCAAGCAAGGTTGAACTTAGCTCAACCTGAGGTTCAATAATCAATTTAGGATAGTTTTGTGCAATCATCTTCACTAGCTTAGGCAACCAAGTTAATGCGGTGAGTTCCGTCACACCGATACGAAAACGCTTATGGAGGGTTTCAGGGCTACTCATTCGCTCAAGAACATAATCTCTCATGTCTAGCATGTCTTTTGACAAGGCTAATAGTTCAATGCCTTTTTCGGTTAATTTTGCATTCCTCCTCGACCGATCAAACACTTCTATATCAAAAACAGATTCAAGCTCATTGATTCGTTTAGAAATAGCAGACTGTGTTGTATTCAATTTATCGGCTGCAGCAGCAAAGTTTCCTAGCTCTGAAATCCAATATAAAGCTTCTACTTGTTTAAAAGTGATCATTTATATACTCCAGCTAATGCCAGTGTTTGGGCATATTTATTTTCAAATGAGATACCTAAAAATACTCCTAAAATGGAGAAACCCACTTTACCAATAATCTAAGCTCGCCAGAATAAAAAAACCACTGAATCACAAGGACCCAGTGGTAAATCGTCACAGGGAGGACAATAGAAACAAAGAGCTTAAATTAGCTTTTTAGGCTTGCCAACGCATTCACCACCGCCTGACACCCTTCTCTAATCTGTTCTACCGAACATGCAAAAGAAATTCTCAAATAAGGTGAAAAACCGTAAGCGCTACCAGACACTGTAGAAACATTCGCTTCTTCAAGTAGAAATTCTACGACATCATCGTCTCTATTAAGCACCTTACCTGTTACTGTTTTCTTGCCAACGACATTTTCTAAATTTAAAAACAGGTAAAAAGCCCCTTCTGGCTTGCGTATATCACCCAAAAGCTCAGAAGTTGATAAAATAGTAACGGCCTCATCTCTTCTGTTCTGGAAACTATCGCGCATCATTATAGAAGGCTGAGTTTCTGAGAATGCTACTTTAGCCGCTTCTTGACTTATAGAACTTGGGCAAGTGGTTGTTTGAGAAATAAGCTTTTTAATGGCAGCAACCAAAGTAGTTGAACCAGCACCAAAACCAATACGCCATCCAGTCATGGCATAACCCTTTGAAGCACCATTAACGAGAAGAGTTCGTTCTTTTAAATCTGGTGCGACATTAATAAGAGAGACGTGTTTCGCTGGCGGGTAAACAAATTTCTCGTAAATTTCATCAGATAACACCAGCACATGTGGGTGCTTTCTAAGCACCTCTGCAATCGCTTGTAATTCGTTTTCAGTATAAACCGCACCCGTAGGGTTAGAAGGCGAATTCAGTACAATCCATTTTGTTTTTGCTGTAATGCTCTTCTCTAATACAGTTGACGTTAACTTTAAACTAATAGGATCAGGCTGAACTATGACAGGTTTACCACCACAAAGAGAGGCGATATCAGGGTAAGATACCCAATAAGGAGATGGAACAATCACCTCATCATCTGGATTAATGGTTGCTAAAAAAGCGTGGTAAATAATGTGTTTACCACCACTGCCGACAATTATTTCATCCGTACTGTATTCAAGCGCATTATCACGGTGCAATTTTTCGCAAATCGCTTCTCGTAAATCTAAATTTCCTTGCGGATTAGAATAATGAGTTTTACCCATAGTAATGGCTTTTATTGCCTCTAACGAAGGAGCATCAGGCGTATTAAAATCAGGCTCTCCGATTGAAAAATTAATAATTTTTCTTCCTTCGGAAATCAATTTCTGAGCCAAAGCCGCTGCTTTTAAACTGGCAGATTCATTTAAGTTGAGTACGGTTTGAGATAGCATATTATCTGTCATCCTATATCCCCGCCTTGTCTAAAATCAGATCAACCCAATCCATCTTTCCTGTCGTGATTTGTTCAATAATGCCATCCTCTTTTTTCAACAAGGACAATGAAGTTTGCAAAATATCTTCAGTCTCTATCCAAGGAAAGGTAACTACACCATCATCATCGGCAATAATAACGTCACCATTCATAACAACATGACCGCCAACCGAAACAGGCACACCGATTTCACCTGGTCCATTTTTAAAAGGCCCAAAATGTGTATTATTACGCGCATAAACTGGAACTTCTTCAAAAGCTTCAACATCTCGAATAGCACCATCGATAATGAATCCTTCACAGCCATTTTTAAGGCCTTGAAGCATAATGAGCTCACCCATTAAGGCATTATCGGTAGCACCTCGACCATCAACGACTAAAACATCGCCTTTTTTTACCTGTTTAAGAGCCTTATAAATATACAAGTTATCACCAGGGCTACATTTTATAGTTAGGGCACGACCCACTAATTTAAGGCTTTTTTGGTGATATTTCCTTAATCCATTTATACCTGTATTACGGCCTAAAGCATCACTAATAATAGTTGTTGGTATATCTTTGAATTTTTCTCTCAACGCAGTGAGGTTTTCTGTGCTCATAAGGCGGTTCTCTGTTATTTGTTACGAATCACATCAGAGTCACATTATTTTTAGATCAAAAAAAGAGAGTTTTTTACATCCTAAAAAATGAAAAAAAGGAATGTAATGCAGCATAAAATAATTATTGAAAAACCTCTATCCACGCGCAGAGTATTCCTAAAAGGACTACTAAAACATCAAATAAAATCGTTTTTTCTATTCATAAAATACTGTTTGAATCACATACAGCTCTCATAAGCTATACACTAAAACTAAAATATAGGTACTGACATGAAAAATATCAGCAAATATCTATCAGGAACATTATTGGGACTTAGCATTGCCACTGCATCAGGGACATCCATCGCAGAAAGTTATGTCACGATAGGAACAGGTGGACAAACAGGAACATACTATGTGGTTGGGCAAACTGTATGTCGATTTGTTAATAACTTAAAAGATATAGATCTAAAATGTAATGCACCTTCTACTGGCGGTTCTGTTGCCAATGTCAATGGCATTCGTTCTGGCGATCTTGATTTAGGTGTTGCTCAATCGGATGTTGGCTTTAATGCTCTTTCAGGTTTAAAACAATTCGACACCAAATTTAATAACCTCCGCTCCGTCTTTTCTATGCATGGTGAACCGCTAACTATTGTAGCTAGAACAGATTCAAATATTAGTAACTTTAGCGATCTAAAAAACAAAAAAGTCAATGTTGGTAACCCTGGTTCTGGCCAAAGAGCCACAATGGAAACCCTTATGACCTTTAAAGGTTTGGATTTTGATTATTTTTCACTGGCCTCTGAGCTTACCAGCACAGAACAAAGCTCGGCATTAAGTGACAAAAACATCGATGCTTTCACTATTGTAACGGGCCACCCATCCGGTCTTATTCAAGAAGCTACAACGGTTTCTGATGCCAAAATCATTCCTGTTGAAGGCAATGATATTGATCAGTTAATCAAAAAATATCCATATTATGCCAAAACGGTTATTCCTGGTGGTTTGTATAAAGGCAATCCAAACGACATCAATACATATGGTGTTGTTGCAACCATCGTTACAGATAAAGACACGCCTAATGATTCCATTTATGCGATCACTAAAGCCGTATTCAGTAACCTAGATCGTATCAAAAAAATACACCCTGCCTTTGCAAACTTAACTGCTGAAAAAATGATCAGCGACGGTTTGTCTGCTCCTTTGCATGAAGGCGCAAAAAGATATTACAAAGAGCGTGGTTGGATTAAATAATCACTTTAGTGAAAGCAGTACCACGTGTGTTTCTGACACATGTGGTTTTTTTAATAGGCCGGATAACCCTATGAGTAAAGAAAATAATATTTCTGTAGACGAACTTGTTAACTCTGTTGATGTTGGAGCAAGAAACTTAGAAGGTGCAGAGAAAAAACTTCTTGTATCGTTAACTGTTGGCTGGGCCATTTTTCAACTTTGGGTCGCATCCCCTCTCCCTTTTATATTGGATTTTGGTATTTTCAGTGGAGTGGAAGCTCGATATATTCATTTTACTTTTGCTCTATTCCTCGTTTTTATCGCCTTCCCAGCTAACAACAAATCAAACAAATCTCACATTTCTGGCCTAGACTGGATTTTTGCCATTATAGCAAGCGCTACTGGCGCCTATTTATATGTGTTCTATGACCAACTAGCACTTCGCCCAGGCAGCCCAATACTTCAAGATGTTATTGTTGGTGCTATTGGCTTATTACTGGTACTTGAGGCAACAAGACGTTCGTTAGGTCTTCCTCTCGCCACCATCGCTTTTATATTCATACTGTATTCAGTCTTTGGTTCTTACATGCCAAGTATGATTGCTCATAAAGGTGTTAGCCTTAACTCTTTAGTCAATCATCAATGGTTAACAACTCAAGGCGTTTTTGGCATTGCGCTAGGCGTTTCGACCAGCTTCGTATTCCTTTTTGTTTTATTTGGTGCGCTACTGGAAAAGGGCGGTGCAGGTAATTTTTTCATCAAAACGGCATTTTCGGTACTTGGTAAATACTCGGGTGGACCAGCGAAAGCGGCTGTTGTAGCGTCTGGTTTAACAGGTCTTGTATCTGGCTCCTCCATTGCTAATGTTGTTACTACTGGTACCTTCACTATTCCCATGATGCGTAAAGTCGGCTTTTCTGCCGAAAAAGCAGGTGCGGTAGAAGTTGCATCTTCTGTGAATGGACAGATAATGCCTCCTGTCATGGGAGCTGCAGCATTTTTAATGGTGGAATACATTGGGATCTCTTACAGTGAAGTCATTAAAAGTGCGTTTTTGCCAGCCTTAATTTCTTATATTTCGTTGATCTTTATTGTCCATCTTGAAGCAAAGAAGATGGGGGCAAAAGGCATACCTGACGATTCAAAAACTGTCAGCTTACTGTTGAAATTCACCAAATTTATTATTGGTTTCTTAGTAATGTCTGTCCTTTCCTATTTGATTTATTTCAGTATTTCTTGGGTAAAAGATGTTTTTCAAGACAGTGCTATTTATATTGTTTTAGCTTCGGTAGTCGTATCTTATTTTTATATTATTAAGGTCGTATCTCAATATGCAGACCTTAATGAAGAAGACTCTGACTTAAATGTCTTGCCTGATTTCAAACAAACCTTCATGAGTGGTCTGCATTATTTACTACCTGTCGTAATTCTAATTTGGTGCCTGATGATAGAAAAAATGTCGCCTAGTCTCTCTTCTTTCTGGGCATCAACATCTATGATTTTCATATTAGTTAGCCAAAAAGCATTAAAAGCGAAATTCAGAAAAGAGAGCGCAACGTCGATTAAGCAAGGGATACTGTCAGGTGCAGGTGATTTATTTAGTGCATTAGAAGCAGGCTCTCGAAATATGATAGGTATTGCTGTTGCAACAGCGGCGGCTGGTATTGTTGTTGGTGCCGTTGCACAAACAGGTATTGGATTGGTACTGGCCGACCTTGTTGAGTATTTCTCAATGGGTAACATTTTCATCATGCTGATACTAACCGCTTTACTGTGTTTAATACTTGGAATGGGATTACCAACGACGGCCAACTACATAGTAGTTTCGGCACTAATGGCTCCTGTAATAGTTTCCTTAGGAGAACAAAGTGGCTTGATTGTCCCATTAATAGCGGTACATTTATTTGTATTTTATTTCGGAATTATGGCTGATGTAACGCCTCCCGTTGGACTCGCTTCTTTCGCTGCAGCAGCAGTTTCTAAAGGCGACCCGATAAGAACAGGATTACAAGCATTCAAATATAGTCTTAGAACCGCCTTGTTACCCTTTATCTTTATTTACAATACTGATCTTCTGCTGATTGATGTTACTTGGTATTGGGGAGTTGTTATTTTCTTAGTCTCAACCGTCGCCATGATGGTATTTTCCTCAGCCATGCAAGAATACCTTGTTGTTAAGAATAAATGGTACGAAAGTCTGATCTTCCTTCTGGTGGCATTCACTTTATTACGTCCAGGTTTCTGGCTTGATATGGTTTATCCTCCTTATCAAAATGTGCCATTAGAAAACATAGCCAGTGCTTATGAGTCATTAAACGATCAAGATTCATTAAAACTTAAAATAGATGGATTTGATAAAGTAGGAGAAAAAACAACCTTCTTCACATTATTACCAAAGAAGCTGGAGCGTGTGGGTGAAATTGAGTACTTTGACGATCTTGGTTTAAAGCTTATTTCAGAAAAAGATGCACTGCTGATTGATACCGTAAGCTTTGCTTCTCCTGCGGAAAAATTAGGCTTCGAATTTGATCAGAGAATTGTTTCAGTTAATGTCAGCTCTGATCGTCCTAACAAAGAGCTGTTCTGGCTTCCATCTTTTCTAATTATTGGATTGATTTGTTGGTCTCAACTTAAGCGTAAGAAGCGTAATGTCAATTAACATAAGCTGAAATGATAAAAAGAAAATAGCTGTAAAAAAATGATATATTGCCTTATCTCTAATTATCGAGATAAGGCAATACGCCCTACTGGCACTTGGTTTCGGCGTATTTTGACTCTCGGCGCCAGTTCATAAATATCGCCGTTTTCACCTACTAACTGCTGAGGAACATGGCTCGCCTTTGCGACTTTACCATTGCCTCGTAGATGCTCAGGTTCCCCATGAACAGGCACCGCGATTTGCGGTTGAACCCAAGTGTAAAGTTGTTTCAATTCTTCCACACAAGGATGACCACTGACATGAATCGGCAAATCTGTGTCTTCTTGTTGCAAGGTACGGATTTTTTGACCTTTGAATTGTTCGACCAAACGCATGATGGCCTCTTCATTTCCCGGAATCATCATGGCGGAGAAAATCACTAAGTCGTCCGCGTCCAAGGTTAAATCAAAGCAATTCCCAGACGCTAAACGGTTTAATGTGGCTCTCGGTTCGCCTTGGCTGCCAGTGACAACGGCCAACACTTCTTCTCTCGGTAAATATCCCATGTGCGCCGCATCGATCAGGGGTAAGTCACTTGGCCAATGTCCTGTGGCTTTGGCTGCGCCAACCATGTTTATCAAGGAGCGTCCGACCAGCGCTAAATAGCGCCCTGTTTCTTGCGCCACACGACCAAGCGCCACTAGTCGAGCCACGTTGCTGCTGAAACAACCAACCACCACTCGATTCTTTTCTGGGGCAATTGTCGCCAACAGTGCTTCATAGCAATCGTGCTCCGAAATGGAATGGCCGTTTCGTAACGCGTTGGTGGAATCGCACATCATGGCAAGAATGTTTTCTTTGGCAAGCGCTTTAAAAGAGGAAGGTGAAAAGCCGTCTCCGATAATCGGTTTTTTATCGATTTTCCAATCGCCTGTGTGAAAAATTCGGCCTGCTGACGTATCGATTGTCATGGCAAAAGGTTCGGGTATGGAATGCGTCAGCGCCAGCCAAGTCACATTAAACACACCAATTTTCTTGGTTTCATTATCATTCACAATGATCACTGGCACTTCGTCTGCCAAGCCGACTTGCACCAATTTTCGACGCAACACTTCAGCGGTAAAAGCGGTCGTATAAACAGGGCATTTAAAGCGACGCCAAAGAAAAGGCAAAGCACCCACATGATCTTCGTGTGCGTGCGTTATTACAATGCCCGCAAGGCGCTCTTTTTGTTCAGAGATAAAACGAGGGTCAGCACAAACCACTTCCGCTGTATGAAGATCATCTGGTTTTAAAGGCTCGTTGAATGAAACGCCGCAATCAACCATCAACCATTGTCCATCATGACCATACAGGTTCATGTTCATGCCAATTTCACCGGTGCCACCTAATGGCAAAAACCACAAATCCTCTTGTGATGGGATCAAAGATGAGATAACGGACTCCTTGTTCGTCTTAGTGTTCTTATATGGTATTTTTTCAAGATATAAAAAAACGTACTACAAACAACTGTCTATAGCACGTTTATTATAGAACAAATATAAAATCAGCCCAGAATCAAGACACTCAACAAAGCGAAAATAGCAGGCATTCCTTGCAACAAAATGATGCTTCTTTTCACTGTGAAAGTACCAAAAATCGCGGCGACGATGACACAGGAAAGGAAGAATATTTGCAGTTGTTGTGCAAAAATATAATCACTGTGCAATAAACCAAATACCAAACCTGCGGCTAGAAAACCGTTATACAAACCTTGGTTCGCACCCATATTTTTTGTTTGTGCAGCAAGCTCTGGCGCGATGCCAAACACTTTTAATGTTCTTGGTTTGGTCCACATGAACATTTCCAACACCATGATATAAACATGTTCAAACGCCACCAAACCAACTAAAGCCATTGTTACGTAATTCATTTTCACCTGTCCCTAATCCTATAAAACCACATTCTATAACATACTAACGCGCTTTCTAAACCTTTAAATTGTTCTCATAAAACGCTAAAAGTCGATGCACTAACGCTGCCACCCTTACACTAAACCATCAAGCCACCCACTTTTATTTGCATCTAAAGCCTATGACGCTTAATCTGGCTTTTCACTATTGTAAAGAAGCCCTAAAACTGGATGTCTATCGTGAAAAATGTCGTCAACACACTCAAAGAAAATAGCGCCCGTATTGTGTTTATCTCTTTTATGCTGTTTGGCCTTGTTGTATTAGGGCTTTATGGACTAAAACATTTTGGCACTCTATACGCAAAACAAAAGGTTCAAGAACAATTGCAACGAGCAGGGTTAACGCCGTTTGTGCATTATGACACTCTGCATTTTAATCCTTTTACTTTGACGCCTTCTCTAGAAAACGTTCGTTTTGGTAATGATGATTCTGCGCCTTGGTTAAAATTTTCTCGTATCTCCTTTAATAGCTACCCTTTGACTTACCCTAATTTAGACGTGGAGTTCTGGCTAGAAGAGAGCCAACCATCAGACTTATCGGATGAAACCGCTTATTGGCTGTATGTTGCAGAGTTAGACACCTTAATTGGTAAAGGCTCAATTGTCTCGACGGTTGATGGCCATAATGTCACAAGCGACATTGAACTGGACATAAAAGACCTTGGCAAATTATCCACCCACAGCAACCTAAATTTGGTGGGTTCAGAAGTATCCATGAGCGAACTCCGTACAGACTTACTCGCCTCTATCGCCCTTGGACAACCAGAAGCCGTGTTGATTATTCATGGCGATCAGGTAGAAGTAGATGCCTTTGAAATGACCTACCAAGATCAAGGGTTAATTAAAGATTGGCTACAGAACCCACCTTCAACTCCAGAAGAAAAATACGAGTTATTCGATACCTTACGTTACAGCAGTGAAACCTTTGGGCTCGCTTATGTTGATTCACAAGAAGCCGATCATATTGCCAATGTGATGCTGAATTTCTTGATTTCCCCTCAAAGCCTAAAAATCGCCATGAACCCAAAAGAGCCAATCAATTTATCCGACTTGGTGCTGTCCATGAGCAATAGCCGTTTATACAGCTTGAGCAACATGACACTTTCCATTCCCAAGCAAGACATTAACGAGCACGACAGTCATGAATGAAACCTCGGCGAATAATGCAACGGTGCGTAATGTCACTATTCTCGTTGACGTACAAAACGTCTATTACACAACGCGAGACGCATTTAAACGTCCATTTGATTACAACGCATTTTGGCAACAGGCGACGGAAGGTCGAAATGTCGTAAAAGCCATCGCTTATGCCATTAATCGAGGGGATGAAAAACAGCGCCAATTCCAAAACATTTTAAGAGCCATCGGATTTGAGGTAAAGCTGAAACCTTTTATTCAGCGTTCCGACGGTTCTGCAAAAGGCGATTGGGATGTGGGAATTGCCATAGACGGTATTGAATATGGAAAAGACAGTGACGTACTGGTGCTTGTGTCTGGCGATGGCGACTTTGGATTGCTCGCAACGACATTAAGAGAAAAATACCATACGAGAGTCGAGGTTTACGGCGTAGAAAGTTTAACCGCTCAATCTTTGATTCATTCCGCAGACGAATTCACACCAATCAATCATGGCTTATTGCTTAAATAAGTCTAAGCCTCCAAAACAGATTCTTTAAATCATAAGGTTCTCTTTTGTTCACAGAATGATCCTCTAACACATGATGTCGAATGCTACCTCATTTACGTTTATACACATATATTGATTCATTCCATCGATTATTCTGTCTATCGTTAACAATTTGTTACTAAAGTAATGAAAAATAACGTCTGTTTTTAGAGGAAAATACCGAACACAAAATACACTGATCATTTAGTATACAGAGACGTAAATGAATACTCAGCCCACTATTCAATTATCTGATGCCAAACACGCATTACACAAATGGCTTAGTTTAGCCGTTGCCCTTCTTGCTTTTTTCTTTTCTATTTTAAATATGGTTTTTTTAAATCAACCTAATATTGCGGTTATTGAAGGATTGTTCTGCATTTTAAATATCTATTTATTTTCTACGGCGAGGCGCTCAAAACCTCTTCCTTGGCAAACGAACATATTGCTTTTTTCTTTTACCTTTACAACCATCTTTGCTTTTTATACAGCGGATTTGAGAGCAGGCTCTATTTACTGGTTACTTTTATTACCACCTATTTTTTGTATTTTAACAAACCCCAAAAAAGGCTTCATTTGTACTGTATTAGTGTCTTTTCCTATACTTTTTATCTTGTTGATGAAATCTGATACGGACAGCTATATTCCTTATCGATCAAGCTTAAATTTCACGGTCGCTTATTACCTTTCCTATATCATTTGCTACTTCTATGAGTCTCAGTATTTAAAGCATAACTTACTGCTAAACAAAATGGCGTTCGAAGATTCTCTCACACGGCTACAAAATCGCCATGCCTTAAAGCTATTCTTCGAATCTCATAATCAAACAGATTCAAAAGACACAGCACAAAACAAAGTAGAAACTTGGCTACTGATTATCGACATTGATCATTTTAAAAAAATAAACGATCAATTTGGCCACGATGTTGGAGATGCTGTATTAATGAAAGCGGCGGAGGTACTGAAATCCCATGTCAACGACCAGCATGTTTATAGAATTGGTGGAGAGGAGTTTTTAGTCATTCTTGATGATAAGACATCAACTCAGGCGTACCAATTCGCGGAGTCTATTCGAGAATGCATTGAGCAATCATCCTTTGCCGTTAATAAACACCCTATTAAACTCACCGTAAGTATCGGCATTGACCGTTTTAAAAAGGGTCAGGACTTTAATGATTTTTTGTGTCACGCAGACAAGAACCTTTATTCTGCTAAAAACCTAGGACGGAATACCGTTCACTATACGGCGCCAAAAGGAAAAGCGGAACAACCAAAAACACTCGAATACGAACGTTCTTAATCAAAGAAAGTGTTTAGAAACAACTCTTCTACCTTGTCGCGAGCCCAAGGAGTTTTACGCAAAAATTTCAGGCTAGATTTCACTGAAGGGTCGCTTTTAAAGCAATTAATATTGATACGAATCGCCAACTCTTGCCAACCATAATGCTCCACCAGCTCGGTGACAATTTGCTCTAATTTAATACCATGCAACGGATTATTGGCCTGTGTTTCGTTCATATCAAACATTCCTATTTTTTATTTAAAATCATTCGTGCTCATGGACTTTAGCAACCCTCACAGAGTATACAGCAAGACGGAATCATACGATGACATTTGACTAATGGTGGCTTTCACAGAAGAATACAAGAAAGCATGTCGCCACAGAATACATAATACGATTTAGGAGAAACACAAATGGGTATCTTATCAAGCTTAAAAGCCCTTTTCGCAGCGTCAGAAGAGGCACCAGAGCCAACGGAAGAATCTGTCGAATACAAGGGTTTTGATATTGTTCCAGCGCCAATGAAAGATGGCGGCCAGTACCGTGTCGCCGCGACCATCACTAAAGGTGAAGGCGATGATATGCAGACGCATCAATTCATTCGCTCTGATTTAATTAGCAGCCGTGAAGAATGCATCGTTATTACATTACGCAAGGCCAAAATGACCATTGATCAGCTAGGTGACCGTTTGTTTTCTTAATCCTATCAACGAAAGAAAACCGTAGCGAGTATCGTCAAATATTCAGCAACTATTTACTGCACAACGGAGAGCAATCATGAGCACACCAATAGGACAACACTGGCAAAAAGTGAAAGACGTTGAAGACTTATTGGGTGCCAACTTCCGTGCTCGCACATTCTCATTCGCTGGAAATAAAAGCACCAATGCCAGCAATCAAGTTCATACCACACTGGTAAACCATATTGGTCGCCCAAGAACCACAAAAGCCATTTTGTATATTCACGGCTACACAGACTACTTTTTCCAAGCAGACTTAGCCGAATATTTCATCAAGCTTGGCTATCGATTTTACGCTGTCGACATGCAAAATTATGGTCGATCTATCCGTCCTTTTGCCTTACCAACGTCCTGTGAATCCATTTCCCAATACAGCCAAGATTTAGACATAGCCTTGTCGACCATGAAACAAGATGGCGTGGAAAAAGTCGTTATTCTCGCTCACTCGACAGGCGCTCTTGCCGTTTCAACCTATTTAACACAAGCACACACGTTTTCCGAACGAGCGGCTTATTATGGCAAATCGTTTCCAGAAATCATTGGCCTCATGTTTAACAGCCCATTTTTTGCTTTGCCTTTACCGCCAATCTGGTTAAACCGCCTAAGTTGGTCGATTCGAGCCCTTGTTTCTCTGTTGCCTTTTGCGTTTCTACGAGCGAAAAAAGTAAATATGTACTCCAAAACACTGCACACTCGATTTGGTGGCGATTGGGATTATCGATTGGATTGGAAACCCGCTGAAGGTTTCAATTTATCTTTCCATTGGCTCAGAGAGATCATTCATGCTCAGCGCACTCTCGCCCAATATAAAATCAGCATTCCCACGCTTATGTGCCGCTCTGAAATCAGCACAATAGGCAAAAAAAGTGTTGAGGAAACTCAAAAAGGAGATGGCGTTTTAGACGTAGAAAGTATGCAAGCTGCCGCAGACAAAGCCTTTAAAAACCTCACCAGCGTGGCCATTCCTCAAGGCTTCCATGATTTGTATTTGTCAAAAAAGCCCGCACAAGAAATGTATTTATCCACTATGGAAAAATGGCTTAAAGAACTGAACCATCAAGCAACCAAATAATCTTCTTTTAAGCACCTTGTGCGCCCATGATTTTATCCAGTAAAAATGTCGGTAAAAAGCGTTTCATCAACACCGCTGCATAAGTTGGAATCGTGACAAAATATCGCGTCTTAGGGCGCGACGACGTCAACGCATGAAACAATTTTTCCACCACGGCACTTTCGGGCAAAGTATGCGATGACGCTGGCCCTTCTTTGGTTAATCTTGCGATGGCGTCTTCATAGCCTTTTTTATGGCGACTGCTTTCCATATCGATATTATCCTGCAATGCCACCAGTGCATTGGCTCGAAAACGACTCACGATCGGCCCAGGCTCAATCAAACTGACATGGATCGGCGTATCGGATAATTCCAAGCGCAAAGTGTCTGTTAAGCCTTCAATGGCGAACTTGCTCGCGTTGTACGCTCCACGAAATGGCGCAGCAACTAAACCCAACACAGAACTGTTGGTAATAATACGACCGTAACCTTGTGCTAACATGACTTTCAAAACGCGGGTTGTTAGTTCATGAGTCCCAAAAAAATTGCTCTCAAACTGTGCTCTCAACGCATCCACAGGTAAATCTTCAACGGCACCCGGTTGACCATAAGCGCCATTATTAAACAAAGCAAAAAGCGTCCCATCTGTTATTTCCAAGGTTTCTTCTAACCCTTTTGCAATGGACGCAGAATCAGACAAATCCATCTGAACAACATGTTGCAACCCATTGGCTTTCAGCGTTTCCACGTCTTCGGCTTTACGGCAACTCGCCACCACTAAAAAGCCTTTTTCTTGAAGCGTCTTCGCCGCCGCCAAGCCAATACCACTCGAACAACCTGTGATTAAAATAGAGCCTTTCATCTTTTACCTTCTAAACCATCAAACATTCCATAATCCTTCTACTTAGATACATTGTCACTCCATAAAATAAACTCTATCTTCATGAATCTATTTTCAAACCTTTATGCAGTAGACATTTATTTTTATTGACAATGTGTATTTATTTACACTATTTTTACAAAGTGACAAATAAAGTGTATATAGTATGGAAGTGCATATCATGATAAATCACTATAAAAAATACGTTAAAGTTCCACTTAAAAACCACCTAGCGGCCCCTATAAAAAAACACTTAATAACACCTTTATTACGTATTCTTTGTAAGAAAAAAATACAGCAACTTTCACAAAAGCCTCCCATATTAATTGGCGGCTGTGGTCGATCTGGCACCACAATGCTTCTTTCCATGTTCGCTTCACACCCTCGCATATTTGGCCTAGCACATGAAACTTCTGCTTTCAGCAAGTGGGAAAAAAAGACTTGTGAGAAAGGGGTAGAATACAAAATGCCAAAAGAATACCACCGTTTTCTGCGCTATTTAACAAGAAAAAAAGTCCCTGCTAGTTGTGTACGCTTCTGTGAAAAAACACCAGCCAACATCCGTTATATCCCAGAAATTTTAGAGCACTATAATGGCAAGGTTAAGATCATTCATTTACTACGAGATGGGCGTGATGTATTAACAAGTAAACACCCTACCAATCCAAATAAATATTGGGTTTCTCCTAGTCGATATATTCAAGACGTTCAATCCGGCCTTGAGTATCAATCTCACCCATCCGTTTATACTGTAAAATATGAAGACTTAGTCGAAAACTATGAAGAGACAATGAGAGACCTTTGCCTCTTCATTGAAGAAGATTTCTGCTCTGAAATAAAAGACTGGAGCAGCAACACAAGTGTAACGAAAAATAGAGCGTGGAGTGACAAGGTCATCCCCCATCACACAAAATCATTGAGAAAATGGGAAAAGCCTGAATATAAAGAGCGCGTAAATGAAATAATGACAGATAAGCGTGTTGTTAATTTATTAAAAAAATTGTCTTATTAAATATAACTCTATCTAATACAAAATAGCTGCTTCATAGCATAGGTAACGGCTTTTTTATATCCATATACTGCCTCATAAATATATTGAAGAAACATACAGACTAAAGCAAAATACAGGCAATTAAATGAGAGAAAGAGAACGCCGTGAAACTTAAAGAATACATACCTTCACTCATAACTGCATATAAACTACGACGTATCCCATTAGAAAAGTTAAAGCAGAAAAGCCCTGAGACTTTACCCGTCATCGTTACCCTAACTTCGATTCCATCTCGCTTACATATTATCGACATTACAATTCGCAGTATTTTGAGTCAACCAAGAAAACCACAAAAAATCTTACTTTGGTTGCATCATGACTTAAAATATCAGATACCTAAAAAATTGTCCGATCTTGTTGGTGAAGTATTTGAAATACGTTATCAGGAAGAACTGACTTGTTCCCACAGAAAACTCATCTACTCCTTAAAAGAATACCCGAATGTTCCTCTTATAACGTGTGACGATGATCTAATTTATCGCCCACAATGGCTTAACTCGCTTTATAACGACCATCTCAATCACCCTCAAAGTGTAATAACTAATGAATGTCGGATGATTACTTACGATGAAAAGAGTGAGCTACTACCATACAAACAATGGGAATATATGAGAACGTCAGGAGTCGTTGATAAGAAACTACTGCCTATTGGATATGGCGGCGTGTTGTACCCTGAAAACGCCTTACATCAAGATACAACCAGTTCAGAATTATTTTTAGAACTCGCCCCTAAAGCTGATGACCTATGGTTTAAAATGATGTCTCTCTTACAAGGCACAGAAGTAAGAAGATCTTCAGCGCCATGTGAAAAACCTATTCCGATTGTAGGGTCACAAGCGATCTCTTTGAAGAAAACAAATGTTGGAGAAGATAAAAATAGACCGCAATGGAAGACGCTTTGCCGACACTATAATGTAAAGCTATAACACCTTAGAATAAATATAAAAGCGCGCAAATTACTTAATGTATTTACGTGCTTTTCTCAAAGCGAATAAACACTTTGTATATCTAAAAATAGAAACGAAAGAAGCTTTATCTCTAAAAATAAGATTTGTTACAGAAATTCCCCATTGCTTCCTAGTCTGATCCACAACATCTAACACAGATCGTAAAGAGTCGCCTTTTAATGATCGGATTTCTTTCGCCAATTGAGTGAGAGATCGAACTTTAATCCCTTGATAGGCTTTATCTTGTTTCTCAGTAGTAACAAAGTTTTCAATAACAGTAATACACTTTAACCAACTAAGGTAAGCACCAGTTTCATACTTTTTACCTGTCGCACCACCAGAATGGATACGGTACTGATATACAACATCAGGAATTAATACTAAGCGCTTCGCTTTACTAAACACTTCAGCACAAAACAACAAATCTTGTGCCATACGGTAACCAGATGTAAAACGAATCTCTTTGAAACTTGAAGTACGAAAAATTTTTCCCCAAGGGTGACCACGCAGCTTCTCATGTTTAAGCAGCACAGTAAGGCATTCATCCTCAATGTATTCTTCTGTTTCTTTTACAGAATAATTTACTAGCTTTGGAGCCTGATTCGCTTTGAAGGACGTATTATTCCCCTTCACGATATCCGCGCCTGATTCTTCTATAACCTTATAAAGCGTTTCTAAAGCTGTCTCAGGAACAATATCATCAGGGTCAACAAAGACAAAGTACTTACCCTGCACTTGCTCTAGACCCGAATTTCGGGCGACTGAACTTCCGCCATTTTCAGCATGCTCAATAAGTGTAATATTGTCATACTTTGCAGCATACTCACGGCAAATAGCCAAACAGTTATCTGGAGACTTGTCTTCGACTAAAACAATCTGCAAAGAACCTTGAAAAGATTGCGAGAGAAGAGAATCTAAGCAATGTGAAATATATTGTTCAACGTTATAAACAGGAAGTACAACAGACAAATTACTCATTTTCTAGCTCAGCACTATTTTTAACAGCTTTAAGACTCTCTATAAACTCATTATTCTTTTTAAGGTTCTTTGCAGAT
>CALLIL010000107.1 GCA_938009755.1 uncultured Marinomonas sp.
ATCACCAGCCGAAAAACAACCAACAACATCAGGCACTGTAACACCATAACTCATGCCGTTATCTGTGTGTAACACGACAGGATATTTCATATTTACGCCCTCGTTCAGCTTTCTCAAGACCTTAAAATAACCCCAATAACCCTAAAAATAAATAACTATCCTTTTCATGAAGCAAAAAAAAGCCACGGACAACACATCATGTAAGATTCGAGCCAATGTCGAAATGATGTATTGCCGTGGCTTGGTATAGAAGGTTCTATTTTAGATTAGTGACGTTACGCTTTGTTAAAAGCTGGAATCACTTCTTTCCCGTATTTCGCGATGATTTCTTCTTCGTCTCCGCTGTCTAGGTAGATGTTGAATTGCGTTGTGCCAGCCGCTTCAAGGTCTTTGATTTTGGCAATATGCTCTTCAGGCGTACCCAGAACACAGAAGCTTTTCACGATGTCTTCTGTGATGAAGTCTAAGAATGGGTTATCACTTTGACCGTGTTTCGAGTAGTCGTAGCCTTTACGATTTTCGATGTAGTCCGTTAAGCTTTTTGGTACTAATCCAGAGTCTGCACCGTATTTTTCAACGATGTCGGCTACGTGGTTACCGACCATCGCTGGGAACCATTTCGTGTGTTCAATACAGTAATCCATGTCACCAAAGTACGCTGGTGCCGCCGCTTGGACTTTGAAGTTGGACATATCGCGGCCTGCTTCTTCACCCGCTTTGATCGACTGATCCGTAAACCATTTAACAAGGTCTGGATCACCAATTTGCAGAATCACACCGTCACCCACTTGACCAGCGGTAGCCAAGGCTTTCGGGCCGTACGCGCCGATCCAAACAGGCAATTCGTAACCTGTCGCCCAAGGCAATTTCACTGGCTCAGGGCATTCGCCATATTCCACTTCTTCACCACGAACCATGGCTTTCACCTTGGTAGTGAATTCAGACAAACGTGCTAAAGTCGCTGGCTTTTTCCCCATCACTCGCATAGACGAATCACCACGACCAAGACCAATGTCGAAACGGCCATTACTTTGATGCGCCAAACTTGCGTATAAGCTGGCAGACAAAGACCAATCACGAATGTTCGGGTTCGTCACACAAGGCCCGAAACGCATATTTTTCGTATGTTCCATACACATTGCCATGGCAACAAATGACTCGCGCCAAAGAATGTGCGAATCGTAAAACCAGCAATAAGTGAAACCCGCTTCTTCCGCCTGACGAACCAAATTTCGTGCGCGGTCTGGGCTAACAAAACCTTTAAACGTGATACCAAATTCCATAATGTATTCCTCTTGCAATAATGTTTTTAATTAGTTTTTTTAAATTTCAATAACCTTTAACAAAGTATTGGTGAGCTCAGCAGTCGAACTTAATGTTCTGGTGGGCAAATACGCACACCCGCATGACTAAACGGCACCTCTTTCGAAATATTCAAGCGAATCAAGATAGGCGTCAGCGCTTCAATACAGCGGGCACTTTCCGCCAAGCCTGCGTTGTAAGCTTTGGTTCCCATAAGTTCGATAAGCGCCATGACTTTCTTCTTCGCGGCAAGGTCATTACCACACACTAAAATGTCGCAGTTAATGGCGCGGGAAAGGTCGTTCAAAGTGACGGCAGAGACGTTATGCAAGGCGCCAACCACTGGAATGCTTTCGCCAAGCAAGGCTTGTGCGGCTTCCGTGACAGAACCTTTTTTTGGCATTTCAACGGCTTTTGGATTGCCCGGCGCCAATGGCACAACAATGTCCACCAACACTTTATCTGTGAGCAAAGGCGCTAGAGCGGTCAGTGTTGCATCGTGGCCGCTGTAAGGCACAGACAAGATCACTAATTCGTCCGCCGCTTTGGTGGCGTCTTCCATACTCATGCCTGTGATATCAGCAATGGTGCCTTTTTCGAACACTTCTTTGTCAGACAAGAGCGCGGTCATTTCTGTCGCGGCGTCTTGTGCTTTTGTTGCATCACGAGAGCCCAAAACGACACTGACACCCGCCAGCGCCAGACGCAATGCGAGACCTTTACCTTGCGGGCCTGTACCGCCGATGATTGCTACTTTACTCATACATTCCTCTTTCTTTTTATCGAATATTAATGTGTTAAATCGGTTTACGTTTCTGACTATTAACGATTGCTGCGCTAAGTGCTTGTTTATCTAAACTGTTTTTATCTAAACAAGTCCTCGTTATGGGCGCGCATCAAATCTTTGCTTGAGCTGTCGGTTCTCGGCCAATCCAAACCACGGAAAACAATCACAGGTGACTTGGCGCTTTTCTCCATGAGCAAGCCAGATGCGGCCGCGAGTTCGTCTGCAAAAGCCGGTGCAGTAACACTCAGCGGACGACCAAACGCGTCTTCTTCCCCCAACATGTGCATCACGCCCGGCACGTTCGCCAGGCCAATCGCCACGTTGGTTTGACCTAATCGCCAAGGTCGACCAAAGGTATCGCTGATGATGACACCCAATTCACAGCCAAAATGTTTTTCTAAAGCAAGGCAGATTTCTCGGGCGCTTTTGTCTGGGTCTTCTGGCAATAAAATCAATTGTCCCGGATGATCCGCGTTTGACTCATCGACCGCAGCATTGGCGCAGATGTAGCCGTGTTTGTGTTCAGCAATAAGAACGCCTTCGTCTTGATCTGGACGTTTCATGGCGCGTACTACACGGCTTGATTGAGAAAGAATCACTTCGACTTTTCGCGGGTCTTTATTCACCGTTTTCGCCAATTCAATGGCTTCTTCGCTTGGCGTGACGTCTTCTAAATAGGCGCATGCGCCTTCACTTTTAGACACCACTTTATGAGCAATGACCAAAATATCGCCAGCCACCAAGGTTTGTTTTTGTGAGATAAAAGTATCAATAATTTTCTGCGCTAAATCGTCGCCTTGTTGAAAATCTGGCAAGCCCATTAGACGAAACATACTCATAGAATCAGGCATATTGATGTTCCTTAACGGGTGATATAAAACACGATTTCCATGCATTGAAACGTTCAGGCGCTTGTATTACCGCTTGTTTCAAATCATCACTTTGGTCAATGTCTAACGCCAAATCGGTGAAGTTTAATGAATGACAACTCAAGCCATTTTCAAATGCATTGCCTTTGTGAAGTCTCGCGGACTGATGTCCATATTCAAATTCAATAGCGTCTGGCGGAGATGTCAGCAAGGCGTTTGTGCCACCGTCTTTTGCCACAGCAATCACCACTTCCGCGTCATCCGCGACCGTAATTAATGCTTGGATTTCCTCTGGATTCAGTACGGCAATGTCACCGGGAATAATCAATTGACTGTCATAACCTGACTGTTTCACCCAATCACAGGCAAACGTGAGAGCACCGTTTAAGCCGTTTTCGCCATCGTCAAATAAGGTATTGGCATCATAAGATTGAGCAAGATCCAACACATCTAATGACTCACTGACCACCAACACGTCCACTCTAGGAAAATGCGTTTGAAAAAACGCCAAGGTGTTTTGGAAAAGACTCAACGATAAGCTTTCGCGAGCTTCGTCCGTCATGCTGTGAGCAAGACGTTGTTTGGAACGTTGTGGGGATTTCATAGGAACCACCACACACAATTTCTCTTCTAAAAAGGGCATTACTTTTTTCCTCCCTTAGAGCGCTGAAACAAAGCAAATTCAATCACTTCGGTAAGCAAGCTTGCTTTCTCTTCTGTGGTCTTCATTAAGGTTGGCGTGACCAAAACATCTAGGCCTTTTTGCTCTAACCCAATCGCTTCTTCTTGATCCACAGTATCAATAACTAAAGCATTCAGAAACGACGCATAACACGCATAAATACCGTTTGAATCGATGCTTTTGCCTGCACTTTCGAGCATTTTATCGGCCGGTCCTTTAATGGTTTTTCCACCAATAAGTGGTGACACAGCGATGACATAAGCCCCACTGCTTTCAATGGCTTGTTGAATTTCTGGCACCGCGAGAATCGCACCGATACTGACGATCGGATTGCTTGGCGCGATCACAATAATGTCGCTGTGTGCTATCTGTGCCAGCGCTTCTGGTGTCGCTACAGCATCCGAAGCACCTTTGTATTCAGTGTCTAACACCTCTGGTTGGCAGTGTTCACGGACAAAAAATTCTTGAAAGGACAACCAACCTGCTGGCGTTTTGACTCGGGTTTGCACCACGTCATTCGTTGGCAACAAAATAGGCACACTGACACCGTGACGTTTTGCCAAAGCCGTCGTTACATCACTGGCACTCACGCCTTTGGCTTTTTGGCTGGTGCGATAAATATGCGTGGCTAAGTCCAAATCTCCCAGCGTCATCCAAGTGTTTTGTCCCAAAGCATTCAGCTCTTTTAACACTTGGTGGGTTTCGTTTTTGCGTCCCCAGCCTTGTACTCGGTCGATTTGATCGCCAAGGGAATAGATCAAGGTATCGATGTCTGGCGACACCCACAAACCGTGAAACTCATCATCGTCGGCAATGTTGCCAATGATGCTGGTCGCACTGGCGTATTGACTCGCCGCCAAGCCTTCTGCGGCTTTTGCGCCACCGACGCCGCCCGCTAACAAAGTGATTTTTAACTCAGAAGGGCTGCTCATTAAGCAACGCCTTGAATAGCAATACGATTAGCGTCGATAGACGGGTTCGCTTGATGGAAAACGCGTGGCGCGTCTTCAAAGGTTTTTACCACACCGTATTTGGTGTCCCGTTGAACAGCGGTTAACCCTGCACTTTGAATGTTCGCCACCATGTCTTCAGGAAAAACTTCTTGCCCGTGGGTTGCGCCAGCGGCTCTTGAAATACTTTCGTTCATCAAGGTGCCGCCCAAATCATTCGCGCCAGATTGCAACATTTTGGTGGCTACTTCTGGGCCCATTTTCACCCAAGACGCTTGAATATTATCGATGTGGCCTTGCAACATAAGTCGCGCAATGGCGTGCATTTTAAAATGCTCGTCTTGGGTTGGCCCAGTGCGAACCTTGTCAGGGTTGTCGTTGTACAAGCGGGTTTCATAATGAATAAACCCAAGCGGAACAAACTCCGTAAAACCGCCCGTTTCTTTTTGAATATCGCGCAACAATTTAAGGTGATTTGCCCAGTGAATCGGCTGATCCACATGACCGTACATAATGGTCGACGTGGTTGGCACGCCAACCGAATGAGCGGCTTTGATAATGCGAACCCATTCGTCTGTGGTGAGCTTGTTTTTGGTTAATTGTTTGCGAATTTCCGTGTCTAAAATCTCTGCGGCGGTGCCCGGCATAGAACCTAAACCTAACGCTTTCAGCTCAGACAAAAACACTTCTGGTTCCAGCTTGGCTTTTTTACAGCCGTACCAAATTTCAAACGGTGAGAAAGCATGAATGTGAATCTCTGGTACGCGTTTTTTCACCGCGACAATCAAGTCTCGGTAATAGTTCGCGTCAATGTCTGGGTGCAGACCGCCTTGAATACAGACTTCCGTTGCGCCACGTTTCCACGCTTCCTCCGCTCTGTCTGCCACTTGCTCCACACTCAAAAACTCGGCTTCTTTGTCGCCTTTTTCTTTGGCGAAATTACAGAAGCGACATCCCATGTAACACACGTTAGTGAAGTTAATATTGCGCGTAATAACAAAAGTGCCCGTGCTGCCCACGCGGTTTTCTCGCACGGTATTAGCGACATCAAGCACCGCTTGCGCGTCTTCGCCTTGGGTCGCAAATAACGTACAAGCGTCTTCAACACTGAGTTCTTCACCCAATAAAGCACGGCCTAAAATCGTTCTAACAGGCGCGCTCACTTGGTCGTTAATCGATGCTCCCAAAAACACGTTCTGGGGTGTATTTTCGACATTGCCAGTTGATGAAATCATGCGATGATGCCTCCTTCTGTTCTTACCTTCATACTTTCAATCATTCCCGCTTTATGAGCCTGAGAGAGCCCAATAACGCGCTGTAATAAATCTGGCGTAAGGTAGGCGCTGCTTAGAGAGCCACTTTTTTGAAACGCCTTATTTGGAGAGCCATTGTTTGGAGTGTAAAAGCGGTCGTAAATGGTTAAACGTTCCGCCAAGGAATAACCCAACCCTTCGCAGGCTTGCGCCACATTATTGATTTGCGGCCACGCTCGTTCTGGGTTGATAAAGTCTTTGGTTAATGGCGAAATGCCACCGAAATCATTGATGCCAGCGTTGATGTAGCTGCCGTATTCCACTTCTAAATTCGGTGGTGCTTGAATACTGATGTCCGCAGGAAGGATCAAACGCGCCATGGCGATGGTACGTTTCATGTCGTCTAAATCTGGCTCATGGCAACCCGCCATGGCTGTACCATCTTTGGCGCGGAAGTTCTGAATAATCACTTCTTGAATATGGCCGTACATTTCATGGCGTTCACGTATCGCCACAAGACTGTGAACACGCTCTTCCCATGTTTCGCCAATGCCAATCAAAATGCCAGTCGTAAAGGCAATGTCGAGTTTGCCAGCTTGCTCAATCGTATCGAGTCGGCGTTTCGGTGTTTTGTCTGGACAAGCGTAATGCGCCTGACCTTTTTTCAATAAAATATTGGAAACATTCTCCAACATCATGCCCATGCTCGCGGCGACGGGCTTGAGCTTTTTCAATTCGTCATAAGACAAAGCGCCCGCGTTCACATGCGGCAATAAGCTGCTGTTGGTTAATACGTTTTCACATTGATCATGCAAATAGTCGAGCGTATTGGAATAACCAAGAGACGCCAAAATATCACGGGCTTTTTGATGACGTTCTTCTGGTCGCTCGCCCAAGCTAAATAATGCTTCTTTGCAATCAAGCGCTGCACCTTCACGAGCGGTTTTTAATACTTGCTCTGGCGTCATGTAATTGGAAGTAGCAGATTCAGGCGACTGGACAAAGGTGCAATAACCACAAGAATCGCGACACATATTAGTCAGCGGAATAAAGACTTTCTTAGAGTAAGTAAGTTGCTTCCCCCAAGAATCATCCCGTACTTTTGCCGCCGCTTGGCAGAGCGCATACAAGTCTGGCCCAGTGGCAAACTCATAAGATATGGCTTCAGATATTGAGATCATATTCACTCCGCGATGTGATGATTAATTAACTTTTTTACCATTTGGTATAAAAATTAATAGCAATCATTTGAACGGGAGTAAATCGTTTTTTTTAGTGCAAATCGCGCACTAAAACGGCACTTTGCGCATAAAGTTTAGTTAAGTAAAAAGTTAACCAAATGGTTAAGATCATGAAAAACTGCACTTTTTTTCCACAGTCAACGTTCAAAAGTATGTCGAAAAAAAACCGAACACACGGAAAAATGAAACAGGAAAAAAAATTATGCCTTTGTTTTGGCACCAATAGCGCGCATAACAAAATCTGTCACTGCGATTTCCGCTCTTTCAAAGTCTTCAGCTTCCAAACGAGGCTTGCCTAACAGCACTTCCATTTGCACAGAAAAATCAGCGTACGTTTGCGTCGCTGCCCAGATCGTAAAGAACAAATGTTCAGGGTCAATATTTTCCACCAAACCTTGGTCTATCCACGTTTTGACGAGAATCACATCGCGATCAAACTGAGGTTTCAAATGGCTAACAAGGTATTCTTTAAGCATCGGCGCGCCGCTGATAATTTCGTGGGCAAAGACTTTAGAACCATTTGGGTATAAGCGAGAAAGTTGCATTTTTTCACGAACGTAACGACGAATAATCACTTCCGGTGTATCTTGATGATCTTCACCGTTTTTTTCCAAGAAAGAGAGTTTTTCAATCCATACATCGAGCATTTCAGTCAGCACTCGCTTATAAAGTAACTCTTTGTTTTTAAAGTAATAAATTAAATTCTGCTTGGAAATATTAGCGGCCACCGCAATCGCTTCCATCGACGATCCGCTGTAACCTTTTTCAGCAAACAACACTTCCGCTGCCCGCAAGATTCGAGATTCCAATTCTTCTCGATTAATGGATTGTCTCGTCCGTTTTTCTGTTTTTACTGTCGCCATGGGGTCCGCCTCAAAAAATTCTCTAATTTTTCATAAATATAAAATAAGTTATTGTTTTATATATAAATTATTTCAACCCAGTAGAATTAAAATAGCACAAAAATCACCTATAAACGACGCTTTCATGCAGCCAAATTAACAAACTTGGCCTACTTATTGCTCAATCAAAATCATTGATGCAAATATTTTTTTACCATCATTTTTTACCTTTTGGTAAGTATTTTTATCTCACCTCTTTTTATAGGTGCGTCACTGAACAGGAGCAAAACCATGCAAGACCTTCGTATCAACGAGCAGCGACTTTGGGACACGTTAATGGAAATGGGCGAAATCGGCGGCACAGAAAAAGGCGGCTGCAATCGCCTTGCAGGCACCGATTTAGATAAGCAGTCCCGTGACCTCTTCGTATCTTGGTGTAAAGCCTGCGGCTGTGATGTGGAAGTCGATAAGATAGGCAATATCTTTGCGCGTCGCCCTGGAAAAAACAATGATTTACCTGCGGTTGGCACAGGCAGTCATTTGGATACACAACCAACAGGCGGCAAATTTGATGGCGTATTCGGCGTACTTTCTGGCGTTGAAGTTTTGCGCACATTACATGACAACAACATAGAAACCCCAACACCAATGGAGTTTTCTGTTTGGACAAACGAAGAAGGCTCTCGCTTCCAACCTGCCATGCAAGGCTCTGGCACTTACGTTGGTCGCTTTGACTTAGAAACTGAATTAAACAAAACCGATGTGAACGGCATTCGCCTTGGCGACGAGCTAGAACGCATTGGCTACTTAGGCGATATGGAATTAGGCAGCCGCAACATGGGCGCGTTCTTCGAAGCACATATTGAGCAAGGCCCGATCTTAGAAGACGAAAAGAAATCCATCGGTATCGTACGCCTTGGTCAAGGTATTCGCTGGTACAACGTGGAAGTTATTGGTCGCCCTTCTCATTCAGGCACAACGCCAATGCATTTACGTAAAGACGCCATGTTAGCTGCGTCTGCGATTGTCACAGAAATGAACGCCATCGCCCTTCGCCATGAAAATGGCTTAGGCACAGTTGGCTTTATGCAAGTGTGGCCAAACTCTCGCAATACGATTCCAGGCAATGTGAAATTCAGCGCCGATCTACGTAATCCTCGCCCAGATGTTTTATTAACCATGCACGAAGAGCTGACAGCCTTTTGTGAAAAAATCGCTAAAGAACATGGCGTAGAAGTCAAACTCGACCCTTTCTGGTATTTCGCACCAGTGGAGTTCAACGCCTCAGACGATGTAAAAGCCGCGACCGAAAAACTGGGTTACAGCCACATGGACATTTACGCGGGTGCAGGTCACGACGCGTGTTACATGGCGGATTTAGTCCCAACAGGCATGATTTTCACGCCTTGTTTAAACGGTATTAGCCATAACGAAGCGGAATACAGCTCACCAGAAGAGTGTGCCGCTGGCGCCAATGTGCTGCTGCATACCATGCTCGAGGCCAGTGAACGAATTGCAAAAGAACATCAGTCTTAGTGCTGAGCACGTAATGACTTGAATGACGATTAAAATCAAAAACTAAAAGGTTGCTAAATAAGAACCTATCACAATCAAAAGGATGGCAAATATGACCAGTAAGTCCGTTAAGCAAGGCGAGTTTTATGAACTGGAAGTCGACACCGATTTGCAGGAAAGTAGCGCATATAACGATGACCTAGCGCCAACAAAAATCAAAGACAGAACGTGGAGTAAATGGAACATTGCGGCCTTATGGGTCGGCATGTCGATCTGTGTGCCAACCTATACGCTAGGTGGCGTGTTAACCGCTTACTTTGGTTTGTCGGTTACTGAGGCCTTGTTAACGATTCTGATTGCCAATGTCATCTTGTTGGTTCCACTGACATTGAATGCCTACCCAGGCACAAAATTCGGCATTCCTTTCCCTGTGTTATTGCGCTCTTCGTTCGGTATTGTTGGGTCAAACATTCCCTGTTTGATTCGTGGTTTTGTCGCCTGTGGTTGGTTCGGTATTCAAACCATGTTTGGCGGCCTAGCCATTCATTTGTTCTTATCCGCTGTATCAGATGGTTGGGCAAGTTTGGGTGGTGTCGGTGAAGTGATTGGCTTCTTCCTATTCTGGGCATTGCAAATGGTAGTCGTAATTCGTGGTGCGGAATCCATCAAATGGTTAGAGACGCTTTCTGCTCCTCTTTTATTGATTGTCGGTCTTGGCTTGATGATTTGGGCTGGTGGTAAAATTTCTGTATCAGAAGTCCTGTCTATTCCTGCGAATCGTCCTGCTGATGCTAGCTTTATGGGCTACTTCTTTGGTGGCTTAACGGCCATGGTGGGTTTCTGGGCGACTTTGTCCTTGAACATTCCAGATTTCAGCCGCTATGCGAAATCACAAAAAGACCAAGTGGTTGGTCAAATCATTGGCTTGCCAATCACCATGTTTTTCTTCGCCGCTCTTGGTGTGGTATTAACAGCCGCTTCTGCGACATTAGTTGGCGAAACCATTTCGGATCCTATTTCTTTGATCGGCAAAATCGACAGCCCATTCTTAGTCGCTATCGCTATGGTGTTGATCATCATCGCAACGGTTTCTACTAACACAGCGGCGAACATCGTGTCTCCGACCAATGACTTCCAAAACATCGCGCCAAAATACATCAACCATACCCGTGGCGTATTGTTAACTGGTCTTGTTGGTATTCTTTTAATGGGTTGGGAACTGCTTAAGAAAATGGGCTGGATCGAATCCGACGTCAGTGTGGAAAGCATGTATTCCAACTGGCTGTTAGGTTACTCAAGCTTATTAGGTCCGATCGCTGGCATCATGATTGTCGATTACTTTGTGACAAAAAGTCAGCACTTGGATTTGGTGTCTTTGTACAAACCAAACGGTTTATATCCAGCGTTCAACAGCGCAGGCCTTATCGCTTTCGCCACACCTGTTGTGATCACTATTCTTGCTTTGAACATTTCAGCGCTTAGCTGGTTCTACAGCTACGGTTGGTTCACAGGCGCATTTACAGGTGCCTTGGTTTACTTCTTGTTAACCAAGTCTAAAGCTGCAGCAAGCGAAACCGCTGCCGCTTAATATTTCGTGTTACCTCAGTTGGCGGTGTCTTCCGCACCGCCAGCTTTTTTATTTTTTCTAACTCTATTTTTTTTACTGCTTACCTACATATAGACGCCATAAGAGGACACACTATGAGCTTATTAATCAAAGGCGGAACCATCGTCACCCATGAAGAAACATTCAAAGCCGACATTCTGTGTAAAGACAATAAAATCGTCGAGATCGGCACCATCAGCGATGTGCCAAAAGACGCTGAAATCGTTGACGCGACAGGCAAACTCATTATGCCGGGCGGAATCGACCCACACACTCACATGCAGCTACCTTTCATGGGCACCGTAGCGAAAGACGACTTTGCCTCTGGTACTGTGGCGGCGTTGGCTGGCGGCACAACAACCATTATCGATTTCGTGATCCCAAACCCTCAACAATCTTTAATGGAAGCCTATAAGCAATGGCGCGAATGGGCGGAAAAAGCACACTCAAATTACACTTTCCATGTGGCCATTACTTGGTGGGACGAAAGCGTTTCTAAAGACATGGGAACACTGACAGAAGAATATGGCGTCAACAGCTTTAAGCACTTCATGGCGTACAAAAACGCCATCATGGCGACCGATGATATTTTAGTGTCCAGCTTTACCCGTTGTTTAGAATTAGGCGCGGTGCCAACAGTTCACGCAGAAAATGGTGAGCTCGTTTATCACCTACAAAACAAACTGTTAGCGGAAGGCATGACAGGCCCAGAAGCGCATCCTTTGTCTCGCCCTTCCTCTGTGGAAGGCGAAGCAGCGAACCGTGCGATCAGCATTGCTAATACATTGGGCGCGCCAATTTACCTTGTTCATGTATCAACAGAAGAAGCCGTTGATGCGATTCGTTATGCGAAAGACAAAGGCCATACGGTGTTTGGCGAAGTTTTGGCTGGCCACTTAACCGTCGATGAGAGCGTGTATCAAAACACCGACTGGGCGACCGCGGCCGCTCACGTTATGAGCCCTCCGTTCAGACCGAAGAAGCACCAAGACGCATTATGGAATGGCGTACAAGCAGGCACACTGCAAACCACAGCAACCGACCATTGTGCGTTCTGTGCAGAGCAAAAAGCCATGGGCAAAGACAACTTCGCAATGATTCCAAATGGTACCGCTGGCGTGGAAGAACGCATGATGGTGTTGTGGGAAAAAGGCGTGAATGAAGGCAAAATCACACCGAATGAATTTGTGGCTTTAACGTCCACCAACTCAGCAAAAATCTTCAACATGTACCCTAATAAAGGCTGCATTCGAGTCGGCTCAGACGCGGATTTAGTGATCTGGAACCCAGAAGCGACTAAGACCATTTCTGCGAAAACACACCATTCTAATATCGAACACAGCGTGTACGAAGGAATGGAAATCAACGGCGTACCAGAAACCACTATTTGTAACGGTAAATTGGCTTGGCACAACAACACGTTACTGTCTAAATCTGGCGATGGTAAATACATCGACCGACCAACTTATGCGCCTTTCTATGAATCACTGAAGAAACGCAAAGAACTGAATAAACCACTGGCGGTGAAACGCTAACATTCGGTTCTGTATTAAAGTCCGGCTTTTGTAATCTCCATAACCACCGATAACGGATCCTTCCGACGCGGGCGCGAACCTTGCAGGATCCGTTATCGGTGTTTTTTTATTCGTGTAATTTGAAGTTAACTCTAATGCCTTTAAATCCACAGCCTGTTTCAAGGCAAAAAAAGCCACAAGCAAAATGATGTCTTGCTTGTGGCTTTATTTAACAGCGTCCCTTAGCTTAGAAAACGAAATTCGCCAAGGCTTGTAGAACAACGAACGACATGACGCCTGCTAAGATGTCGTCGACCATGATGCCGAAGCCGCCGTGGACGTTTTTGTCGATCCAAGAGATGGGCCAAGGTTTGAGTATGTCGAATAGGCGGAATAAGACAAAACCTAACACAATGTATTCCCAACCTGCTGGCGCAAGCCACATGGTTATCCAGTAGCCAACGAATTCATCCCAGACAATGCCAGAATGATCGTGAACACCTAAGTCTTTCGACGTTTTGCCACAAAGATAAAACCCCACCAGCGAAGTCACAACGAGCATGACGAAGTATTCGGTGTTGGTTAAACCTTCCAAAAGCCATAAATAAATAGGCACCGCCGCTAAGGTGCCAAACGTTCCTGGGGCTTTTGGTGCCGCGCCAGAACCAAGGCCGAAAGCAAGAAAGTGTATTGGATTGCGCCATACGGACGCTGGGGCAGAGTTTGCCATGAAGTCTAGATTCCTTATTCCTGTGTCAGAACGCACTCTTACAATCATCAGAATGCGTTTTTATAAATAAAAATACGTTTTTAAAAGTGTTGCCAACCTGTGAGCTCGCCATCGTAACCTTTAATAGACAAGCCTTCTTCTGTGATTTCACCGATTTTCGTACAAGGCAAACACAAGGTTTGTGTGATTAACGCTACTTCTTCCGCTTGCTCTTTTGGTGCGGTGAAGCACAGTTCGTAATCGTCTCCGCCTGTGAGCGCGAGGGCAATGGCGGCTTCTGGTTGCCATTGTTTCAATTCATGGGAAAGCGGTAACAAGCTGGCGTCTAATATCGCGCCAACATCGGAAGCTTTCAATATATGCTGGATATCTTGCGCCAAGCCATCGGACAAATCCATCATGGCGTTCACGACACGCTTGAGCGCCATGCCTGCAATGAGACGTTGCTCTGGTCGCCAAAACTGTTCGTAAAAATAATCAAAACGTTCGCTGGTGACTTGCAGCTCTCCGGTGACAATCGGCACAGCGGCGGCGGCATCGCCTAATAATCCAGTGACGTAAATATCATCACCCACTTTGGCAGAAGAGCGTAATGGCGCGGTGCCCGTGTCTATGTAGCCATGAACTTGTAAAGTGATGGTCAGCGGCCCTTTGGTGGTGTCGCCGCCCACTAAAGCTAAGCCAATCGGCTCGGCAATTTCAGCCATGCCTTGCGCTAATGCCGCCAACCATTGAGGATCGGATTCCGGAAGGGTTAACGCCAAGGTGAAAAAAGCAGGTTTCGCTCCCATGGCGGCCAAATCACTCACACAAGTTGCAACCGCTCGGTAACCGATATCTAAAGGATCTGCATCAAAAGGAAAGTGTTTTCCTTCCACTAAAGTGTCCATGGAAAACACCAGATTCTGCCCTTGCGGAACCGCTACCTGAGCACAATCATCGCCAATCCCAAGCAAAAGATCGCTTCGCCCTTTTGTACTCGCCATAACAGACGATTGAAAAATGTTTTGTATTAGCTCGAACTCTTTCACAAGGAATCCTTCTATTCAAATCATTAGAACCTAATTTAACCTTATTCTGAACGTTTCGCTCGTGTTTTAGCCACTGGCACAACTTCAAGGTAAAACGATTTCCAATGCTGGCTTTCGGCAGAGCTAATGTTTACGTTGATATCGCCTTCGTGAATACGAATCGCATCTTTGGGTGTTTGACCAAATTTGCACTCAAATCCCCAGAAATCCGCCCCTTCTGGAAGCGTATGCGCTTTTTCCGCTTTGATGTATTTTTTCACCTCATTTTTGGCGTTTTCAATCACACGCTGATAAGACAATTTTGGGTGAGACAGTGCGAAGGTTTTTTTCATTGGAATCCTGTAAGTATGAGAAAAAGCGGAAACAACCACTTCAATGACTCACATGATAACGGGTTAACTCGAATGCAGCCAGAATAAGCGACATTCACCGAGGACTTTCTATGGACGGAATGGCACGGCGTGTCGTGTTATGAGCAGTTCACACGTTGCGCTATAAACTTCTTCATCGACCTCATTGTCCGTTGGGTGTAATTTCATGCTGTTCAGTTTGAAGCTCAAGGCGCGAAACACATCATTTCTGACTAAGTACAAAAGATGCGACACAATCCAATACTTCCACCTTTCATCGTCGCCTTTCAAAATGGTCAAAATCGGTTCAACGAGCTCCATTCCCAATGTCGATAATCGATCAGAAACTGGCCCAGCGATTGGCCAATTCAAATCTTGCAGGCATTCTAATAGCTCTGTAATGTGTGGAATTATCTCTTCGTCCGAGGCGTTCGCTAGGTTGTCACAAGCCTCGTCGTCTGATTTTTCAGTCGGCACAAGTTTCATCGTATTCCCTATTGAGCAAACCTATTCGATTGCTCCTTTGTATAAATCATTTATCGGGAAAATCATTATGTAATCGTCCCAATTCAAATTTCCATCAACCAGGTCATCACTTAGAAATGTACGCTCATCTTTGTATTTTTCATAATCAGGATGATGATTAGAAGCAAGAAAAGTCGAAAAATGGAATAACAGAAGAAATAATCCACTTAAACCGTTTTCATTTTTTATGAAGCGATCACATTTACTTCAATTCTTCTGACGTATCTCGACTTGCTTGTTCATCCAACTCGCTCTCAGCCTCGCGTTCCGCTTCAGCATGTTCTACGGCCCATTCTGTCGCCGCCTCTACCGCAACCAAAGATGCCGTCGGTAAGACACCTAAATAACTGTCTGTGTCTTCTACAGAAATCACTTCACCTTTTTGAGTCATGCAATACAAAGCATAAACCGCGATGCCTGAAAAAGTGACACCAATCACCAACCAAAATGCGGAAGGCCCTAACACTTGCATGGCCCAACCAATTAAGAGCGGCCCAATAATTGCCCCCAAACCAAAAGTAAACACGAGACCACCTGATGCCGCTGGCATTTCGTCGGCTTCAAGGGAATCGTTTGTGTACGCTAAAAACAAAGCGTATAAAGGCGCGGTCATTCCACCAGAAACAAATGCGGCAGCCATCAAAGGCCAAAGTTCATTGCCCGTGTACAAGCCAAAGAAGCAAGAAGCGCCGCCAATACAAGACGCCCCAAGAATCAGCTGACGACGATCCATTCGATCCGAAATCCAACCAATTGGATATTGCATAAACAAAGCGCCTGCAAACAGCATCGCAACAAACAAAGCAATGGTATTAGGCGTTAATCCAATTTGACTACCGAACACCGCGCCCATTCCCGATTGTGCGGCATAAATTCCACCTAATAAAAAAATTCCCACGGTGCCTAACGGTGACCCTTTGAACAAACGCTTTAATGGCATGGGTTTGGATACTTCGACCGCTGGCACCAAGGCGACCGACAATAAAATCGGCGCGAAAGAAATAGACACCAAGATAGACGCACAAATGAATAACACAGAAGTGGCTGCATCGCCCAAGGTAAGTAAACCTTGTGCGCCAATAATACCAAGCGTTTGCGCGATCATATAAGCCGACAACACTTTACCGCGCGTCTCGTTTGTCGCCGCGTCATTCAGCCAGCTTTCCGCAACGACATAAATGCCCGCCATGCAAAACCCCACCAGTACGCGAATAATCGCCCACGCCCAAATATCAGTCAGTAATGGAAAAGAAATCAGCCCTGCGGACATGAAACTGCCCAATGCTGCGAACACTCGAACATGGCCTACTCGGCGAATCAAACGCGGCGTAAAACGCGCCCCAGACAAAAAACCAATGTAATAACCCGACGCAATAATTGCCAACGACGCCGCAGAAAAGCCTTCAATGCCGCCACGTAAACCAATTAAGGTAAAATGCATACCATTCCCAAGCATGATAAACACCACACCCAGTAATAACGCCCACACTCTTAACAGCACTTGATACATAAAATCCCTTCTATCTTGGCGAATGAACGTGTTACTAATCTCTCTTTGTTGGTCTGTATTTCATCAACGAATATCACCACAATATTGCTCAATTACGTTATCACGTCAAACCGATCAGACATAAAAAAGCCCGTTATTCTCAATGAATAACGGGCTTTCTGATCATGCTTTACGCTTCGAGCTAATATGGCCTACTGCCAGCAATTATTTCGCTGCTTTTTTCTCTTCTCGACGTGCTGCGATTTCTTCACGACGAACACGTTGTGCCAGTTTGTCCAAAATACCGTTTACATATTTATGGCTTTCCGTTGCGCCAAAGCCTTTCGCCAACTCTACGCTTTCGTTGATGGCAACACGGTATGGCACGTCTAAACGTTCAGACAACTCGAACGAACCAATGCGCATCACAGCCAATTCGATAGGATCAAGTTCACTTAATGGACGATCCAGTAATTCTTCAAACAGTCCATCTAGTTTCTTCGCGCTGCTTGCTACGCCTTGTAACAACTCGCGGAAATAAGACTTATCGCAGCCGTCCATTTCTTGGTCGATGACGAATTGTGTTTCAATCTCACTTACCGCAGATTGATTCATTTGCCATTGATAAATAGCTTGTAGTGCTAAACGACGTGATGCACTGCGCATTTGCGAACGAGATGGCTTTTTTGCCTTCTTCGGTGCTGGTGTTTGGTCGTTTGTTGTATCCGCTTCGCTCATTTTTTGCCTCAATTATCCAGACAACGTGCCTTTTGGGCATAAATTTATCTGTTTGTTTGTCGCTGTTTTCTTGTCGATAAACAGTACGTATTTAATGCGACTTAGGGCCTTTATGGCCGTCAGTACAAATATCTTCTTCAGTTGGGCGCGAGTATAGCAATTTTTATTCGACGTTTCTTGGCAATGTGGCTGAAATATCACCAAGAAATCACTGTTTTTTCATATAACCAAGGAAAAACAGACTTAGGCGTCGTCAAAATCGTCCTCGTCTTCTTCAAGGTAAGTTGGGTGATACACTAAGCGTAAATCTTGCCCTACTTGGCGAACCGATTTGAGCGTGAGATCTAGTGCTTCATCCATGCTATCTAAAGGCAAAGAAAACAAAGGTCGTGCACTGGAACCCAAGAGTTTCGGAGCCATGTAAACAATGATTTCGTCAACCAAACCTTCCTGTAAAAAGCTGCCAGCCAACTCTGCGCCCGTTTCTAATAGCACCTCGTTGATGCCCGCGTCAGCAAGCTGTTCCATGGCGTCGAGTAAGTCCAAACGTCCGTCTTCTCCTCTTGGCGAAAAGCGCACAGTCACGCCTTTTTTCTCCAGTACTTCAAGGTGCTCTGCTTCGATGTCTTCTTTAATTGAAAACACACAAGCTTGAGACGTTGGATACAGAATTTTCGCTTCTGGCACAATGGACAGCGCGGAATCCATGATCACTCGTAATGGCTGTCGTACGGTTTTTGGGTCAACTTCTTTGTCATGACTGTCGATACGAACCGTCATGCTTGGGTTGTCAGTTAAAACGGAGCCAATGCCAGTGATAATCGCATCACTTTGAGCGCGTAAACGTTGCACATCAAGACGTGCCTCAGGGCCTGTAATCCACTGACTTTCGCCCGATTCCATCGCTGTACGACCATCTAGACTCATGGCGAGTTTGACTCGGATATAAGGCAAGCCTTCGGTCATGCGTTTAATGAAGCCATGATTTAACGCTTCGCACTCTAATTCTTGAACAGGCCCAATAACCTCAATGCCCGCTTTTTTGATTTTCGCCAAACCACGACCAGAAACCTCTGGATTCGGATCTTGCATGCCGAAGACAAGACGCGCAATGCCGGCGTTGATCAAGGCATCCGCACAAGGCCCTGTTTTACCTTGATGGCTGCAAGGCTCTAGCGTGACATAAGCCGTTGCGCCTTTTACGTCTTCGCCGTTTTGTTTGGCGTCATTCAGTGCATTGATTTCCGCATGAGCTTCGCCCGATTTGAGATGAAAACCTTGACCAATAATGTGCTCATCTTTGACGAGAACACAGCCAACACGAGGATTTGGATGCGTTGTGTAACGGCCTTTTTCGGCTAATTGAATGGCTTTCGCCATCCAGTATTCATGATTATAAACGGTCATTCATTGTCTTCTTTATATTCTTTGGCGGGCGTATTTGGCGCGGTGGTTACATGGCTTTCAAGGTGTTCAATGGCTTCTCTAAATTCATTGATGTCTTTAAAGCTGCGGTAAATCGACGCAAAGCGAACATAGGCAACTTGGTCGAGCCGTTGTAACTCTTCCATCACGGCTTCACCAATCCAACGAGACGGTAATTCACGTTCGCCTGTGGCTTGCATTTTTTCCTTAATCTTGGTGATCGCAGTCTCAACAGACTCAATACTGACAGGGCGTTTTTCAAGGGATTTGATAATGCCGCTGCGCAGTTTTTCTTCGTCGAATGGCACGCGACTGCCATCGTTTTTAATCAGCCTTGGCATTTGCAATTCAGCCACTTCAAACGTGGTGAAACGTTCGTGACATTCAATACAGGTGCGACGACGACGGACTTGCGCGGCTTCTGACACCAACCGAGAGTCCACTACTTTAGTATCTAAGGTTCCACAAAAAGGGCATCGCATGGCGCTTCCAAAATCACAAATTTGATGTGAGAATAATAGCAATCTCGCCATCATTTAGCTACCGAGCTGCGGTGTGCGCTTTCACCGAATCACTCTTATTTATTGAGAAATGTATGCTCTTCGCAGAACTCTCTGGCTTGGCCGCGGCCTTATGCTGGACGATATCCAGCTTGATGGCACCGACGCTGATTCAACGCTTTGGCCCGATGCGGTTTAACACCATTCGAATCACCATGGCCAGTGCAATACTAATCCTCATCTGCTTACTGACTCAGCGTTTTAACGGGCAGTTATGGGGCTATTTGGACAGTATTATTTTATCTGGCTTAATCGGGATTTTTCTTGGTGATACGTTATTGTTTTCCGCCATACACCGTCTTGGCCCAAGGCGAACTGGTGTGTTATTCGCGACCAATGCACCGATGTCGATCCTGTTAAGCTGGCTGTTCTTCAATGAACAACTTTCATTGCAGCAATTATTTGCTTGCGCCATTGTTTTGTCAGGCGTGGTGATTGCCATTCTTTTTGGCAAAAGAATGTCCTTTAGAAAGAGCAAAGCCCTCACTCAACCGACACTGTCTCCGTCCAATAATCATGCGTGGGAAGACACCAGAGGCAAACTCAGCACAGGTATTATCATGGCGCTTGGCGCAGCACTTGGCCAAGCGTCTGGCGCATTATTAAGCAAACCCGCCATGCTTGCTGGTGTCGACCCAATTGCGGTTTCGGCCTTGCGTGTCACTGCCGGAGCCTTGGCGTTATTGGTCGCCTACAGCGTGTTTTATCGCCATAAACAAGCAGTAGACTTATTACCACTGTCGCAACTGAATAAGCGAGATTATTTGGGTGTTTTCACCATGGCAACCATTGGCATGGTGATCGGCATGAGCTTATTGGTTTGGGGCGTTGGCAATGCCAATATTGGTATTGTGACGACCTTATCCGCGGTCGTTCCTGTGTTAATTTTACCGGGGTTATGGATCACCACAGGCCAAAGGCCTGCAATCGGTGCTTGGATTGGTGCGATTTTAGTTGTGCTTGGTGCGACGCTGATTATTCTGCATTAGTGTGAGCTGTGCTATTCTTAGCGCACTTTTAAATCATTCAATAAGTGGCGCATTTTATGGCTCAGTTTGTATACAGCATGAACCGCGTTGGGAAGGTTGTTCCTCCTAAGCGCGAGATTCTTAAAGACATTTCTCTTTCTTTCTTCCCAGGCGCTAAGATCGGTGTTTTGGGTCTTAACGGTTCTGGTAAATCCACGCTTTTACGCATTATGGCGGGTGTTGATACAGAACATAATGGTGAAGCTCGCCCAATGCCGGGCATTAAAATCGGTTATTTAGAGCAAGAGCCTCACCTTGATCCAACCAAAAACGTGCGTGGCATCGTCGAAGAAGCCTTTGCTGACGTTATCGAAGCTATGGCGCGCCTTGATCAAGTTTACGCAGAATACGCAGAGCCAGATGCAGATTTCGATGCACTGGCAAAAGAGCAAGGTCAACTGGAAGCCTTGATCGAAGCGAAAGAAGGTCACAACTTAGAGCGTGCACTTGAAGTCGCAGCAGATGCCCTTCGTCTTCCTCATTGGGAAGCCAAAGTTGAACACCTTTCTGGTGGTGAACGTCGTCGTGTGGCGTTATGTCGTTTGTTATTAGACAAACCAGACATGATTCTTCTTGACGAACCGACGAACCATTTGGATGCAGAATCCGTTGCTTGGCTAGAGCGCTTCTTGAAAGATTATCCGGGCACCGTTGTGGCGATTACCCACGACCGTTACTTCCTTGATAACGCAGCAGGCTGGATTCTGGAACTTGACCGCGGACACGGTATTCCATACGAAGGTAACTATTCTTCTTGGTTGGAACAAAAAGACGCGCGATTGGCAAATGAGGCGAAGCAACAAGCGTCTCATCAAAAAGCCATCAAGTCTGAGCTTGAGTGGGTTCGTCAAAACGCCAAAGGTCGTCAATCTAAATCGAAAGCGCGTTTGGCTCGATTCGAAGAGATGAACTCTCAAGAATTCCAAGATCGTAACGAAACCAACGAATTGTACATTCCACCAGGACCTCGTCTTGGCGCGAAAGTCATCGAAATCGAAGGCGTAAGTAAAAGCTTCGAGCACAAGATGCTACTAGAAGACTTCAACATGGTTGTGCCTCAAGGCGCGATTGTGGGTGTTGTCGGTGGTAACGGCGCGGGTAAATCGACCTTGTTCAAAATGATCGCTGGTATCGAGAAGCCAGACACAGGCACAGTGACCATCGGTGAAACGGTACAACTGGCTTATGTGGATCAAATGCGTGAATTGGATGGCGAAAAAACGGTTTTCGAAGAAATCTCCGACGGCCAAGACATCATCACAGTGCATAACTACAAAGTGCCTTCTCGTGCTTACATCGGGCGCTTTAACTTCAAAGGTTCTGATCAGCAAAAATTTGTTAAGCATTTGTCTGGTGGTGAGCGTAACCGTTTGCACCTTGCAAAACTGCTTAAAGAAGGCGGCAACGTATTGCTACTGGATGAGCCGACCAACGACCTTGACGTAGAAACTTTACGTTCACTGGAAGACGCGTTACTGGCCTTCCCTGGCGCCGCGATTGTTATTTCCCACGACCGTTGGTTCCTAGACCGTATCGCCACGCACATCTTAGCGTACGAAGGCGATTCAAAAGCGGTATTCTTCGAAGGAAACTACGCGGAATACGAAGCCGACTACAAACAACGTACCGGCAACGAAGCCACACCAACACGTATTAAATACAAACGTATTGATGCGTAATTCTATTTAATAGGATTGGTTGGTAATGAGAAACCGCTTACAGAAATGTGAGCGGTTTTTTTACTTATATAACACTATCTAAAATATAAAAATCATAAACAAAGAAAGACACAACCAACTAAAGGATTAAGATGAAAAAAATTAAAATATGTACCATGTTTTATTTTATTCTAGGAGGGTTAGCTCTAGGCTCTGAGATTAATAAAAACCAATACAGTGAGCTTAGAAGTATATTTGATCGAATTGTTGATAATGAAGAAATTGAATCAATAGATCATTTTTTCAATCTAAAGGGTCTAGAAGATTCAGAAGCGATAAATTTGGTAATAGAGAACAAAAACAAATTTCAGAAAAATATAAAATTAATTAACCATATGTGCAGAGAAAGTAAGTGCCGAATTCTAAGTGATAAAGTAGAGGAAAACAGCTACTTTATATACTTAATTTTCGATAATAAAAATAAAATAGAAATTCATTTTGATGACATTATAAATATAAACGGAAGGATTTTTCTAAAATTTGTTTTTGTTCTCT
>CALLIL010000108.1 GCA_938009755.1 uncultured Marinomonas sp.
AGGGCTGGGAAGACACGATCCCGATCAGACGGCAAACAGGCAGTACATCACTCAACATAAAATCACGACCCATTTCCCAGGAAATACTCCCAGCCCCATCAAATCGACCACAAGACCCACGAAAAACAAGAAAACTAACCAGATCATCAACCCGCCACACAACCCCATCAAAACCGTGCGAAACAAAGATAACAATAATCACCTGCACGTCCATGGTCGCGACCGAGTACAGCTTCCCGAGGGAGTTCAGGCAGACCTCCGTCAGGCCCTGCTTCCTCGCCGTGTGCGCCAGCTTGATCATCGTCCACGGGGTGTCGTGAAGGCTCGCAAGGAGGCCGGGGTCCACGTCCGCGAAGTTTGCAGTGATGATGCGGAATACCTGCAAGGGCGTGGAGGAAAACCCGGCATCCACGGCACAAAGATATCACACGTTTGCAACGGATTAGGGGGTCAAGGCGCTAAAACCCGCGTTGTTTTACCGTCTCCAACAAGCATTTTGATGTTACCCGAGGTTTCCTCCCAATCTAGGGAAAATCAACGAAAGCAACACCAATAACAATCCGTAGACTACTAAGCTCCAGTCGTCCAACAGCAACAGCATCAGCAACAATGACGCTCAACAAAAACAAACAACAACAACAACAACAACCAACAACACGCCAAACACAGTCACGGCAATATTAAGAACAACCCAATACACCAACATAAACACCAAACGCAACCAAAAACCTTGATCTGTGTAACCTGGCTTAGACATGCTTACTCTCCTCGCTTGTTGCAAATTCGACATCCCATTTTTGCTCACCCGTCATCATTGAACCAATCAATGTTTCAAGTTGTGCACCTTCAAATATTAACTTAAACAGCCCTGCTGCTAACGGCATATAAAGACCATGTTTATTCGCCTCTTCAACCACCATTTTTAAGGTATTTACACCTTCCGCCACTTCGCCAATTGAGCCAATAGCGTCTTCTAATTTTTGCCCAGAACCGATAGCAAAGCCAACCCGATAATTACGACTTAATGGTGAAGTACAGGTAGCAATCAAATCCCCCATTCCAGCCAACCCCAAAAACGTCATTGGATTGGCGCCAAAATGCACCGCAAAACGACTCATTTCCGCAAGGCTTCGCGTCATGATCATGGACATGGTGTTTTCACCCACTTTCATGGCTTTTGCAAGACCACACACAATGGCGTAAATATTCTTAAGCGCACCAGCCAGCTCAACACCTGTGCAGTCTTGGTTTTCATATACTCGAAACGTTGGGGACTTCAGTAATTCGATGACTCTTTGTCTAACGTCGTCTTCAGGGCTTGCAATAACCGATCCTGTCATATGGCCTGCGGCAATCTCTTTCGCCAAATTCGGCCCACTCAGCACACCAATTTTCTGTGTCATAGGATTACGACGCAGAATATCACTCATCAATTCAAAGCGATTTGGGTTAAACCCTTTGGTTGTGCTGATTAAAAATTTATCTGCCGTTAGCAAAGGTCCAATACTTTCCACCACCTGCTCAAAAGATTTTGATGGGATAGACACAAACACCGTATCACTGTCTCTGATTGCTTGCTCTAGATTGCTGGTTGCCAACAGCTCACAATGTAAAGGCGCATTGGGTAAATATCGGCTGTTTAGCCCTGTTAAATTAATCTCTTCCACTTGCTCTTTATTACGCATCCATTGACTCACCTGATGACCATTTGTGGCCATTATGTTTGCCAATGCGGTTCCGAAACTGCCACCGCCCAATACACACACAGAATGCTTCATATCCATTTATTCTCTTTAAATATTTATTCTTTTAAGTCTCAATTCAGTCAATTAAGACGAACAACTCACTTCTAAAGACTTTACCCAATTTGGCGCTCTTTGCGCCAATAGGTTAGATGTTTCGTGCTCATTAAAAGGTGTATTTAAAACCTCCAACAGGTGACGAAACGGTAAATAGTTTCCTTGCTCCGCAGCAAGAATAACATCATGAGCCAAATAATTTCTTAATATAAATTTCGGGTTTATCTGTTTCATTTTTTCGCTTATTGCTGACCACTCATTACCGTGGCGAATTCTTTCCGATTCATAACGCATCAGCCATTGAGTCAATTGATTACGATCCACAACCTCGTCCAACAAAAGACTGAACTCTCCTTTTCTTAATTGACTTAACAACCTAAAGAAAATCGTATAATCCATTTTCTCTGCTTTTAAGATGCTTAGCAATGGAGGCAGTAAAGTGTGTAGCTGTTCTGGGTCATTCAATCCCATTTTTTTCATCATAAGCTGATCATAATGAGACTGTAACTCTGGTTCATAATGCTGGAGAATGGCAATGAGTTGATTCTTCGATAAGTGTTTAGAGAAACAGCGCATTAAGCAATTAAGATTCCAAAGCCCAACGCCTGGCTGTCTTGAAAACGCGTAGCGCCCTTCATAATCTGAATGATTGCATGCCCAATCTGGCTCATAACCTTCCATAAAGCCATACGGACCATAATCAATGGTTTCTCCTGTAAATGAGAAATTATCCGTATTCATGACGCCGTGCTGGAAACCAACCGCCTGCCATTTCGCAATAAGATGAGCGGTTCTCTTTACCACTTCAATAAGCATATTCTGTAGAGGCGCATTTGAGGATAAACAGTCTGGATAATAATGCATCAGACAATACTCAATTAATTGATCTAATTCTTTCTGCTTACCTTGATAAAAGAAGCACTCAAAATGCCCAAAACGAATATGCCCTTCAGCAACTCGCAACAACATAGCGCCCTCTTCTGGACGCTCACGATAAACGGTTTCTTGACTGCCATAAAGCGCCAAAGCCCGTGTAGAAGGGATCGATAACGCCGCCATGGCTTCGCTGGCCAAGTACTCTCGAATACAAGAACGCAATACAGCACGACCGTCGCCACGACGAGAATATGGCGTTGGGCCAGCGCCTTTCATGTGTAAATCGTACAATACCGAATGCTGGTCTCGAATCTCGCCAAGCAAAACGCCTCGACCGTCACCCAGTTGCGGGGAAAATCCGCCAAATTGATGACCAGCATAAACCATACTCAAAGAGTCTGATAACGCTTGGTGACCACTTAAAAGTTGCTTTGTTTGTGTGGAATGAATGTCTATCGATAGGGAGGTCGCAAGTGATTGATTAAACTCAACCAACGCTTGCTTAAAAAGAGGCTGAATGCGCGTTTTTGACGAAAACGCGTCACCCAGCTTGGCAAAATTATGCTCTAGATTCATCTGATCTCGCTAAACAGTCAATCGTGTTTATTGAGACGTACCCACCATATATTCACAGCGAATAGACTCACCAATAAGCTTTTCTATTTCTGGAATCAAAAACGCATCATCTTCACTGGCAAAGCTAACAGATTTACCTGTTTCACCGCCGCGGCCAGTACGACCAATACGGTGCACATAATCTTCAGGGTCTTCTGGCAAAGCATAGTTCACCACTAATTCAACGTTATCAACATGAATCCCTCGGCCTGCAACATCTGTCGCGACAAGCACTTGAATCGTTCCATCTTTAAAGCCTTTAAGCGTTTTTACTCGCTTATCTTGAGCGACTTCACCAGACAGAATGGCGCAATTAATATTGGCTTTTCTGAGACGTTCATGAAGATCACGCGTTTCATCACGACGATTCGCAAAAATAATTGTACGCTGCGCACCATTCTCTTCAATCAATTCTTTCAAAACAGGCCATTTTTGATCAGCTTCGACAGTATAGATAACCTGCTCAATGTTTTTGTTGGTTGATTCTTTTGGCACAACGGATATTTCTTTAGGGAAGAATGTCCATTGTTTTGCCAAAGCCTGAATATCTTTCGGGAAAGTCGCACTAAACAACATCGTTTGTCTAGACTCTTTGTGTGGTGTCATTCTGATGATGCTTTTTACGTCTGGAATAAAGCCCATAGACAACATGCGGTCTGCTTCATCCAACACCAAACACTCAACTTTACCCAATTGCACTTTACGACTGCGAGCAAAGTCCAGTAAGCGTCCAGGTGTTGCTACCACGATATCAACTGTTTCATTGGCTAACGCCATTTTTTGTTTTTCGTAGTTCATACCACCAACCAATGACACTACATTCAAATGAGTATTGGCGGTTAGTTTGACGGCTTCGTCTGCGATTTGCAGTGCCAATTCACGAGTAGGAGCAATAATTAACCCTCTCGCATAGTTATTGCCTTCTTTTTTCTCTAGCGGATAATCAAGAAAGTCACTGATCATTGCAATCAAAAAAGCGGCTGTTTTACCTGTACCCGTTTGAGCCTGACCAATAATGTCATACCCTTGCAACGTCATAGGTAAACTTTCTGCTTGTATTTCACTGCAATATTCAAATCCCATTTCTGCAATAGACTTTAATACTCGATCAGGAATATTAAGGTCATGGAAGCGGACTTTGCCTTCAACTTCCGCCACATCAAAATCTTCTATAGACCAAATTTTGCTCTGGTTTTCTGTGCTACTGGTATTAACAGCATCAGAAGAATGCTCTTTATTCGTATTATTCTTCGCACGCTTTGGGCGGCGAGTACGTTTTGGTTTTTCTGTCATTTCTGGTGATACTTCTTGATTTTGATTTTCCATATTGGAATCTATACGCTTCTATTAAAGTTTTCAGGGTAAAATCTGGCACAGAGTGTACCTAATTGGTGAAATTTTATCACCTTCTGCTTACGCTTTGTGTAAGCAGTCATTTATATCGATAAGGCGGCAAACTGGCAATGAGCTGTGAGCCATAACGCTTCGTACGTAACCGCTTGTCCAATATATGAATTTCGCCTGAATCTTGTTCATTTCTTAATAAACGCCCTGTTGCCTGCACAAGACGCAAAGACGCATCAGGAATGGTAATTTCCATAAAAGGATTACCGCCACGTTTTTGAATCCATTCAGCCAATGTGGCTTCCACAGGATCGTCCGGCACGGCAAACGGAATTTTGGCGATGTACACTCTCGTTAAGTATTTGCCTGGCAAATCCACACCCTCAGCAAAACTCGCTAATCCAAACAGCAAACTTCCTTCGCCTTCATCGATTTTGGATTTATGAGAATCCAAAATAACGCGCTTAGATTGCTCTCCTTGCATAAGCAAAATTTCTTGTAAGCCCGCAGAAAGAGATTGCGAAACGTCTTCCATTTGTCGTCGTGATGAAAACAACACCAAGCTTCCCAGTTTTGGGTCAATATTTTCATTCAAGTACGCCACGATTTCAGCCGTATGCTGCTCAGCTCGATTCGGCTCGTTTTCCATGTCCGGCACAACTAACAAACCATTTTTCTGAAAATCAAAAGGGCTCACTACTCTAAGATATTCACTCTCTCTTGGCACACCAGAACGCATATTAAAGCGATGAAATTGGTTCAAAGCAGTCAAGGTTGCTGATGTCACCACCGCGCCAAAGCATTTATCCCACAATTGCTGTCTCAGTGTGTTTGCCGCGAGAATCGGCGAGCCACCAAGTTCAATGTCTTGATCCATACCTTGACCAGACAATACCAACCATCGTGCATTAGGCGGATAATTTTGGTCATCAGACGCCGAATATAAACACCATAAACTCACGCATTGCTCAAGCCGCCCAAGAATAACCCCCAAAATTGGTTGCCACGTTTCTGCGGTTTCCGTCGTAACACCCATTCCTTCGTTTTGCTTTGTTTTTTTACATTCGTCTTGAATGCTTTCAATACTATTAAACAGCTTTTGGTAGGAGGTTTGTAAACTGTAAGCAAGCTGTCTCAATTCATCTGGAATCACTCCAAACTCAAAGCGGTGAGTATTATTTTCTTGGTCTAACCCTAACGAACTGATATAGGGAGAAAGCCCTTGTTGAGCATATTGAATAAAGTTAACGATACTTTGAATCTGTTGAGGGATTTTTAGCAGCAGTTGGCCCGTTAAGCTAACATCGTCTGTTAGTTCTTGCTTTAAATTCACTAAATTCTTTTCCAATTGACGCAACCAAGCAATGCTTTGCTGCAAACGCACTTCGTGGCGAAAATGTCCTATTGCTTTATCTGGAAGATGATGTCCTTCATCGAAAACATAAATCGTTTCTTTCGGTGCAGTAAGAATTGCGCCCCCCCCCAAAGACAAATCAGCCAACACCAAATCGTGATTGGCTACGATTACATCGGCAACTTCAATTTCCGCTCTTGCCTTAAAGAAAGGACAAGCAGAGTAATTCGCACAGTTGCGATTGGTACACTGTTGATGATCTGTGGTGAGGCGTCGCCAATCTTGCTCTCGTACAATGCCGGACCAATTGTCTTTATCGCCATCCCATTCTCCTTTTTGCAGAGCCGTATCCATTTCTTGGTATAAAACGGTATTAACATCGTCTGACTGCAAATGTTGCTCAAACAAACCCGCAAACATATCGTCTACTGCCTGCTCTTCTTCACCAAGAAAGCCTTCCAAATTGTTCAAACACAAATAACGACCACGACCTTTCGCCAACGTGTATTTGAAATTCAACTCCGTATGTTCGAGTAAGTCAGGCAATTCTTTGTGTAGTATTTGTTCTTGCAGTGCAACAGTGGCCGTTGAAATAATCAATTTCAACCCACGCGCTTTGGCGATAGGAATAGCAGAAAGGCAATAAGATAAGGTTTTACCTGTTCCTGTGCCGGCCTCAATAACAGCCACATGCTTCTCTTCAAGACGCTCTCCCTCACTTCCTTGTTTTATATTTCCCAAGGTACGGGCAATTGCGCCGATCATTTCTCGCTGTCCAGCCCTTGGTTTATGAGTCTTTGCTTCAAGTGAAGCGCGATATGCGAGCTGTATTTGTTTTTTTAAATCGTCTGAAAGCATTTATATTATTGAGATTAGTTAAGAATGCTGTATATAATAACAGTTACTGTATAAACAACCAGATAATCCTTATGATTAAATTAACCCAAAGACAATCTGCCGTATTAGAAACCATTCGCGAATTTATCGATGAAACCGGTTTTCCGCCTACAAGAGCCGAAATAGCCAATAAGTTTGGCTTCAAATCTCCTAATGCAGCCGAAGAACACCTAAAAGCCCTTTGTAAAAAAGGCGCCATCGAAATGCTGCCGGGCGCATCAAGAGGCATTCGTTTAATCGAGGAGCCTTTGAACGACAGCGAGACAGTAGACCAAGGGTTACCGATTATTGGTAAAGTCGCTGCTGGCCACCCTATTCTTGCTCAGGAGAATATTGATTCTCACGTCAACATTCCACCTAATATGTTTTCCCCCGCGGCAGACTACTTTCTTTCCGTTTCTGGCACCAGCATGAAAGACATCGGCATTATGGAAGGCGATTTACTTGCCGTCCATAAAACAAATGTCGCTCAAAATGGCCAAGTTGTCGTTGCTCGTCTCGGCGAAGAAGTCACTGTAAAACGCTTTGAAAAGAACGGAAATATTGTTCGTCTTATCGCTGAAAATGAAGACTTCAACGACATCGTCGTTAACCTAGAGTTTGAAGAGCTAGAAATCGAAGGCTTATCGGTTGGTGTAATCCGCCAAGGCTTGTAATTTAGGCCTCTCTTTCTGCTCAATAAAAAAGCGAAGCTTTATGCTTCGCTTTTTTATGTGGTTCGCTTTATACACCGTGAACCACATATTAATCACTCGTTTGCCACTAA
>CALLIL010000109.1 GCA_938009755.1 uncultured Marinomonas sp.
GTTTATTAATAGTAGGCGCTGGAGACGATTCAAAAGGTAGGTGGTCAACTGCAAACGACAGAAAAAAAAACAAGCTGTGAATGCGTTGACTCGCCTTGTTCGCGCTGGGTACAATCTCAAAAATGAGCGCGAAGCACAAGACGACGATCGAAACCGCCGGCAAGAAGATAGCCGGCGACTCCAAAATACCTGTAAATCAATCAGTCAGCGTGTCAACGAGCACGGATTAGCCACGATGCCACATGTAGACCGAACCCTAATCTCGTTCGGCTGGTTGGTATTTCTAGCGAGGTGGCTATTTGATTTTGGGCTGGTTGGTGTTCCTTCAGGTTTCAGTGTTTGATTAATGCGGAGTGGGGTACAATGCAAAAAGTTAAAAATCTTGGCGATTTAAGGGTAGATATATTGCCACCTAAGGTGGTTATGCTACTTTCGAAATACGCTTATCGGTTAAGGAAAACCAGTGATATTACTATAAAAATGTCATCTAAAACTGTCTTTAAAGAGTTAGAGGAAATAAATTCTGAAGTAGACGATGAAGTACTTGAGGGAATTTATCAGCAGATAGAAGCTGAACTCAGTCCTTTACTGAAAAAAAAACTAACAATTGATACTGTTCTTGGTTTTGGTTCTGATAGAAGTAATTTATAACAGCAACTAGGGCACATTATTCAGTGGATAGTTGTTACCGAGCTGTTTAGTGAAAAAAACCATTTGCAGGGATGAGGTCTAAAAAGTCATCAACACTCATTAGTTCACCATTATCATCTACTTTCTCGGTGTCTATATAAAGATGCATCGATACCATGTTTTGAGTGTACTCAAATTCTTGGCTCTTTAAATTACGAGGCTCTTCGGTATTGTGGCCGAATAAGATGTTATCAAGTTCTTCACTGTTATTAGATTGTGACATGATCTCGTTTTTCCTAAAATTTGTTTGCATTAACTAATGAGCAAATTGTCTAGTACATTGAAGCATTTGTACAGCTGTACAAAAAGAATCCTGTTAAGAAAAGTTAAATGGAAACGCTACAAGATGATATTTTAGATTAAATTATAATAATTAGCTATTGATTTAATTAGCTATTTCAATTTTTTCTATGCTAGCTCTTTACGCCACAATACATCATTATGCCCAAGGTTTTTATTAATTATTCTAGCTGTGACAAATAATAAATCTGACAAACGGTTTAAATAACAGCGAGTTGTGTCGCTTATTGGATCTGTTTGGTGAAGGGTAACTAAGTCTCGTTCAGCTCTTCGAGCAGTAGCTCGAGCAATATGACATATCGCTGCTGCTTCGCTGCCGCCCGGTAAGATAAAATCTTTTAGTGGTGAAATCGTTTCATTCATTTGGTCGATCTTTGCTTCCAGTGCCTCAACTTTTTCTTGAGATATAAACGAGTGACCAGGCATGCTGATTTCCCCGCCAATATTAAATAAATCATGTTGAATTGCGACATACAGTTCTTCCAAATCGGTTTGCTCAAGTTTGCATACCATTAAGCCAATAACACTGTTTAGTTCATCAACAGACCCCATTGCTTGCATTCGAGCATGATTTTTAGGAACACGTGCACCATCTGATAGTCCGGATGTGCCATCATCGCCAGTACGTGTATATAGTTTACTTAGTCTATTGCCCATAGTTTTTTAATCAGTCAATTTATGTGGTTGTAGTATAGTCAGCATGTACGGGTAACGAAATGGTAAATATTACGCCATTATTGCTACTGAGATTGCGAGCAATGACATCACCGCCATGGAAACTGGCGATCAGTTTAACAATATATAAGCCCATTCCGAGGCGAGTTTTTTGTGCATCTTTACGACCCAAAGAGACTAACGGCTCAAAGATTCTTTCTGCCATATTTTCGGGCAGTGACGAGCCCTGATTTATCACATCAATTTGTGCAAGTTGCTCCACGCGTCTAGCTTTAAATACGATAGCAGTGTCTGGTGCAGCAAAATCGATCGCATTATCAACCAGTTTATCGAGTACCTGTGCGATATAATCAGGCGCAACTTCGACTATTAAAGGTTGATTTAGAACTTCGAAAGTGAATTTTTGTTTTGGGTTGCTGATTGCGTAACCGTCCATATAGTTTTTAATTAATTCAATTAAATCAACACGTTCCCTGGTTTCTGTTTGTAAAGCTTGCTCGAGATTTGCAGCTTCGGTTAGGTTTCGCAATATCGAGCCAATACGGTTAATGCCATTTTTTGCACGTTCCATATACTTGCTATCAGCCGCCGATGGATTTTCCTGAGATAGATTATGCAATGATGAATTAACCACATTAAGAGGGTTGCTGACCTCATGTGCAAGTGTGTCTGGCAAGCCACGTAAGTAATTTGTATATTGCGATAGCCGCGCAAGCATATTGCTAACACTACGAGATAAATCGCCAATTTCATCGCCTGCGTTTTTATCTGCTGAGAGCTTTTGACTAATTATTCGACCATCGCGGTCAATTGCATTATCAGTTGCGTTGGCAAGGCGGCGAATTCGTAAGGTCAGCCGTGAAGCAAATATTAATAGGGCGGTAGCGACCGTAACCAACACTAATAACGTAACACTGATCACATTCTCGAGGATGTCTTGTTGTTGGCGCAACACTTGATTGGTGCTTTGCTCGACAATGACTGCACCCAATATACTGTCACCTAGAAAAACTGGATGCGAAGACATTAATATCGTGCCTTGATCGTCGATCGAAGGGCGTCTATCTGAACTAATATTGCCTTGTAGGGCTTGAGTGATGATTTCATCATTTCGCTCCTCAATCGTTTGCTCTTGCTCATTCAGGTTGTCTGTTTGGGTTTCAACAATTAAGTTAAAGATGTATTGCAAACCTAAGTCGTAATAATAGCGAATTGAGGCAAAAACATATTCTGATAAATCACCTGAGTTTATTGGCCTATCTATTTGATTATTATCAGTAATAATGTTTCCTACTACGGTTCGAAAGTTCTTGTCTCGATCAAGAACCCAAATTCGCGTATCGTTTCGGTCTAGGCCGGTTAATATTTTTGCAATCTCTGGAGACTGAACTAACAGTCTAGATAGGTCATCGGTATCACTTTCTGGTGTTGTTGGGATAATTGCTTCGATAGCGAGTGAATTTAAATCATCCACATCAACTACCGCAAGGCTAATGCGTGTGTCGGAGGTGAGCATAAACCGAGGAATTCGTAATTCAATATTATAGCCTTGCTCGGTGTTTTTAATCACTGCGGCTAAATCATAATTAGGTGCGCCGGTGACGGGATACTGCCAGTTACTATCAACAAGATAGATACTCATTCGGCCTGGTTCGCGTGCGCTTAATATATACCGTTTTGGTGTTTGACCAGGGTCTTGTAGCGTTATGCGAATATGGTCTTCAGCATCTAATCGTAGGAATTCTGGCTGGCGAAAGATTAGTGAATCGTCGATCACTTCAAATAGTGCATATATAAAGCGCCCGTGATAACCAAGGGAATGCTTGACGTTGATATCATTTTCAGTAAATGAATCAGGGGTTAAATCAACAATCTCTTGAGCTTCAGGTAAAAAAGTTGCAGCTTGGATTGCTTGCTCACCCCAATCACTTAAATCACCGTTAAGGCTTATATAGTTTGGTAGCGGAATGGCATAAATTTCATTATCATCATCAAAATTTGATTCAATTTGCGAGTCTTCGGTAAATAATTCTGGTCTGTCATGTAATACAGTTGCAATTGCTCGAGAGGTCAAGCTTAATGCGTCTTCTTGACCTGACAAGAGAAAGGATTTCATGTCTCGAACATAGATATATGACATCCAAGGAATGAGTAGCAACAACAGTGCAACTAACAGTAACTTGGTTCGTATTGAAAAACCGGTTCTCATCTGTGTTTATCTACTTAATACTAAGTTATTCGCCCGCATTCCACTTATATCCGACACCAAAAACCGTTTGTATGTGCTTGAATTCAGGATCAATTTCTTTAAATTTATTGCGAATTCTTCGTATGTACCCATTGATAGTGTTGCGCTCTACATAGCTTTGGCGAGTAATTTGCATCATGTTTTCATAGGTTTTTACATGGCCTGGGTGGCGTGCCATGGATTCGATCAACCAGAACTCTGTCAACGTGAGGCTTAATTCTTGTCCCTTCCAGCGAATCGACATGCTTTCTTCGTCAATTTCTAACTCATTAATCACTAATAAGTCAGTCGCGGGGTCTTCGTCAATGTTGCGACCAAGGCTTTCTACAATTCGAAATAAAGAATTAATCCGCACGCTTAGAAATTGCATATTCAATGGTTTAGTTAAATAATCCCAAGCATCAAGTCGCAAGCCAGATACTCGGTCAATATCTGAGTTTCGGGTGGTTAGAAAAATAATTGGAAGAGTAGGTGATAAAGCACGTAAATCTCGGCATAAATCAAAACCGCCGTCCATTTCATCTTCTAACATGATGTCAAGAATGGCAAGATCAGGCATATTGCTTTGCATACCCGCTAAAGCATCTCTTCGATTAGCATAGGTAGACACATCATAACCAGACTGCTGCAACGCATCAGCATAATTTTCTCGTTGATCAAAGTCATCTTCAACAATAGCTACTTTTCGCGCCATTTTCTATTTCTCACCAGAAAGTCGGAATTGATTGGTTTCTAATTGGTTATTTTGCATTATTACTCGACTATTTACCTGAATTTGGAATAAAACCATATTATTACCATTAGTTTGTCCCAATTTCGTCATTCCAGAGGAGTCTAATAGGTCTCGTAAAAAAGATATCGTATTTTTGTCTGAGCTAAAGTAAAAATATATTTACTGCTCGTTGTTTAACGACAACAACAATGTAGGGACATTGTAGGGACATTAACAAAAAATGATACGCAAGCGTTACTTAGTTATTTTTTTGTAAAACATAAGTAATGAATAAACGAGTTATATGATGTACGAATAGTGAGTATAGTTATGAACCAGCAAATTTTTGTTCCAGTTACTGATGAATTAATCTACAACCATCCTGAAGAAATTCAAGGACCATTAGTGCCTTACTTTGCAGGAATGGAATGTCAGCATTGGTTATCTATCGAGATAAATCCTGATGAGTCAAAAGACCAGCTCTCCAACAAAGCAGAGTCCCCGATCAAAGGCTCATCTTCTCGTAGAGCTAAACTGAAATTGGCATATAGCTGCTAATAAACTTAGTTGTCAAATCGACAATAAAAATACTAATAACAATACCTCGATATTCTGATTATTAAGTATAGGAATTAATAGAGTTTTCGAACGACGCTAGCATCTGCTTAGGGTCGTTTTTTTATGCTAGATAGGCTATAGACTTCTCAAATCTATAGATCTAAATAGTCCTGCCAATTTAAAGAAAATGATTTGTGTAGATACGAGCCATCAGGCATGCTTTTATAGTGCTTTTGGTACTCATTTATTTTCAAAGAAATTTCTTTTATAGAATTTATCAAATAATCGATGTCTGACTGATTATTATATAAACTTATACTAATCCTAACCATGCCGCGCTTAGCATTAATATATGCTTGTTCTTGGTCAGGCGAAATATCATCTAAGTCTAATTTCCATAACTCTTCTTTTAACATGCTGCTTACATAAGGATGAGCGCAGAAACATTCGTTACGTACAGCAATCGCATAATAATCATTTAATATCGCCGCTAGCAAGCCGTGATCAATTTGACTGTGATTAAATGCTATCGCGCCAGTACGCTGTGAATCTTGATCACCGTAGATTACGATATTCGGTTGCTTGGATAATGATGATACCAGTGACAAAATCAGCTCACGATTGTGTCGATTAATATTGTCTTTTCCGTATTGCTCTAATGCTTGCATTACAGCGGCAAGCGCAATAGCGCCTAGAATGTTGGGGGTGCCTGATTGTTCTCGATAAGGAAATTCAGTTTGTAGCTCATAATCATGATAACTTACCTCAGAAACTGATCCTCCGCCTAAATCTTGTCCACCCATTTGTTTCAATAAAGTTTTTTTTGCGATCAATATACCTGGAGATCCTGGGGTATAGAGCTTATGGCCTGAAAAGATAAAGAAATCAATTTCATTGCTTGGGTCAGATTGTGATAGTTCTATGGGTATGTGAGCAATTGCTTGAGCGCCATCCACAATTAAAAGCGCATCATGTTTATGCGCAAGTCTGGCAATTTCAGTCACGGGATTAACGATACCTGTGACGTTACTAACCATTGATACTGCTACGTAATTTATTTGATCTCGATGTTTACTAAGCAGTTTTTCTAGCGCAATCAAATCGACTGCACCTTGATTTGCTCCTTCTCCAGTTAAAGGAATATAAATTACTTGGTTGCCTTGTTCACGATGGGGCAGGTCGTTTGCATGATGTTCCATGGCACTGACAAGGACGATGTTACGTTCTTTTCTGGCGATACTTAATCCACGCGCAACACGATTAATTGCTGCGGTCGCACCTGAGCCAGAATAAATAGCGGTATAAACGTCAGATTTAGCGCCTACGAAATCCAAGGTAATGTCAGTTGCCCAAGTGAGAGCTTTGGTTGAAATATGCGCTGACGAATGAACATAACTATGTGTGTTGGAATAATGTGGCAGCATATTCTGCATGGTTGTCTGAGCAATTTCTGCGGCCAGTGGTGAAGCTGCTCCATCCATATGAATGCGTTGTAGACACTGCCCGTCAGCGATCTCGTAACGTGTGTCAAGGCCAATAAATTTGGGTTTATTCATACTTCATAATTAAGTAACTAAACATGCACTATTATAGCTTCGCAGTCCCACTTTAGATAAAGAAATTTTGCTTTCTCGACTGCTCAACAAAATATAAGTGACACTATATTTTCAGGAATATACAGAATTTATGCGGCACATGATGTAGTGTTTGCTAATAATTATAAAGAGATCACTATGTCAAAAAAGAAACAATCTTTAGTTGGAGCAATTATTGGGTCAGTAGTCTTTGCTATTTTAATTGCTTATGCCGGTGGCAGTGGAGGGCAAAAAATAGTTTCAATCTCAATATTCGCTTTGGTCGTTTTCATTGCATTCGTCCTAAATTGGATTGCCTATGTGCCTGCAATATTATCTCAAACAGAACATTATTATGATCTTATCGGTGCGACAACATATTTGACAGTTATTGTAGTTGCACTATGGTTTAGTGCTGATTTAGATTCGCGTGCGTATTTAGCTGCTTTTATGGTCAGTTTATGGGCTTTACGCTTAGGGTCATATCTTTACTTGAGAGTAAAACGAAACGGTAAAGATGGTCGATTTGACGAGATGAAGGTAAGGCCTCTAAACTTTTTAGTGGCGTGGACGATGCAAGCATTGTGGGTGGTAATTACGGCAGCCTGTGCTTTAGTGATAATTACCGATGAGCAAAGAGTGCCGATTTCGTGGATTGGAATGGTGGGGCTATGTATCTGGGTATTAGGTTGGACGATAGAAATAGTTGCCGATTATCAAAAATCGCAATTTAAGCGCAATCCCGAAAATGCGAAAAAGTTCATCCAACACGGACTGTGGGCATGGTCACAACATCCTAATTACTTTGGCGAGGTGATGTTATGGACAGGAATGGCAATTTTTGCATTGCCGGTTTTATCTGGCTTACAATGGTTTTGCTTGATTTCGCCTGTGTTTGTCTTTGTTTTACTACGGTATATTAGTGGTGTAAATTTGTCTCACGAAATTGGTGATAGACGCTGGGGAAAAGACTCGGAGTATCTGAAATATCGACAAAATACCCCAGTGATGATACTAAAGCCGCCATTAAAAGGTATTGATAATTAATACTTTACGACATAAGAGAATGTAAAATTTTGTGACATAGATGTCGATATTTAGTGATTAGTAGTTGCGTACTTACTAAATTCAGAGCACAATTGTGACTAAGTCTTTGTTGTACATAACGTCTAACAAAATCAAGCTATAATAAAAAATAGTATCTAAAAGATTAGTACCATAATAATTAGTATCATAAAAAGAGGAGCCATCAAATATGAGTTACTTCAAGAAAAATCACTTTCTGTTGACAGGTTTAGTAAGTGCCGTGGTATCAACGACTTCATTCGCTCAGAACTCGGTGATTGAAGAAATTGTTGTTACATCATCTAAAAGAACTACGACTTTACAAGAAATTCCTATTGCCGTAAGTGTTACTTCGGCTGACACAGTTGAGAAAGCGCAAATATTGGACTTAAAAGACCTACAATCGGTGGTTCCATCACTAAAAATTAATACCTTACAAAACTCTACAAATACTAACTTTATTATTCGTGGCTTTGGTAATGGTGCGAACAATCCTGGTATTGAACCATCTGTTGGTGTGTTTATAGATGGCGTTTATCGTTCTCGGTCGGCCTCTTCAATTTCTGATTTACCTAATATAGAACGCATTGAGGTGTTAAGAGGTCCGCAAAGCACCTTGTTTGGTAAAAATGCCTCAGCCGGAGTGATTAGTATTGTAACTCGTGCTCCAACAGGGGAATTTGGTGGTAATGTCTCAGCCACGGTGGGTAGCGATAGCCAGCTTATCCTAAAAGGCCAAGTTGAAGGGTCAATCAGTGAAAATGTGGCATTTGATCTGTCGGCAAGCTCAAACACTGCGGATGGTTACTTTGATAATTTACTGACAGGAGGGACATTAAATGATCGAGACCGTCAATCCGTCCGTGGTCAATTAGCAATTAACCCAAGTGATGAGACCAGTATTCGTATCATTGCGGATTATGATCAGATTGACGAAAAGTGTTGTGGTGTAAATAACCTACAGGTATCCGCCACAGAAACGTTCACTAATGCTGTTACTGGCGCACAATTGATTCCAAACGATCCACATGCGCTTGAAGGCTTTTATAATATTGATCCAAGTAATGAAATTGAAAATTCGGGTATATCCATGCAGGTTAGCCATGATTTCAGTAATTTTGCTTTGACATCGATAACATCATTTCGAAAGACTGATTCTGGCTCAATTATTGATTTAGATTTTAGTTCTGCTGACATTGCGTTTAATGAGCTATCTACGGATATAGATACGTTTACACAAGAAATTCGACTCACATCGACAGCGGGCGATGCTGTTGACTGGATGATAGGCGGATTTTATTTTGATGAGTCAATAGACTATGTTGATGATCTTCCATATGGAGCTGATTTTCGTACTCTACTTGATGCCTTAAGCGCTGGCGCTGGTGCACCAAATGCACTTGCAGGAATTGAGGCTGCATTTGGTCTGCCATTTGGAACTTTTTATAATCAAAATTCGGGTATTACACAAGAGTCGACACTCGACAATCAGGCCATATCCGTATTTGGTCAAATCGATTGGCATTTAACTGATCAACTAACAGCGACAATCGGCTTGAATTATACAGATGATGAAAAAGAAGCAACATCAGTACAATCACAAAATGATGCATTCGGTGCAATTCCTCTAGGTCTTATCGGTGCAAGTGCACTTTCTGCTTTACAGCTGTTTCCAACTTTTCAAGATTTTCCAAACTCAATAGAGGATGGAAAAACCAATGATGATGAATTAACGTATACCTTACGTTTAGCCTATGACGCAAATGATTCAATCAGCGTATATGGTGGTATTTCAACTGGTTTTAAAGCAACGTCTTGGAACTTAAGCCGTGACTCTTTACCATCCGCAGCTAACCTTGCTGCACTACAAGCGGCTGGTATAGCATTGCCAAACACGATCTCTGGTACCCGTTTTGCTGATCCAGAGCAAGCCACAGTTATAGAGTTAGGTTTGAAATCACGTTTTGATCGTGGTTCATTGAATGTTGCGATTTTTGATCAAAAAATCGAAAACTTCCAATCGAATATCTTTACCGGAACTGGCTTTAACCTTGCAAATGCTCAAGAGCAATCAACTGTCGGTATTGAATTTGATCTGGCCTATTATCCAACAGATAACCTAGTGATCAACTTGGCTGGAACCTTTCTTGATCCTGAATATGATTCATTTTCAGGCGCTTCAATTGTTGGTGGCGTTGGTGATTTAAGCGGTGAAATACCATCTGGAATTCATGAAACAAGCTTGTCAATCGGTGCTACTTATAACTTTGTTATCGGAGATAACCTAAACGCGTATATTAGAGGTGATTACCAGTACGATGATGACATTCCTACGAATGATAACGTGCCTGCCGATATTTCAAGAGAGGAATTTAAAAACCTGAATCTCAGTGCAGGGGTTGAGACTAATAGTGGTTTAGGTGTTGCAATCTGGGGTCGTAATGTAACTGATCATGCTACAACGACAACTGGTTTTCCAACGCCTGCTGGTACTGGTGGTTATTTTGGCTACCGAAATGCGCCAGCGAGTTATGGAATTAAAGTTAAAAAGGCATTCTAATAATTAGAAGTTCTTTTTTGCATATTTTTGCTAAAAAAGCGGTGATGAGTTTCTCATCGCCGCTTTTTTTTCGAATATAACTTTTTTCGAATTAGATTATATTAAATTTTAGTCAAGTACATTCAGCGCTTTCGATGCTGCTGCAGTTCGATTATCCACTCCTAATTGTTTATAAATATTTTCACTGTGTTTATTAATAGTTCTCGGACTGGCTTCCAATATTTGCGCAATCTCACGATTGGTTTTAGCTTTCGATATCCACAACAAAACTTCTGCTTCTCGGCCAGTTAATTCCAGTTTTGATCGCAATAGTGAAATTTCATTGGCTGTATCGGTATCCATAACTTTAAGCAGGTATTCACCATTTTGAGTCTTTGCCTGCAGAGATATCCGTAACTGACGAGTCGATGTATTTATCGAAAGGGCGTCATTTAAGCTTGGCTGGTGGTCTAACCACGCTTTCAACACAGGTTGTAGTTCTTGATGCTGCCAATCTTTATCATCGGGTGTTGAAGCGATTAGTTTGTTCACATAGTCTGTAGACCAGGTAATCATTCCCTGCGAATTGACGCATAGAATAAAATGGCCGGCTTCATCCAATGCTAGCTGAGCGTCGATTGCATGCCGTGCATTTTTCAAATGAACCTGCATTCTCGCGAGTAACTCGGTTGTATTAATGGGCTTGGTAATGTAATCCACGCCACCCACTTCAAAACCCTCAACGACATGCTCTGTATCAGATAAACCAGTCATAAAAATCACCGGAATCGTATGCAGCTCAGCATCTTTTTTTAATGTTTGGCAAACCTCAAATCCGCTCATGCCAGGCATCATCGCGTCCAATAGGATAATGTCTGGCTTCATGTTTTGTGCAATAGACAACGCCTGTTGTCCTTCTAATGCAACCAACACCATCATGCCCGCATCGTCTAATACTGCGTTTAGCATGCCAATCGTTTCGGGTGAGTCATCAACAACTAATACGATGTTTTTCACGTAGCCTCTTGTTTCTCTGTTAAGTTTTTACCATCTTGATCTTTATTAACCTGAATAGCACTCTTCAGATTCGTTTTAATTAGCTCAAGCTCTACTTTTGTAACTAATTGCTGCATATAAACAATAAAACTTCGAAGTTTTGGTTGTTCTTGCTCTAAATCCTTAAGTGCCTCTCTAAACGCGCTTATATGCCCAATAGATATTAATTCTAGTAATTCGCGCAGGGTATCCGTTTCTGGAAGTAACTCTGTTTCAAAACTAAAGATGGTTTGAGCATCATTAAATAAATTAGCTGGTTGGTTATCCCAATCAAGCTTTAAGTGCTCACC
>CALLIL010000110.1 GCA_938009755.1 uncultured Marinomonas sp.
GTTAGACCGGAGACTGTTTGACCATCAATTCGTATAATTAAATCGCCAGTTTGTACGCCGGCTTTTGCTGCGGGTGTATCATCGATGGGCGCAATGACTTTAATAAAACCATCCTCCATCATTACTTCCATTCCGAGACCACCGAAACGCCCGGTTGTTCCTTCATTTAAGTTTTCATATTTCTCGCCACTTAAGTAAACAGAGTGCGGGTCCAAGCCTGACAACATTCCTTCAACGGCAAACTCCAGCAGTTGTTCGTCAGTCACTTCTTCGACATAGTTGCGTTTAATACGGGTAAATATTTCAGCAAATGTTTTTATTTGTTCCAATGGCAAAGGGGTTTCCGTGCTTGGAATTATATTAGTCTGCAATAACTCAGACTCTGGTTCTTCTGGCGTTTGTAATAACTCTTCAGTTTGAGCAAATGAATGGCTACTTACTAAACAGCAGACCAAAAAACCAAACAGGGTGTGTAACTTGCTTTGCATAAATAACCTTTAAACTTTTTAGACCTATTTAATATTACTCATTGGACCCACTTACTTGGGTCAATCGGTGTGGCGTTATTTCGTATTTCAAAATATAGACCGTGATTTTTTAAACCGCCTGTAACGCCCGTTTTTGCTACCAACTCATTAGTTTCAACAACATCACCAACTTTTTTGTAGAGTAACTCATTGTGCCCATACAGACTAATATGATCATCACCATGATCGATTATTAATAATAAACCATAACCTTTTAAAAAGTCTGCGAACAAAACCCGTCCGCGAAATATCGAATTAACTGAAACCGAACCGTTGGTATCAAAAAATACGCCTTCTGAACGCATCCCCGATTCCGGCAAGCGCGTATTATATTGATATTTGATATTACCTTGAACAGGATAACTTAACAGGCCTCGTTGTTTAATGAAACCGCCCTCAACCAACTCTCTAACCACCGGTTTAACTGGCGTCTGATTGTTTTTGGCTTGTTCTTCTGCACGTTTTTTTTCTTCTGCTATTCGTTGTTCTTCGAGTTTTCGCAAACGTTCTGCTTGTAAGGCGATTTCTTTAATTAGAGCGTTTAATCTTGATCGATCTTGCTTCAACTTCTCAAGTTTTTCTGTTGATGTAGTTACTTCTGTACTGAGTTTATCAACGTTGGCTTGTCTTGTTTGTTTACTTTGGTCTAACTCTAGCTGTTGCTTTTTTTGAAGACTCTGAGTTTGCTCTAATTCTGCCAACAACGCTGTATGTTCATTTTGCAATGACGATAATTGCTGCAATTGATCGCGTATAATAGTTATTTTTTCTTGTCTTGCTTGGGCAAAATATTCATAGTAATTGTTTAAACGACCTACCGCATATGGATTTTCTTGATTAAGTAGCATCTTAATATAATTACTTTTGCCGTTCGTATAGCGGCTTACCAATAAGCTAGATAAAGCTTCTAAATCATCTTGTTGCTGTTCATCAAGTTGTTCGATTTGAGTTAATAGGTCTTCTCCTTCTTTTTTTTGTTCAATGATTTTCGAGTTCGTTGTTTGGAGCTCTTTTCCAAGGGTCGAAATTTGCTGTTCAAGAGCCAACAGTTGATCTTGCTGAGTCTTTAACTTGGCTTTATTGGTATTCAGGTTTTTACTTATTTCTTCAATTTGTTTACCGATCGCGTCAACATTTTTTTGATATTCACTGGCATCATTTGCGAGCGCTACTTTAGCGACAGCAAATGAAATACAAATCATCAACGCAAAAGCTGATTTAAAATATTTTTGATATATGATTGACATGGTTGAGCAGGTTTTTATGTCTTGTGACTACCTTGGATTGGTACTTCTCTCTTTAATTACTTATTAGGTACTGTATAATTCCACTACAGTTTATCACAGCTCTTTGTGTCTGACTTTGGACAACTTGTTTCTAGCCTTCAACTTAATATAAAAAAATATGTTCTCAGAATTTTTTTCACAAAACCTTCTCTGGTTTGCGGCACTTGTCGTTATAGCGAATTTATTGATTTTGTCCTTTATTCAGGGTCGAGTGAAAGGCGCAAACATGGTTTCTGCTTTAGAGCTTCCGCAACTACAACGTGACGGTAACTCTGTCATTATTGACGTTAATGAAAGCAGTGATTTTGCTCGATCTCATATACCCGATGCAATCAACTATCCGCTTAATGAGATCACCGCGGAAAACAAAAAATTACACAAGCACAAAAGCAAAACCACTATTATTGTCTGCCAAGCTGGCAGCAAAAGCGTTAAAGCTGCTAAGTTGCTAATCGCACTTGGTTTTGAAGATGTTCATATTTTGCGTGGCGGGCTAATCAGTTGGACCAAAGAAAACCTTCCTGTCACTGCGAGCTAAGCTCTCAAGACATTTATAATTAATCACAATCACAGGCCCATATCATGGCAGAAGAAAAAAAATCCCCGACTACTTTTGATATTCGTAAAATGTATCTAAAAGATGTGTCATTTGAATCACCAAATGTTCCGAATATATTTTTAAGCGAAAACGGTAAGCCCGAAATTGGCATTGAAGTCACCATTAAAACGACTACCCTTGAACAAGAAAATTATTATGAAGTTGTTCTTGGTGTAACTGTGACTTCTAAAATCGGAGACAAAACCGCTTTTTTAACTGAAGTTCAACAGGCCGGTGTTTTTCACATTGTCGGCATTCCAACAGCAGATATGCCGCTTGCTCTAGAAGTTGCTTGCCCAAACGTTCTTCTGCCTTTTGCACGAGAAGCAATTTCAGATTTAGTCGGCAAGGCTGGTTTTCCACAACTGTTGCTATCACCAATTAATTTCGAATCACTGTATCACTCAAAATTGCAACAAACAAAAAAAGCACAAGAAGAACAAGAGCAGGCCAGCACTCATTAATGGTATAAACTCTCCTAAAGTGACAAAACAGACCAAAATAGCTGTATTAGGAGCAGGTTCTTGGGGAACCGCATTAGCGCTTGCATTAGCACGAAACAACCATTCTGTTAGCTTGTGGGGTCATCGTGAGTCACATTGTCAAGCCATGCAAGATGCTGGCAGTAATGTTCAATATTTGAGTGGCTTTAAGTTTCCTAACAACCTCTGTGTTCAGACAAATTTAGCTGACGCGGTTAAACAACATGACATCTTTTTATTAGTAACGCCAAGTCATGCGTTTCGACAGACGCTGATTAAACTAAAACAACTTAATATCAGCAATAATGCATTGATCATTTGGGCTACCAAGGGCTTTGATAAAGATGGACCCGTTTTATTGAGTGAGGTAGTCACTCAAGAGCTAGGTGTCGACATAAAAAAAGCAATGGTGTCTGGTCCGAGTTTCTCAAAAGAAGTTGCTGCAGATTTACCCACAGCCATGACCTCTGCTGGTGATACAGATGACATTGCCCGATATGTTGCTGAACTCTTTATGGGCGACCATATGCGTGTTTATACCAACCCTGATTTCATTGGAGTGCAAGTAGGTGGGGCGATCAAAAATGTCATGGCAATCGCTGCGGGAATCAGTGATGGACTTGGTTATGGCGCCAATTCCCGTGCTGCAATTATTACTCGCGGTTTGGCTGAGATTGCTCGCCTTGGAGTTGCGCTCGGAGCCAAAGTAGAATCTTTTCAAGGACTGGCTGGAATGGGTGATTTAGTGTTAACCTGCACTGATGACCAATCTAGGAATCGTCGCTTAGGTTTAGGTTTGGGTCGAGGTCAAACTTTGCAAGAGACATTAGAAAAAATCGGTCAAGAAGTCGAAGGCTATACAACAACACCTGAAGTTGTTCGACTTGCAAAAAAACACTCAATTGAAATGCCTATCTGTGAACAAGTTTATGCTGTTTTGTATGAAAACGTACCCGCTCCTATGGCGGTTTCTGCTTTACTAACCCGTCAATTAAGCAACGAGTAATCCTAAAACTTTATTTACTTTTGTTTTCACGACAGGCGTTTATAATGGTTCTTTAATTAACCAATTTTCGATTCTAGGGGTAGACATGCGCTTTACTAAATTATGGATGACGGGTAGTTCGATTTTGCTTGTTGTAGCGCTGTCTGGTTGTACAACATTATCGATTAATGATGATCCAAATGCTCAAATAAGCAACGATCCTTTTCAGAATTTCAACCGTAAAGTTTACTCATTTAACTACGGTGTCGATAAGGTGTTATTGAAACCTGTTGCAACTGGTTATGATAAGGTTCTGCCAACACCTGCCAAACGCGGTATTAGTAACTTTTTAAGCAATTTCCGTGAGCCACTAAACATCTTTAACAATTTACTCCAAGGTAAATATGATCGGGCCTTAGGTTCTTCTTATCGATTCGTGGTTAATAGTACTCTAGGTGTCATTGGCTTTTTTGATATTGCTAGTCGTTATGGTGTGGAGGAATCAAAAGAAGATTTCGGACAAACATTGGCTGCTTGGGGAGTTAAACCTGGTCCTTATCTTATGTTACCGTTCCTAGGGCCGTCCAACCTTCGTGATGGCGTTGGTTTTGTTAGCGATAATTATGTGTTTTACCCTACTCGGGAAATTACCAGCAGTACTACACAGAGCACGTCACTGACCGTATTAGGTATTGTTGATATTCGAGCTTCCCTACTGGGAACTGAACGATTTTTGGAACAACAATTGGATCCGTATAGCTTTTTAAAATCTGCTTATGAAGAAACTCGTCTGAATGTAATTTATGATGGCCAAGCCCCTGAAAAAGAAGAAGAAGATTTTGACTTTTAACTGTTGTCCAATCTTTAACAACAAGGACGGAGCCATGCATGACGACCTACGCGGTTGGTGATATACAAGGCTGCTACAATGAGCTAGCACGCGGTCTGGATAAAATTAATTTTGATCAAAGTAAAGACACGCTTCTTTGTGTTGGCGATTTAGTCAATCGGGGGCCAGACTCTTTAAAAGTGGTAAACTTACTTAAAAGTCTTAAAAATCAATGTGTTACAGTTTTGGGTAATCATGACATCCACCTCCTTTCTATGATTTATCAAATTAGAAAGCCACGCCACCTAGATTCAGTTGATGACATTTTAAGCTGTTCACACAAACAAGATATTGCTGATTGGTTACGTCAAAAACCCCTGGTTATTGTCAACAAAAATCAACGTTATGTGCTCTGTCATGCAGGCATATACCCATGGTGGAATCTAAAACAAGCAACCAAGCGTGCCAACGAAGTAGAATTACTGCTTAAAGATGAACAAAGTTGTATTAAGCTATTAAAAAAGGTATATGGTAATAACCCTAACATTTGGGACAAAAGTTTACGCAAACAGCAACGCTACCGATTCATTTTAAATGCCTTTACGCGAATGCGTTTCTGCGGAGTTAATGGTCGTTTAAACTTATCTGAGTCTGGATACTCTGGGAAATTACGCAAAAATAGAATACCGTGGTTTAATATTGAAAACGCTTCTCTTTCTGAATATCGAGTTATTTTTGGGCACTGGTCAGCGCTTGGTTTTTATAACACAAGCAACCATTTAGGACTCGATACCGGGTGTGTTTGGGGTCGCCACATGACTTTTGCTAAAATACCGAAAAAGCCGTCAAAGCTAAAACCCATTAAGAAAAATAATATAATAATTGTACCCAACCTATGAGTCTGTAAGCATGAATGACAAAGCTAAAATTTCAACTGTGACTGACTTTGTCGAACAACAGTCTGATATTCTTAATGATCGTTATGTGTTTGCATATACAATTACAATTGAAAATATTTCTGATGATCCTTTTCAATTAATTTCGCGGCATTGGGTAATTAAAGATGCCAACCTAAAAACGGAAGAGATTTATGGTGACGGGGTGGTTGGTGAACAGCCGTTTATTATGCCTGGTGAAAGTTATACCTATTCAAGTGGGGCTGTATTAAAAACAGAGATGGGAACAATGGAAGGTCGATACTTTATGTTATCTAAATCCCAAAATGAATTTGAAGTAACAATACCAAAATTTGTTTTATCGGTGCCCAGAACCTTACATTAAAATCTTACTGATCCTAGAGACATCCGTCCTATTCAAGCATAACTCAACCTGTTTTCTTAGAAAGAAATAACCCTTTTATATGACTTAACACGACTACTGTCGCTGCTTCTAAAAAAAGATTTGCGACACAGCGATTGATTTTTTCATTTTTCGGCTAAAAACAGGCCTAAGCCTTTGTTTTTTATTGGTTTTCTAAAAATCTAGGTTGTTAACTGTGAAGGCGTTTTTTTCTATGAATTCTCTTCTTGGTTCAACTTGGTCACCCATCAAAATTGTAAATGTGTTATCAGAAGAAACATCATCCTCGATAACAACTTTTAAAAGGCGTCTTACTTCAGGATCCATGGTTGTCTCCCAAAGTTGGTCTGGATTCATTTCACCCAAACCTTTATAGCGTTGAACATTTATTCCTTTCTTCGCTGTCGTCATTAACCAATCTAAGGCTTGCGAAAATTCATTACACTCCAGTTCTTTCTCTCCTCGTTTAACAACGATTTGATCACCCAAAGTAGATTCTAATTTATCTGCTAGATTTTTGATTGACGTGTATTCTGGAGAACTCCAAAACTGGTTACCAAATTCTGTTTCTGATGTCATACCATGTAATCGACGAGAAATTTTTAGTCCGACAGACCCATTTCGGATAACATTTAACTCGTAGTGTGGAGACTCATAACCATTTTCATTTAAACCTTCTTGAATGGTTTTTACTACTTCATCATTTAAACTATTTTCATCAACAGAGTTATCTATAAGCGCTTTTAATACTACTGGATCATAGTCAATACTTAAGCGATGAATGGTTTTTTCCACCGATAAATACTCTCTGCAAAGCTTAGATAAATCATCTCCGCTAACAACATTATTTGTTTTATTGTTAATAACTTCAGCTTTTTGTAGGGCTAGTTCTAATAAATACGCTTCAAACTCGAGATCATCTTTTACATAACGTTGGGATTTTCCTTGGCCTAATTTATATAAAGGTGGCTGCGCAATATAAATATAACCACGCTCAATAAGCTCTGGCATTTGTCGATAAAAGAAAGTCAATAATAGCGTCCTAATATGTGATCCATCCACATCAGCATCCGTCATAATAATAATTCGGTGGTATCTGAGCTTCTCAATATCAAAATCATCTTTACCTATACCTGTGCCTAATGCGGTGATTAAGATAGTAATCTCATCAGACGTTAACATCTTATCAAAACGCGCTTTCTCCACATTTAATATTTTACCTTTAAGCGGCAAAATAGCTTGAAAGCTCCGATCACGTGCCTGTTTCGCTGATCCTCCCGCAGAATCACCCTCCACTAAATATATTTCGGATAATGCAGGATCTTTTTCTTGGCAGTCCGCTAATTTGCCAGGTAAGCCGCCTAAATCGAGAGCGCCCTTCCTGCGTGTCATCTCTCTCGCTTTACGTGCAGCGTCGCGCGCTCTGGCGGCATCTACGATCTTTTCGGCAATGCGTTTTGCATCTGCTGGGTTTTCTAATAAGAATTCGGATAATTTTTCATTCATTACCGATTCAACGACCCCTTTCACCTCTGATGAAACTAACTTATCTTTGGTTTGCGAAGAAAATTTTGGGTCTGGTACTTTAACCGATAAAACTGCGGTTAAGCCTTCTCTGGAATCATCGCCACTCACATTTACTTTTTCTTTTTTAGCTAAACCGGATTCATCAATATAAGTGTTTAACGTTCTGGTTAATGCACCTCTAAAACCTGACAAATGTGCTCCGCCATCTCTTTGCGGAATATTGTTGGTATAACAGAAGATATTTTCTTTATAAGAATCATTCCATTGCAATGCGACTTCTACTGTTACACCGTCTTTTTCTCCAATTACCGAAATGATATCTTGGTTCAAAGGTGTCTTCATTTTATTCAAATGTTCAACAAAAGCGGTTATTCCACCTTCATATTGAAACACTTCATGTTTCTTAGACCGCTCATCTGTTAGCTCAACGCGCACACCGGAGTTTAAGAAAGATAGCTCTCGTAATCGTTTCGCTAATATGTCGTAAGAGTATTCAGTAATAGAGAATATTTCAGCGCTCGGTTTAAACGTAATCTTTGTACCTGTTTTATCAGTTTTCCCGGTTTGTTTTAAATCTTCAACGGGTTCACCTAAATGATATTCCTGAAAGTATGATTTACCTTCTCTATCAATTTCTAACTTCAACCAGTCAGACAAAGCATTTACAACTGATACACCAACACCGTGCAGTCCACCAGAGACTTTATAAGAGTTAGAGTCAAATTTCCCACCAGCATGTAAAACCGTCATAATCACTTCTGCGGCAGACTTTCCCTCGTCTTCTAATATGCCAACAGGAATTCCTCGTCCATCATCCCAAACAGATATTGAGTTATCTTGGTTAATAACAACATTGACGCCTGTACAATGCCCTGCGAGTGCTTCGTCGATAGAGTTATCAACGACCTCAAACACCATGTGATGTAAACCACTGCCATCATCAGTGTCACCAATATACATGCCTGGACGCTTTCTAACTGCATCTAAGCCTTTTAATACTTGAATACTACTGGAATCGTAACTCATTATTTTTACGCCTTATTGAGCTGAAATTTAACTCCAAAAGTATAGCAAAATTTCACCCTTTGAGCACGGATATTCATGCCTTGATTGACTAGAAATAGCCCTTCAATCAAGATTCGGAATCAGCTAAAAAAATAGCTATGTTCCACGTGAAACATAGCTATTTATTCTGTTAATTTTTGTCATTGTTCCACGTGGAACAATGAGCGATGCAAATCTTATCTATAGGCGCATAGGCATAATTAAATAGAGTGTTTCAGCATTATCAGCAGCATGGAAGGTACAACTAGTATTGGGGTCCAGTAATCCTAAATCTATGGTTTTTGAATCACAAGCTTTAAGAGCTTCCATTAAATAGTTAACGTTAAAACCTATCTCAATATCATCGCCAGCATATTCAACTTCCATTTCATCAGTAGCATGCTCTTGATCTGGGTTATGAGAAGCGACTTTAAGCATATTCTGAGAAACAGCCAAAGAAACCCCTCGAAATTTTTCATTACTTAAAATCGCTGCCCTGCTTAAAATATCTATTAAATTAGCTCGGTCAATCAATACATGCTTATCTAAATTGGCTGGTATGACTTTTTCATAATCAGGAAATCGACCATCAATTAATTTAGAAATAAATAAAAAGTTTCCAGATTCGATCAAAATGTGACTGGCATTTAGTTTTACGTTTACTGGGTCATCACTTCCAGCGTCTAAAAATTTTGATATTTCAAGAACGGCTTTTCGCGGCACAATACTTTGCACTAAATCTATACTTGGATTACTGACTGATAATTGTGTCTTAGCTAAACGATGACCGTCCGTCGCAACCGAAAGTATTTGATCATTACGGATTTCTATTAACAAACCGTTTAAAAAATATCTAACATCCTGCTGTGCCATTGAAAACGACGTTTTGGTTAGCAACTGGCTTAATTGTTTTTGAGATAAAACTAACTCTTGTTTCCAATTAGTCTCTTCTAATCTAGGAAAGTCAACCGCATTCAAGGTTTGTAAAGTAAAACGACTTTTACCTGCTTTTACTAGCATTTTATTATCGTCTTCGACAACTAATGATAAATTTGATTCTGCCGGTAAAGAACGACATATATCAAATAGCTTTCTAGCCGATACAGTTGTTTTTCCATCACTACCAGAAACATTATCAATTCTTGTTGTTATTTCAGTTTCTAAATCAGAACCTACTAAGGTTAACTTATTGTCTGCTAAATCTAAGTAAACATTACCTAAGATTGGTAATGTTTGTCTTTTTTCGACAACGCCAACAATTTGAGATAGAGGTTGTTCTAAAGTTTCCTTAAGTATATTAATATTCATATTCGTTTATATCTAATTTATTATTGCTGTTATTAGTCTGGTTGATAACTCGTAGAAGCATTAAATACCAATAAAAATCAATGACTTACATGCTTTTAATGGTGTTAGTAACAAGGCTCGTATGTCGCTATAAAGTGTTAGTAGTTTGTGGATAAAAGTTACTCTTAAATAATACCGTATTTATACCGAAGTTATCCACAAGCGTGATTAAACAGATAAAATCTTTTGCAGACTTAAAAAGTCATCATTAATTTTTGCATCTGTTTTTGTTAACTCATCTACTTTCTTACATGCATGGATTACGGTCGTGTGATCGCGGCCACCAAATGCATCACCAATGTCAGGCAAACTTAAATTGGTTAAATCTTTAGCTAATGCCATCGCGACTTGTCGGGGCCGTGCTATTTGCCTATTTCGCCTTTTTGATTTTAAATCAGACACACGAATGCTGTAATAATCGGCAACGGTTTTCTGAATATTTTCTATCGATATTTTTCGTTCTTGAAATAGAGTTAAATCTTGTAAGGTATCTTTTGCAAGATCGACATCAATTTCTCTATTAGTGAAACGAGAGCTAGCAACCAGACGATGCAATGCGCCTTCTAACTCACGAACATTAGAGCGTATCTTTCTAGCAACCAAAAAGGCAACATCATCGTTAAGTTCAATATTATTTTTTCGAGCTTTATTTTTTAAAATCGCAACGCGTGTTTCTAGCTCTGGTGGATCAATCCTTACAGTTAAACCACTTTCAAAACGAGAAGTTAGCCTTTCTTGTAAGTTATTGATTTCCTTAGGATATTTGTCGCTAGTAAGTATGATTTGGCTGCCTGTTTCTAGTAATGTGTTGAAGGTATGAAAAAACTCTTCTTGAGATTGGCTTTTGCCCGCGAAAAACTGGATATCATCGATCAATAACGCGTCTAATGAACGATAATATTTTTTAAACTTGTCCATATCGTTATTTGAAATTGACTTAACCATGTCAGAAACAAAACGTTCAGAATGCACATAAGCAACCCGTGCACCCGGATTATTATTATTGATTAAATTACCGGCGGCATGCATTAGATGCGTTTTTCCTAAGCCGACGCCACCGTAAATAAATAAAGGATTATAGGCAGAACCTGGGTTTTCGCTAACTTGTTTGGTAGCGGCTCTGGCAATTTGGTTCGACTTTCCTTCAATATGGTGTTCAAAGGTAAAGACACTATTAAGCGCATTGGTACTAAATTGTTTAGTCCCATTAGACAATGGTGCAAGGTCTTGATTTGAGGGATCAGCAGGTGCACCGTTTGACGCGTCATCACTAACAACCGAGTGAGAATTATTTAGTTCAATTGAGATTGGTTTATTTTCACCACTAAAATGATTTATCGCACTTTCTAATTGTTGTAATAAATTATCGCTTAACCAGTCTTTAACAAACCGATTAGGTGCATATAAGACAAAAGCATTCGCATCATTAATAGCGTTTAGAGGGCGCACCCACATATTGAAATCGTGTTGATCGATTTCGTCTTCTAGTTTCTTTAAACACTTGTCCCACAGGACTTGATTTTCCAAAATAACACTCACTGTTTTTTGAACAACTTTGCGATTAGGTTTTGCTATTAGACAGTTGTGTTTCTAATAGCGAACATCTTTGTAGTAAAAACTACGGCCAGACAATATACCGTTGCTTGCTGCTTTTTGAAAACACTTTTGACGCTTTTTTGTTAATCAATTCTAATCAGCAGAAACTCCGACCGAAAAAATATAAAAAGTAAGACAAAATAAACTCTCAAGGGCATATAAACAAGACATCAAGAAACAAGCAAAAGCATTAAAGATTTGCTTTAATTGGTTGACTCAGCTCAACAAAATCAGTACCTTTGCACCCCATTTTAATGATTAGATTTAAACATCCATCATTAAATACTTACAACAGAGACAAAAACGTTTTTGTCATATAAATATCAGTATATATAACAGGTAATTAACAATGAAACGCACCTTTCAACCAAGCCAAATTAAACGCAAGCGTACACACGGTTTTCGTGCTCGAATGCGCACAAAAAGTGGTCGTGCAATTATTAATGCTCGCCGAGCCAAAGGCCGTGCGGTTTTAACTGCTTAATAAACTTAATTATCTGTTTGGTTTATTAATAACAATATTATATTTGGCAAACGATAAAAGAGACATTGAGTCATACCAAAAGCGTTGATACAAATACGTCTGGTAATTTTTTATCTCGCGATAAACGTTTAAGAGCAAGCAAAGAGTTTAGCCAAGTTTATCAAAGCAAACAATGGGGAGGCAGCCAACATTTCACCTTTAATGTTTTGGCCCACTCTCCGGACGATAAACTGACTTCTAGACTGGGTGTGACTGTCTCAAAAAAAGTTGCCAAACAGGCCGTCATTCGTAATCGAATAAAACGCCAAATTAAAGAGTTTTATCGACATCGCTCAGAGCGATTGTTGGACGCAGATTTGGTGATTTCAGCAAAACCCAGCAGCGCTAAAGTAAGCGACAAAGAACGCCTTGAAAGTCTCGAACAACTTTGGTCGAAAATACTAAAGTGGCAACGATGGCATTTGGCAAACCAGTCAGAATCAAACTAGCTAAATATACATTGCGAACGGTAATAATTTAGAACGAATCACGTGGCTAAAATCCTAAAACTATTTATTAGTATTTATCATATGGTGGTTAGCCCGTGGTTGGGTGCTCGCTGTCGTTTTACACCAACGTGTTCTGAATACGCCAAACAAGCACTTGATCAGCATGATGTTTTGACAGCAACAACGATGACTGCAAAGCGAATTTGTCGTTGCCACCCTTGGGGTGGTCATGGCTTTGATCCAGTTTCGCCACCAGTTAGCGAGCCTCAAATTACCTACCCTAAAAACAACTCGCTCGACATACAAGAAAAGACCTAACGGAAACAACTATGGAAAATCAGCGCCCATTTTTATTTATGGCCTTAATGGCAGTTAGTGTTGTTCTGTATATTAAGTGGATCGAGTTTACTGCACCACCAGTAACCACTCAGTCAATCACTCAA
>CALLIL010000111.1 GCA_938009755.1 uncultured Marinomonas sp.
TAGCAGCAGTAGTAGAAGGATAGTCTAATATTGTGTAAAATTTTAATAATAGTGATTATCGTTATTATTATGGCAGTGAGCGCGCTCAGAAGAGGGGCCGCTGTCAATGAAGATCGCAGTCCACAGCCCTTCAGTACATTCGACCCCGGTGACCCCATTTACACGCTCTGATTCATTGCATCAATCAACAACGCGGAGGTCTCGTTCTTCGGTGCCAAGGCGTCGTCAATATTACGAGTGTTACGTTACGCGCTGAAACGATGACTGGCCGACACCCATCACTCTATACTGACGATATTTTGTTCACCCCTCGCAAGTGTAGTCAATGATGAATGCCGTATAAGAACGAATGGCACCTTTCCGCAGGGAGGAGGTAGTTGGTGTTGTGGTTGGCGTGGTTGGTGGTTGGTGGTAGTGTTGGTGATGTTGTTGGTGTTGGTGTTAGTGTTTGTGTGTTGGTGTGTTGGTGTATTAGTAGTGTTACTGTTGGTGATGGTGTTGGTGTTGGTGTTGGTGTTGGTGTTGGTGTTGGTGTTGGTGTTAGTGTTGGTGTTGGTGTTGGTGTTGGTGTTGGTGTTGGTGTTGGTGTTGGTGTTGGTGTTGTTGTTGTCGATGTTGTTGCTGTTGTTGTTGTTGTTGCTGTGCTTGTTGTGCTTGTTGTGTTTGTTGTGCTTGTTGTGCTCTTCGTTGTTGTTGTTGGCTATTGTTGTTGTTGTCGTTGTTGTTGTTGTTGTTGTTGTTACCGTTGGTGTTGATGTTGTTGTTGTTGTTGTTGTTGTTGTTGCTGTTCCTTCTGATGTCGCGTACTTGAATGAAGGTGTAGAAGCAGAATTGCTTTCAGTGTATTCCCCTGTCCGTCATGGTGGCTTTTTTCACACCGGACTTATTGCGCAAGAAGGCTTATCCAGCGTGTCTTATGTTGAGAGATTAGGTCAAGATGTGTTGTCTTATTTTCTGTACGAGATTGAAACATCTGCCGGTAAGCTTGTTTTCGATAAAACTGAATGCGTGGGCTGTCGACAGATGACGTTGGATAACACAACGCTTGTGGATGACAGTATTTGGTTTCAAGTCAATGAAGAAATTCAGGCCCAAGTTGTCCTCTGTGGTATTGAAGCTCCCACGATGAAAAACACGCTTTTTCAGGATAAGCCATTGATTGATGTTTTAATTATCGAGCAACTTGGAGAGCATTTTGCATTACCTTTTTTATCCATAAAAGAGGTGGAAGCGGTTTGTTCTAAAATGACAACACCAAGGCTGTGGGCAAAAAATATTTGGCTTGATCGAGATGGTAAACCTTTACTAGAGCCTTGGTTGGTAAAGTTAGAAAGGTTACCAGAGGCAGTGTATTTTACTTTTGATAAAGTGCCGGAATGTACTGTGAAGAAAGGTTATTACTTAGGGCAAGTGTGTGGGAGGTTTTTTTGGATAGACGCCAGCCTTATGTTTTCGGTTTTGGCCTATCAACAACCTTATGAAAGCTCTAACGTGGATGGTAGTGTTTTACCGCCTTTTATCGTGCATGATGGACGTTGCTTTGATCGTGTTGTGCTCATTAATCGTTTCGCAAATAAGACGCAGTTTGTCGAAAAAGATCCTGTGTTTTCAGTAATATTAGAGTGGGCAGGAAATACGTTGGTATTGCCTTTTGATGCCTGTGATTGGAAAGCGGAGTTACCAAGTGAGGTTATGCGTCAAGACTTTTATAAGTCTTTAGATTCAACTGAATTACAGTACGATCAGACTACTGCTTTATGGGAAAGTGGCTCTATTTTAATAGATAGAACGAATTTTTTGTCTTTTGTTGATGGCTTTTGGTCATCGTCGTTGTCTTTTGGAAGTGATGATTAACTATGAATACACAACCTATTTTACCTTCAGGTATTCCAAGGAAAGAGCTTACGAGCAGTGTACAAAAAAGTGCTGTTTTTCTCTTGTTTGTTTTATTGGTGGCATTTGCTGGTTTGTATGTGCTGATGAATATGAATTTGGAAAAACAAAACATAAAGCAGAAGCATCTTAATGATTTTATCAGTTTAGTGCACAGTGCTGAAGAAAAGTGGCTCGAATGGCTTTTGATTGATGATAAGCGGGAATATGGCGTAGAAAAAAATGGTCAAGAACCGGAACAATTGCAGGGGATCTTATCGGAAGAATATAAATTGATTGAGCAAAGTCTCGGTCATTACGCTTCACTTTCCATGATAGATGTTTCTCAGTCTACTGCGTTGCTGAGTAGAGTGACGCAAGAGAGTTTGAATGATGTGTCATTAACCCGTGATGACCGAGTCGCTGTTTATGCATCACTCGAAGTATTGGAGCAACTTGAAGAGCATTTGTTGAGCTTAAAAGTGGCTGCGGATTACGAACGAGACCTTTTTCTACAGCAGTTAATGTGGGGGCCGATTGCCATTTCGTTGTTTATCGCGCTGTTTATTATTGTGATGGTGGCGAAGTTTAATAGGCGATTAAGTTCAGGCTTTTCTAATTTACATTACATTTTAGATCACCATGAACACTGTCATGTGACCAATATTCCAGTAAGGAACCAAGTAGATGAATTCACAGACCTTGAGCATCTGATTGATAATGAATTGGCTTCTCAATATTTTGATTTGAAGGCGCAAGATAAGAAACTGAAATTGATTACTTTAGCGTTGTCAAAAGTGGAAGATCCTTTCTTTGTGATTGATAGAGAGGGAGATATTGCATGGTTGAGTGCTGGTGCAGAGAGGTTGTGGCGAGATAACACAGCCATTCTTGAGTCTACATTTCAAATAGATGCAGGTTTAGATAGCCCTATTGGGGAAAGTGTGGCTGATGTCTTGCTCACCTCAAAAGAGAGTGTCGATTTGAAGTTGTCTGATGGCGTTTATGCCTTATCGGTTCATCGATTTGAATCTGAGTCTGAGTGTGTCGAAGGGGTTAGTGATGCTGTTCAGTATTTGGTTTCTCTTTCGCTAAAATCCGAACTCGCTGAATTGCAAGTTTTGCATAATAGTCTGAAATTAATGGCGCAAGATGTCTGGGATATTCCTGTTCGCCTGCTAAGAATGGATTCTCCTTATGCCAGTTTTGCCGTGTCACTGGAGATTATTCGGCGTAGAGTTGTGGATCTTTTAGAGGTGACAAGTTCAGCAGCAGATCAAACAAATACCTTTGAAAAGATTACTAAACTACAACAAATAGCATCCCTAATTGACAAAGAAACCAATAACAATGGTTTGGTGACAAGTGAGACTGACCGTTCAACGGACTCATTATTACACCACTCAGAAGACGACAATCAAAAGGTCGCATCACAAGAAATTGCGCAAAATGGTGAAGTGAATAGCCTGGAAATTGAAGGCATTCAAATTGAGCTGAACGATATGGCATGGTTGTCTGAGCAGGTTAGAGATTCATTAATATTGGGTTATGAACTTGTTTTGCAGCGCTTATCTTTAGTGGAGAAAGACTTATCTTCTGATGTTTTCTTGCTTGCCGATGTGGATCGTTGTCTTAATGAAGTTCGTGCAGGTGTTTTAACCAGTTTATCTGCGACAGAAGGGGAAGCTGAGAATATTCGCCGTCGATTCGCAGTGGATTTGGAGCATGACATTAGTCTTGTTCAAAACCAAATGGAAGGTATGAAAACTATGGCGGCTTCAACTTTGTCTTTGTTGGAAGCGGATCGCAGTGTTGGTGTAGCAAGGTTGGATAGAGCAAGAGAGTCTATCAATGAGATTGTCGAAAAAATTCATGGATTAATGGCGAAAACAGCATCATTTGATACGCCTGAGAATAAGTTAATAGAGCAGTCTAGTGATAATGATTGGGACAAGCTCTGAAGTGAGGGAAAATGAATGGTTGAAAGTTTTTTTGATAATCAGTCTGAATGCTTGACCATAAAAGTAAAAGGTCGCTTTGATTACAGTTGCCATAAAATGTTTAAGGATGCGTTTACTTCTACCAAAGTCGCGAACTCTTATGAAGTAAACTTATCAGAGGTTATGTACCTCGATAGCTCTGCATTAGGTATGTTGTTGTTACTCAGAGATTATGCCGGAGGGGCTTCTTCGGTGGTTAAGCTCACCCACGGAAATAGTGCGGTCGTAGAGATATTGACGATCGCTAATTTTCATCGACTGTTTGAGATTTCTTGAGTTTGTCGTGCTTTGTAGTAGGTTTTTGTGAAACAAGTATTAACAATATTAGTTGCTGATGACAATCCTTCAGATTTGGTTCTCTTAGAGTCAATACTAAGCCAGCTCGGGCATAACGTTGTGCTGGCAACGAATGGTCGAGATGCCATAGATAAGTTCGACCCTTTATCAATTCAATTGGTTTGTTTAGATGTTGAAATGCCAAACAAAAATGGTTGGGAAGCGGCGTTAGAAATACAGTCTATCGCTGGTGATGTGTTTGTTCCTATTATTTTTTTGTCTGGCGTAACTGATATTATGATGCTATCAAATTGTTTAAATATTGGTGGAACCGATTTCATATCCAAGCCTTACAAGCCTGCTTTAATTACAGCGAAGCTCAATGCCATAGTTCGCCTTTTGGTCACTCAAAAAACATTAGCAGAGCAGAGAGATCAGGTCGCCTCATATAATGCCCGCTTACTAGAAGATCAAGAAATTGCAAAAGTAGTATATGAAAACATAACCAATTCAAACTGCCTGAAAGATTCAGCTTTATCTACTATTCATTATGGTTCTGACACTTTTAATGGTGACGTGATTTTGGCGGCTTATAAGCCCAATGGTGGAATGCATCTTTTATTAGGAGATTTTGCAGGTCACGGCCTTTCAGCGGCTATTGGTGCGTTGCCCTTAGCGGATATCTTTTTCGATTGGACAAAAAAAGGATTTTTGATGAGGCAGATTATTCCAGAAATCAATGCTCGCCTTAAAAAAATCTTGCCTTCGAATATGTTTTGTAGTGCTGCTTTTATCGATATTCAAGTGAACAATAGCAGTATTGAGGTATGGAATGGCGGTTTGCCTGATTTACTGTTTTTTTCTCAGCGTGCTAGAAGGCCTATCCGCTTAGCGTCGAATAATTTGCCATTAGGTGTTTTGTCGCCAGATGCTTTTGAATGTCAAATAGATCCGATTTCTTTTGTGACGGGAGATCGGCTGATCGCGTTTTCTGATGGTGTTTATGAAGCCGCTGATTCTTCAGGGAATATGTTTTTTCAATCTATACTTGAGCCTCTTTATGCAGGAGACATTGAAGCTTCCTATTCGGTTGAGTGGCTTATGGAACAGTTACAAAAAGAGAAAGTTTTAGAAAATCCTCATGATGATATTTCATGTTTGGGTGTGCGCTTAGATTCTAATATCGGAGTGAGTTCGCCTAAGCAAAGCTTGCCAAAAAGTCACCATGAAGCTCCCGCGGATTTTTCTTTTGAGTATGTATTAAATGCGGACTCGCTTCGAAATACAGACCCTTTGCCTTATGTCTTACAAATTATCACCACCGTTCCTGGTCTAAGCAATTTTTCAAGTCAGATATTTATGATTCTTTCTGAGTTGTATTCAAATGCGCTTGAGCATGGTGTGCTTCAGCTGAAATCGCATAAAAAGGACTCGTCTGATGGTTTTGCTTGTTATTACGAAGAAAGAGAGCGGAACCTTGCTAGTTTGTCAGAAGGGTACGTGAAGATTTCAGTTAAGGTCTCGTCCGATGACAGTAATCGCACACTTGTTTTGTATGTTGAAGACAGTGGAGACGGTTTTGACTTTGCAAACATAAAGCATAATATTTCGGATACAGAGCTACTTTATAATCGTGGTTTAGCATTATTGGATCAGCTCTGTTATAAAGTTGAATTTACTAAAGGTGGGAGTGCTGTGGCGGCTCATTATCACTGGAATGTTGATTAAAATATAAGATTGGCCCCTCTATTGCATAATGACCTGTATCGTTGGAGGAAATTATGCGCACAGACTCAAATTCAGTATTATCATTAGCTTCAAATGCACCTGTTAAGGCTTCTAAGTCTTCTTTATCGCCTACCGAAAGTGGAGTGGCGTTTCAGGATAGTTTAGAGGACGCTAAATCTGTATTAGATACTGCAATAAAGCCCGTAAACTCTGACGTTGATACGCCAGAAAATAGTGGTAAAGCCTTGGTTACAGAGTCTTCGGTTGACTCCTCTCTGGCTGATATAGAAACCACAAAAGAAGGTGATGTAGACTCAAGCGCTCTTGCCCAAAAAACGAATACTACAGATGTGAACGCTGAAGACGAGATTAAGCTGGCGGTTGATAAAAGCGGCAATGTTTTGCAGCTCCATGGCGATCAATCACCAAAAAATGCTCTACCTTTTAAGTACTCCGCTTCTTCTTATGTGGGTGAAAGCGTCTCTGTTGAAAATACTTCATCGAATTTGAATGCCAGTTCCACCTCTGGGTTAATCGAGCTGACTGAAGACTCGTTGTTACATTCTGGAAAAAATACATCAGAATCACAGACGCCACTTTTAAAAGATGCGGCTTCAGAAGCGATTGATGACTTGGCTGTAAAACAAGCTATTTTATCTGGTCGTGTGTTTCCAATAGAAAGTGCATCGACGTCTATTGCGGAGAGCCTTGATGTACTCAATGAAGAGAGTTTGAATTTAAGTGCTGTATCTGAATTGAGTGCTGCAGATATAGATGTACAAAGTTCGACCGAGAAAGTATTTATAAGTGATGGAGCTGATGCCCAATTGCCTTTTGATATGGAGGGTGTGGCTGTTGATGCTCAATTGCCTTTTGATATGAAAGGTGTGGCTGCTGATACTCAATCGCCTTTCGATATGAAAAGTGTGGCTGCGCAGGAGTTAGATACTTCGGTTGAGTCTGAGCAAATGGCCAAAGTGGCTGGAATCATCGACTCTAATGATTTGATGGTTGCCTTGACGAGCAAGGAAGTTGACGTTTCTGGAGAAAACCTCTCTCATGTTATTAAAAGCGAAAATTCAAATCTTGCTCTTTCTGGTGAAGCAGAAACAGCATTGACATATATGTCTGCTTTGAATCTTAAAGGTGTCGAGCCAACTGATTTTGAAGGGGTGAATAGTGAGGCTCAGTTATTAGGTGGAGAGGGTGTGGTTCCTCTGAATTCTTCGTTTAATAATATACCTGAAGAAGCAGTAGAGCTTAGTGCTAATGATGAGTTATCTTGGGTGTTATCTCAGATGAATACTTCAAACTCAAAAAATGCTCCTCTGAATACTGATGTTGAAGGTGCATCATTAGAAACATCAAAAGTAACCGATGCTGTAAGTGCTGCGTTGTTAGCTAATTCAATGAATAGAAATGGTCGAGCTGAGACACAAATTGCTGGATTAAATCTAGACGGGCTTTCTTCAGAAGCAATTGAAGGGTTGAACTTGGATGAAGTTGACATGGTAGGAATGGAAGACGCTTTATTGGCAGATGAGCCTATTGAGCTTCGTAAAAAAGAGCTGGAATTGCTCATGGGTAGAATGTCCGCTCAAATGGATGGTAAGTCCATTGATGAGGATGTTGCGGGTGGATTTAATAGCTCTGTTCAGTCTGGTGCCATTACCCGCTCGGCATTAGGTGCTGGATTGGCTACTGGAGCGCCAGCAGCCAATCAACCTGCAAACATGACAATGAGCTTGCCACCAAATCATCCTGGTTGGGCAACGGAAATGAGTCAAAAAGTAGCTTGGGTAGCTCGTGATGGTGGGCATATGGCTCACATTCGCTTAGATCCGCCTGAGCTGGGTAGCTTAACAGTAAAGGTTTCGGTTGATAGTGACTCGAATACTCAGATTAGTTTTGTAGCGGCGACTCCTCAGGCTCGCGATTTGCTAGAAGGGCAAATGGGGCGATTAAGAGAAATGTTGGCTCAGCAAGGTATGGATTTAAGTCGAGCGGATGTTGATGTTTCTCAACGAGATGCTTCTGGAGCACAAGAGCAGCTGTCTCAAGAAAATAACTCGGGTCGAGGCTCTTCTTTTGATTCCCAAGATGAGTTGGACGATGAGCTGATTACCAATAATATGTCTTATGTATCTGCAACGGGTGTAGATTACTACGCTTAAAATTGAGAAATTAGTGGTGCAATCCTAGATTCTTTGTAGAATAGCAATATTGTTGAAAAAATAAGAACGTAATGATCGTTCTATAAAAAACTTATACCTAAAGGTTTTATAACATGGCAGATGACGATTTAGATATCGGTGGTGACAGTGGAGCGTCAGGTGGTAAGAAAAAGCTCATTATTATTATCGCTCTTGCATTGGTGTTGCTAGGGGCTGTTGCAGGTGGTGTCTACTATTTTTTCTTTAGTGGCGACGATATTGATTCTGTAGAAGAATATACGCCATCTGTATATTTTGAGTTTGATCCTGCTTTTACTGTCGATTTTATTGTTGATGGTAAACAACGTTATTTGCAGCTAAGTTTAACAGTGAAATCTAAAGATATGGAGCCGATTAACTCGGTAACACTTCATATGCCTTTGATTCGTAATAGCTTGGTTTTACTGTTTTCGAGTCAATCTTTTGCTAATTTGCAGACTGACGAAGGGAAGCAGGCTTTGAAGCAGGCTTCAGTTGATGCTATTAATAAGATACTTGAACAGGAAACTGGTGAAGGTGGTATTGATAGTGTGTTATTTACTAACTTTGTGATGCAGTAGTTAATTATGTCCGCTCAAGATCTGTTATCACAGGACGAGATCGATGCACTTTTACATGGTGCTGATGAAAAGCCTGCAGAAGACGACAATAGGGACGCCAATGGCGTCGCCTCTTATGATATAACGAGCCAAGAGCGTATCGTTCGTGGGCGTATGCCTACGCTGGAAATGATTAACGAGCGTTTTGCTCGTTATACTCGTATTAGTTTGTTTAATATGCTCCGCCGTACTGCTGATGTGTCGTCTGGTGGTCTTCAGGTAATGAAGTTTGGTGAATACGTTCATACTCTTTATGTGCCAACGAGTTTGAATTTGGTTAAGTTTAGGCCATTAAGAAGTACCGCTTTGTTTATTTTGGATGCTAAGTTAGTGTTCAAATTGGTTGATAACTTTTTTGGTGGGGATGGACGGCACGCGAAAATCGAAGGGCGTGAATTCACTCCTACTGAGATACGAATTGTGCAGTTAATGCTGGAGCAGGTTTTTGTCGACTTAACTGAGGCTTGGGCTCCTGTGTTGGATTTGGAGTTAGAGTATATTAGTTCTGAAGTGAACCCGGCGATGGCAAACATAGTGAGCCCAAGCGAAGTGGTTGTTGTCTCCACGTTTCATATCGAATTGGATGGTGGTGGCGGTGAATTACATATTACTTTGCCATATTCTATGATTGAGCCTGTGCGTGAACTACTTGATGCGGGTGTGCAGAGTGATATCGATGAGAAAGATGATCGTTGGGGGAAATCTCTAGAACAGGATGTTAAAGACATTGACGTTAAATTAGCGGTGAATGTTGCAAACAGAAAAATCTCTCTTGGTGAAGTGATGAAGTTCAAGGTTGGTGATGTGATTCCAATTGAAATGCCTGAATTTGTTACGGTAAGAGCGAATAATGTTCCAACATTTAAAGGTAAGTTGGGCGTGAGTAATGAATATTATTCTGTGCAAGTAGAAGAAAATTTGAAAACGAATAAGGTAACTAAATAGCATGGCAGAAGAACAGTCTCCAGATCAAGAAGGTATGGACGAAGGCTTAGCAGACGAATGGGCTGCAGCCATGTCTGAGGCCGGTGAAACCGAAGAGAGTGAAGGTATTGAGGATGAGTGGGCTGCGGCGATGACTGAGCAGGTCGAGCCGGTTAAGTTAGAAACACTCACTAATCCTGCTGTTCCTAGTGGTGGTGTGGGATCTGACTTAGATCTTATCATGGACATTCCTGTTGTTCTCTCTATGGAGCTTGGTAACACTGAGATTGCGATTCGTAACTTGATGCAGCTAACACAAGGCTCTGTTGTAGAGCTGGATCGTTTTGCCGGTGAGCCTTTGGATGTGTTGGTAAATGGCACTTTGATTGCCCACGGCGAAGTGGTTGTGGTTAATGACAAGTATGGCATTCGTTTAACGGATGTTGTGAGTCCTAGTGAGCGTATTAAACGTCTTAAGTAGTAACGCCAATTGATTGATTTCTATCGTAGTCGATATTTCGCAACCATTATGTTGATGGTTGCTCCCCATCTTTATTCCGCTGAAATACAAAGTGCGCCAACGGCTGCTTCTATTTGGAAGGTTGTCCTTTCACTTATTTTTATTGTACTTTTTATCCCTGCTTGCTTGTGGCTTATGAAGCGCTTTCAACTGGCACAAATGAAGTTGGGGCAGTCGGAAATTAAAATAGCGAATGTTCAATCTTTAGGTGCTAAAGAAAAATTGATGCTTGTTGAGGTTGAAGGTGAGCGTATGTTGATTGGTGTAACAGCTCACACTATTTCGCACTTGAAGAGTTTTCCAGCAAATAAAGAGAGCTTTGCTTCTGTTATGGATGAAGTTGGTCGTGAATCTATAAGCGATCTTGATGATAAAGAGAGTTCTCAGTGATGCGTTTTTTACTTTTCTTAGTGTTATTTTTACCAAGCTTGTCTTGGGGTGAAGCCGCAGGTCTTCCGGCCGTGACTGTGGTTACCAATGCTGATGGTAGCCAAGACTATACTGTGTCGCTGCAAATCTTATTCATAATGACGGCATTAACGCTTTTGCCTGCTGCATTGATGATGATGACCTCTTTTACTCGCATAATTGTTGTGCTGGCTATATTAAGACAGGCGATTGGTTTACAGCAAACACCCTCTAATCAAATTATGCTTGGCATGGCTTTGTTTTTGACTCTGTTTATTATGACGCCAACATTAAATAAAGTGAACGAGGTGGCACTGCAGCCTTACTTGAATGAGGAACTTACATCAGTTCAGGCTGTTGAAGCTGCTGCAACGCCGATGAGAGACTTTATGCTCGCGCAAACTCGAGAAGATGATATCTCATTGTTTGTAAAATTAGCTGGGCGTGAAGGTACGATTGAATCCATGGAAACCTTGCCTTTTACTATTCTTATGCCCGCTTTTGTGACGAGTGAATTGAAAACGGCGTTTCAAATTGGTTTTATGATCTTTATTCCTTTTTTGATTGTCGATATGGTCGTTGCTAGTGTTTTGATGGCGATGGGTATGATGATGTTGTCTCCCGTTATTATTTCTTTGCCTTTTAAAATTATGCTCTTTGTCATGGTTGATGGTTGGGCTATGATAATGGGGACATTAGCGGCAAGTTTTGGAATTTAGCTATGAATCCTCAAGTGGTGTTGGATTTATATGGACAAGGGTTTTACCTTATTGTTTTGATTGTGGGGGCTGTCATGGTGCCCAGTTTATTAGTCGGTTTAATTGTGAGTGTTTTTCAAGCTGCGACACAGATTAATGAACAAACCCTTTCTTTTTTACCGCGATTAATTGTCACGATTTTGGTTATTATGCAGTTGGGTCCATGGATTTTGACAAAATTAATGGATTTTACGACGTCTTTATTTATTAATATTCCAATGATAATTGGCTGATGCTTTTAGATCTGGATCCTGATCAATTATTAAATCTCACCATTAGCTTTCTCTTGCCTTTTTTTCGTATCGGCGCCTTTTTTATGGCTCTGCCTTTATTTGGTAGTCGCTTGGTTAATACACGTGTACGAATTAGCCTTTCTTTTGTTATTGCTATTATTGTAACTCCAGTTGTTTATATTCCTGAGCATGATCCAATTTCACCGGCTTATATTGTTTTGATTGCTGAACAATTGGTGATTGGTTTTGTGCTTGGCTTTGCCGTTACTATTTTATTTCAATTGTTTTCTCTGGCTGGTCAGTTGGCAGCCATGAAGGCGGGTCTTGGTTTTGCAATGTCTAATGACCCTGCAAATGGCATTTCGGTTGCTACTTTGGGGCAGTATTACCTATCTATGGTTGCGCTGGCCTTTCTTGGTACGGATGGCCATTTAGTTATGATTGAGTATTTGGCTGAAAGTTTTGAATATTGGCCAATAGGTGGCGGTTTTGATAGTCAAAGGTATTGGCAATTAGTCCTTTTAGGTGGCTGGATGTTTGAAAAAGCCTTATTAATTGTGCTTCCTTTAGGGATTGCTGTGTTAGTTATTAACTTGTCTTTTGGGGTGGTGGCTAAAGCTTCCCCTCAATTAAATATCTTTGCGCTTGGTTTTCCTATTATTATGTTGTTTTCTCTTTTCTTTTTCTGGGTTATGTTGGAAGACTTTTTAGACATATATACACTGTTTTTCAGAGAAATGATCGATTGGATGAAAGTGACGTGGGGGATTCAATTAGATGGCTGAAAATGAAGACGGTAGTGAAAAAACCGAAGGCGCCAGTAGTAAGAAACTTCAGGATGCCCGTGATAAAGGTAATTTGCCCCGTTCTAAAGATCTAAGCTCAGCCCTTTTATTAATTGTGGCTGCAGTAACTATTTATGGAACGGGAACGTTATTGGTTCGGGATTTAGCCGTACTGTTCGACTTCAATTTTATTATCGAACGTAAAGATATTTTTGATTTAAGTCGAATGGTTTTTCATTTGTATGAATCTATCGTTGCCATGATGGACTCTATGGTTTTGTTAATGAGTGTATTAGCGGTTGCTGGTATTGTTGGTAGTATTGCGCTCGGTGGATTGAATTTTTCATGGGAACCTATTACTCCTAAGCTCAGTAAAATGAACCCTATAGCAGGATTGAAAAGAATGTTTTCGGTTCAATCTTTGGTTGAACTTATAAAATCTATAGCAAAAGTGACTCTGGTTGGTGTTGTTGCTTTTATTGTGTTGAGTTATTTTTTGCCAGAAACCTTAGGGTTAACTTTTCAATCCATTCAATTAGCGATTGCGCATGGCATCGATATTGTTATTTGGTCTTTTGTCTTTGTATCCTTGGCTTTGGCATTAATTGCAGCAATAGATGTTCCATTTCAGGTTTGGTCGCATAAAGAAAAATTGAAGATGACCAAGCAAGAAGTGAAAGATGAATTCAAACAACAAGAAGGTGACCCTTTAGTTAAGGGGCGAATTCGACAGCTACAGCAGCAGGCAGCAATGAATCGAATGATGTCAGATGTGCCACAAGCGGATGTCATTATTACCAACCCAACTCACTTTTCTGTTGCACTCAAGTATGATCAAGTGGGGGGTGGTGCGCCTATTCTTCTTGCTAAGGGTGGTGATTTTATTGCACTTAAAATAAGGGAGGTTGGAAATCACTATGATATCCCTGTGATACAATCTCCTGCTCTGGCGCGTGCAGTGTACCATCACACAGATGTGGGTGAGGAAATTCCCCAGGGGTTGTTTAAGGTAGTGGCGCAATTACTCGCCTATGTTTATCAGTTGCGTAATGCTCGTACAGGTGCGCCAAGGCCTGATACTATGCCTAATTTAGATGTGCCAGATGAGTTTCAGTGGGATGGGAATTGATTATGCCTTGTTGTTTATTCTATAGGGATCTTGTGTGAATTTTGATCGTGTTCGCCTCGCGGGGCAGGTACAAGGTATTTTTAGTGGGAATCTAGGTATTCCTATTTTGTTGTTGTCGCTGCTGGCGATGATGATTTTGCCTATTCCCGCGTTTTTGTTGGATGTTCTTTTTACTTTTAATATCGCTTTGGCCATCGTTGTGTTATTGGTGGCCATTTATTCTATGCGGCCTTTGGATTTTGCTGTATTTCCTACTGTATTGCTTGTTTCCACACTAATGCGTTTGGCGTTAAATGTCGCTTCTACTCGTGTCGTTTTGTTGAATGGTCATGAGGGCGGAGACGCTGCAGGGAAGGTGATTCAGGCGTTTGGTGAGGTCGTTATCGGCGGTAATTACGTTGTTGGTTTTGTTGTTTTTTCTATTTTGATGATTATCAACTTTGCGGTAGTTACTAAAGGTGCAGGGCGGATATCAGAAGTAAGTGCACGTTTTACCTTGGACGCTATGCCGGGTAAACAAATGGCGATTGACGCAGATTTGAATGCCGGAATGATTGATGCTGAGCAGGCAAAAACTCGACGTGTTGAAATTGCTTCTGAAGCCGAATTTTATGGTTCTATGGACGGTGCTTCAAAGTTTGTTAAGGGTGACGCGATTGCTGGTTTGTTAATTCTTGGGATTAATATTATTGGTGGTTTAGCAATTGGTATTGCGCAACACGATCTTTCTTTTGTGGAGGCAATAGAGCGTTATTCATTGTTAACTATCGGGGATGGTTTAGTTGCTCAGCTGCCTTCTTTGATGTTGTCGACTGCCGCGGCAATTATGGTAACACGTGTTAATGAAACGGGTGATATGGGGACGCAAGTTGTCAAACAAATGTTTGGCTCTTCGAAAGCTTTATATGTTGCTGCAGGTGTGATGACTATTATGGGGATCGTGCCAGGGATGCCACATTTTTCCTTCTTATCCTTGGCTGCTCTTTTGGGTGGTCTGGCTTATTTTTTGGAGTATCAAAAGAAACGTACACCGAAACAAAAGCAGGTCACACAAGGGAAAGAGGGGGGCGAAGAGAATGTTCCTGCTGAAGTGAAAGATCTTAGTTGGGATGATGTTGCGCCAGTCGATATGTTGGGATTAGAAGTGGGGTACAGGCTGATTCCTCTTGTGGATAAAACGCAAGGTGGGGAATTATTGGCTAGAATAAAAGGCGTGCGAAGAAAGTTGTCTCAAGATTTGGGGTTCTTGGTGCCTAGTGTGCACATTCGAGATAACTTGGATCTGATGCCAAACGCCTATAGAGTTACCTTGATGGGGGTGAGTTTGGCTGAGTCAGAAGTGCATCCTGACAAAGATTTGGCCATTGATCCTGGGCAGGTTTTTGGTACGTTAGATGGTATTCCTGGAAAAGATCCATCATTTGGTTTGGATGCCGTGTGGGTTGATCCAAAAGACCGAGATCAGGCACAGACATATGGCTACACTGTTGTTGATGTTAGTACGGTGGTGGCGACTCATATAAACCAAATAATGCATAAGCATGCTTATGAATTGATTGGTCATGATGAGGTGCAGCAATTATTGAGCTTGTTAAAACAATATAATCCTAAGCTGGCAGAAGAGCTTGTTCCGAACACTGTGCCCTTAAGTGTGTTGTTAAAAGTGCTTCAGAATTTATTAATTGAAGGTGTGCCACTTCGAGATATGCGTACTATTGCTGAGGCTATTATGGGGGTTCAGCCAAAAACTCAGGACCCTATGATACTGACAGCAGCAGTAAGAACCTCTTTATCTAGGTTGATTATTCAGACTTTGGCTGATGGGGTGGAGGAAATACCTGTCTTAACATTAGAGCCTCAGCTGGAAAAAATGCTTATGCAAACCGTACAGCAAAGTCAGCAATCAGGTATTAAGAATGAAGAGGCTCTTATTCTTGAACCTCAAATGGCGGAGCAGTTACAAGAATCACTACGTCAGTCTGCCGAGCAGCAGGAAGCAATGGGTAATACGCCTATTTTAATAGTGTCAGCACCTATACGTCCTATGTTGGCGCGTTTTATGCGTTATGGTATGGTGAATATGTCGGTTCTTTCATATCAGGAAGTGCCAGATCATAAAAAAATTACGGTTGTGGGTGTGATTGGCCAATAAAAAAGCTAACATGCTTAATGTAAATAATGTGTCTATATTTATTCAGATCTTTCGGGTAAGCTATGGATTTGTAAGAAAAATACACTGAAAGGATTGGTTTATTCATGCAAATTAGGCGTTTTCGAGCTTCTGACATGCGGCAGGCGATTCGTAAGGTTCGTGATGCGGTAGGTCCTGATGCAGTTATTTTGTCAAACCAGAGATTACCTACTGGTGAGATAGAGATAGTCGCAGCTCTAGATTATGATGGTTCTTTACCTTCAAATATGGCGTCTAAGCGAACAGTGTCTGCTCCGTCCGTTGCATCAAAAAATATGCAGAATCCTGATGCGGATTACCTAGAACGCATCGAAAAGGCAAAACAAGAGGCTTCTTGGTCGCAAAAACGCGATGCAGCTGCCGAATCAACCACTGTCCAATTTGAAATGCCTCCTTTGTCTGACGATGACAGTCAGGACCCTAAGGTGGAAGAAGCCTTGTCTATACACAATAATGACAATGCTAAACAACTTAAAGAAATGGAGAAGGAATTACAAAGTGTTCGCTCTATTCTCGAAAACCGACAGCAAGAAAGAAATGAAGCTGATTCAAAAATAGACTCAATTGAATTGAAAATGCGTCAAAAAATGGCAGCGTTAGGTTTATCTGATTCTGTTGTGTCGAAATTAATTAATGATATTGATTTAAATGGAAGAGAGGATGACTGGAATCGGTTGCTTGCACAATTAGCGGGTTATATACCTATTCGTTCAGGTGTGTCTGCTTTGAGTGGATGTGTCGCTTTCATGGGCCCAACAGGCGTTGGGAAAACAACATCAATTGGTAAGATTGCTGCTCAATATGTTCTGAAGCATGGTTCAAGTGGTGTTGTTTTAATTACAACGGATACTTATCGTATTGCTGCTCATGAACAACTTAGGACGTTTGGTCGTATTTTGAATGTCCCTGTTGAGGTTGTGAATGAGTATTCTGATTTAAATGATGTCTTGGCAAAATATGTAGAATATTCCCTTGTTTTGATTGATACCGCAGGAATGAATCCTCGAGATTCTAATCTTGAACGTCAACTGTTGATGATGAAACGTACAAAAGGGGATGTGAAAAAGCTGCTTGTTCTTCCTTGTACAAGCCAAAGGCAAGTTTTAAAGACTGTTGTGGATGTATATTCACAAGTGCAGCTAGATGGTTGTATTTTAAGTAAACTAGATGAGTCTGCTTCGCTTGGTGAGGCTATCAGTGTTGTTGTTGAAGAGGGGCTGCCTGTTGTGTACATTGCAGACGGACAGCGTATCCCTGATGACATAGAGCCGGCTAGAGCTCATAATTTGATTAGTCGAACTGTTTATACAGCGGAGCATTATAGCCAGCTTTATGGTTCACTAAAGTATGGTAGTTAGTAAAAAAATGTTATTACTGAAGGCGTTATACCAAACTATATAGTAAAGTTTGTTATATCTGCGCTAACTTAAATAGTAAAGGTTGCCTAGAATATTTTATGCAGACCAAAAATGGATATGATACATACTCAAAAAAAGCGACACTGTCGATTGATTCGATCGTGCAGCAGTATGGGTATTTAGTAAAAAAAATTGCTTATCATCTATTGGCTCGCTTGCCAGATAGTGTGGATGTCGACGATTTGACTCAAGCTGGAATGATGGGGCTTATTGAAGCCTATAAGCGCTTTGAGTCTACTAAAGGTGCGAGCTTTGAAACCTATGCTGGTATTCGCATTCGTGGATCGATGATGGACGAAGTGCGTAAGAGTGATTGGGCGCCACGTTCTGTACGTCGAAATGGTCGTGCTATTACTAATGCAATTAAAGAGTTAGAAGCTACACTTGGGCGAGAGACTTCAGATACTGAAGTTGCTGCTCATATGGGAATCGAAATTGAGGAATATCATGAAATGATGCATTCTTCCATGACGACTCAGTTGTTTAGCTACGAAGAAATGTTGGATTCTGATGCTAGTAATTTAGACAGCACAGAATCTGATGATGAAAATACGCCTTATGCCTTAGTGGAAGATGGCGATTTTCAAAGTGAGCTGGTAAAAGAAATAGATCAATTACCGGAAAGAGAAAAGTTAGTGCTATCTTTGTACTATAATGAAGAACTAAACTTAAAAGAAATTGGTGCTGTCTTGGGTGTGAGTGAATCCAGAGTCAGTCAAATACATGGCCAAGCGGCTATGAGATTAAGAGCTCGACTAAGTGATTGGCGAGATTAAAACTATGAGTTTTGAAATATTACCTTTGGGGTGTGGAGGTTGCATTGGATAAAAACATGAAGATCCTGATTGTTGATGATTTCTCGACAATGAGACGAATCATTAAAAATTTATTACGGGATTTGGGATTTACCAATACAGTTGAAGCGGATGACGGAACGACTGCGTTGCCAATTCTTCAAGCAGGAACGATTGACTTTCTTGTGACTGATTGGAACATGCCTGGTATGACGGGGATCGAGTTGCTTCGAGCAGTTCGTGCTGATGAAAAGCTAAAAACCATTCCAGTTCTTATGGTTACAGCAGAAGCTAAGCGGGATCAAATTATCGCTGCGGCGCAAGCCGGTGTTAATGGCTATGTTGTTAAACCATTTACAGCAGTAGCTCTCAAAGAAAAAATTGAGAAAATATTTGAGCGAATAGACGCTGCTAAATAAGGAACTTTAATGTCAAACGAATTGGGGTCTGGGCTAGTGGAATTTGAAAACCTAGTGAAAGATGGTGCAAAAGGTCTTTTAGATCACATTGAAACGGGTGATTTCAGTGGTGCAATCAAAATAATCCAAGAATTGAGTGAAGCTCGGCATAACAGCTTTTACAATGAAGTGGGTCTTTTAACTAGAAGTTTGCATGATGCTATTCGTGATTTCCAGATCGATTCTGTTGATTTAGTGTCAAACGGTACTGCTCATGATGCGACGAAAATAACAGATGCGTCTGACAGATTGAATTATGTGATTGAAACCACTAGTGCTGCAGCGAACAAAACCATGGATATGGTGGATAAAAGTGTTCCAGTTGCTAGTCAATTACAGTCTCAGGCGAGGGAATTACGTAAAGATTGGGGGCGTTTGATACAAAGAGACCTAACTCCTCAAGAATTTCGTGACTTATATAAGCGAATAGATGTTTTCTTGGCTGAAGCTGATGAGAATGCCACTACCTTGCATTCAAACCTCAACACGATTCTTCTAGAGCAAGGTTACCAAGACCTAACTGGTCAAGTAATTACTAGAGTGAATGATTTAATTCGAGATGTAGAAGTAAAGCTTGTGCATCTTGTCGCTGTTGCTGGACGCGTTGATAGTATCTCCGGAATTGAACATGAAGAGAATGAGCTTGCTCATGATGACACTCGTGGACATGGCCCTGCTATTAATAAACAAAACAACCCTGAAGTACTAAATAGCCAAGACGAAGTAGACGACTTGCTATCAAGTCTTGGTTTCTAGAAGGAGCTGGGGATGAGTTTCGAAGTCGATGAAGAAATTTTACAAGATTTTTTGGTAGAAGCTGGGGAAATTCTAGAACAGCTCTCTGAACAGCTAGTAGATTTGGAAAATAACCCTGAAGATAAACCACTGTTAAATGCTATTTTTCGTGGTTTTCACACCGTAAAAGGTGGTGCAGGTTTCCTTCAATTAACTGCTTTAGTTGATTGTTGCCATTATGCGGAAAACGTCTTTGATATTCTCCGAAATGGCCAAAGGCAGATTGATGCTGACTTGATGGATATCGTTTTACAAGCGCTTGATGCTGTAAATGAGATGTTTGATACTGTTCGGTCAGGAGGTACACCTGAAGCAGCTTCACCTGAGTTAATCTCAGCACTTAGTGCTTATGCTACTCCTCCAACAGAAGCAGAATTGGCTGGTGAAGATGTTGCTGAGGATGAACCTGAGGTTGCTGTAGAGCCAGAAATATCAGTAGAGCCAGATAATGTAGGTGAAGCGAATTCATCAGAGGAAAGCTCAGTTGATATTTCAGATGATGAATTTGAATCTCTCCTTGATGCTTTAGGAGATGACAATGTCCCTGCACAAGAAACTCCAGCGTCAAGCGATGAAATTACTGAAAATGAGTTCGATGATTTATTGAATCAGTTGCATGGCAATGGTGCTCCTGGTGTCGATTTGGCTAAGACAGAACCTGCTACATCTTCAGATGAAATTACAGAAGATGAATTTGAAGAGCTGCTTGATAAACTTCATGGAGAAAGTTCTCCTAAAGTGGAAGATGCACCCAAGAAGCAAGAAACACCTAAGGCAGATAATGATTCCTCAGGCACAGGTGACTTGATTACAGAAGATGAGTTTGAGTCTCTTCTTGATAGTCTGCAAGGCGAGAAAAAAGCAGAATCCGTAAAAACGGAAGATGTTAAAACTGAAAAGCCAAAAACAAAACCTCAGCCAAAACCTGCAGTTGCTAAAAAACCAGCGCCAAAGCCAGCTGAACCTGAAAGTGATCCAAAAGAAAAATCTCAAAATGCGCCAGTGACTCAAGAAGCAACCGTTCGAGTTGATACAAAACGTCTTGATGACATCATGAATATGGTGGGAGAACTTGTACTGGTTCGAAACCGTTTAGTGAGATTAGGTCTTCAAAGTGAAGATGAATCAATGGGCAAAGCGGTTGCGAACTTAGATGTGGTAACTGGTGACTTGCAGAACGCGGTAATGAAAACGCGTATGCAGCCAATTAAGAAAGTTTTTGGACGTTTCCCGCGAGTTGTTCGAGATCTAGCGCGTAACATGAAGAAAGAGGTGAGCCTTGTTCTTCGCGGTGAAGATACTGATCTAGATAAAAACCTTGTGGAAGCTCTTGCCGATCCTTTGGTTCACTTGGTTCGAAATTCAGTTGATCATGGTATAGAAGCTCCTGATGTTCGAGAAGCAAACGGTAAGCCTAGATTAGGTACAGTCATTCTCTCTGCAGAGCAAGAAGGCGACCATATCTTGCTGTCCATCGAAGATGATGGTGCAGGTATGGATCCTAACTTCTTAAGAGGCAAAGCGGTAGAAAAAGGCTTAATGGACACAGATGCTGCTGATCGATTATCCGATGATGAAGCGTTTAACCTGATTTTTGCGCCTGGTTTCTCTACAAAAGTAGAAATTACAGACGTTTCTGGTCGTGGTGTTGGGATGGATGTGGTGAAAACCAAAATCTCTCAGCTAAACGGTACATTGGATATTAAGTCTGTCTTAGGGCAAGGTTCACGCTTTATTATCAAAGTGCCATTAACGCTTGCGATCATGCCAACATTGATGGTGACATTAGCTGATCAAGCTTTTGCTTTCCCTCTTGTTAGTGTGAACGAGATTTTCCATCTTGACCTGAAAAAAACCAATATTGTTGATGGTCAGCAAGTGGTTGTTATTCGAGGTAAAACATTGCCAATTTTCCATCTGAAGAGCTGGTTAGTAAAAGGCAGTGGAGAAGGTGACTTACCTTCAGAAGCTCATGTCGTTGTTGTACAAGTCGGTATTAATGAAGTGGGTTTTGTTGTTGATCAATTGGTTGGTCAAGAAGAGGTTGTTATTAAACCACTCGGTAAAATGTTGCAAGGTACTGCTGGTGTAGCAGGTGCAACAATAACAGGTGACGGTCGTATTGCATTGATTCTAGATGTTCCTAGTATGCTTAAGACGTACGCATCAAAGTAATATGATTTCCATTTAGGGGATGTAGTATGCCTGTAAAGGTATTAGTTGTAGATGATTCCGGTTTTTTCCGCCGTCGTCTAGTAGAAATTTTCGAAGCAGACCCTCGCCTTACTGTAATAGGCACGGCGAATAACGGTAAAGAGGCAATTGATAAAGTACAGTCTTTATCGCCAGATGTTGTAACTATGGATTATGAAATGCCAGTTCTTGATGGCATTGCTGCAGTTGCAAACATTATGAAAATTAAACCGACACCAGTGTTAATGTTCTCTTCATTGACGCATGAAGGCGCAAAGGTTACGTTGGATGCGCTTGAAGCTGGTGCTGTTGATTTTATGCCAAAGAATTTCGAAGATATTTCTCGAGATTCTGCTGTTGTAAAAAGAGCGCTAGTTGACCGTGTTTTAACGGTTTCTCGTACTCGTTTGGCAGGAAGTAGAGGGCCTGTCGAAGCTCTTCCTCCTCGGACTGCTCCTAAGCCAATTGTAACTGACCGTGGTGTTATTATTCCTCGCGTCAGAAAAAAAGTCAGCCTCATTGCTATTGGAACCTCTACTGGTGGGCCTATGGCATTGCAGACTGTTCTTAGTCAATTGCCAAAAGACTTTCCAGCGCCGCTTGTTCTCGTTCAGCATATGCCTGCAGCGTTTACTGGAGCATTTGCAGAAAGGTTAAACACTATTTGTCAAATTACAGTAAGAGAGGCAAAAGACGGAGATCGTCTAGAAGCTGGTGTAGCTTTATTAGCGCCAGGTGGAAAGCAAATGATGATTGACCCGCGTAACGGTGGTTGTGTCCGTATTTTAGATGGCGACGAGCGATTGAACTATAAGCCTTCTGTTGATGTGACTTTCGGATCAGCTTCGAAATGTTTTCCGGGTAAGGTGCTTTCTGTTGTTATGACCGGAATGGGTGTAGATGGACGGGAAGGAACTCGTATGTTGAAAAGCAATGGTTCAAAAGTTTGGATTCAAAGTGAAGAGTCTTGTGTTATTTATGGCATGCCAATGGCAGTAGAAAAAGCTGGCTTAGCAGATGATATTATTGATCTTGAACACATCGGAGAGCGAATCGCTCGCGAGGTGAGTTAGTGGATTTTGTTACCTTAGCTGGCCTTTTGATTGCCTTTAGTTCAGTCTTTTTAGCTAATTGGCTTGGCGGTGGCGAGGTAATATTTCTTCTCAATTTACCCTCAGCAATTATTGTTGTTTTCGGGAGTATAGGCGCGACACTCATTCAAAGTAATATAAAAGATGCTATTCGCTCTTTGTCTCTGTTAAGGTGGAGTCTTTTCCCTCCTGTTTATGATTTTGATGCGGCTCGAGCAACGCTAAATAACATGGCCAGTAAGGCGAGACGTCTTTCTTTATTGGCTTTAGATTCTGATTTAAACCTTCTTGGTAACCCTTTCTCAAGTCGTGCTCTGCAAATGGTTATCGACGGTACTGATCCTGAGTTGTTAGAGGATAGGCTGCATGATGATGCGACCCGAATATATAATAAGCGAATGAAGTCTGTTGCCTTTATTGAATCCATTGGTGGCTATGCACCGACTTTAGGGATAATGGGGTCGGTTTTAGGTTTGATTCAAGCGATGGCAAACTTAGACAGCCCTGAAGCTTTAGGTCACGGTATTGCCGTTGCCTTTGTCTCAACATTATAAACAGGAG
>CALLIL010000112.1 GCA_938009755.1 uncultured Marinomonas sp.
AGCAACGATGCTAACTTATCACCCTCATTTTAATAGCTCGACGTAGAGTTATTTATGAATGGCAAAGGTGCCTGCGGATACATGAGTGTATTCCGCATGCACCTTTTTTTGTTTTTGTACTTTCTAAACTGGAGTCTTGTAATGGATATGAAATTAGTTAAAACGGTTTTGTCTTTCTCTGAGATTGCGAATGCCGTCAAAAAAACAAGTGTTTCTCTCTTAGTTGGCTCTGCGCTTTTATCTGGGTCAGTGCACGCTGAATTGGGTTACGCAGAAAAAGAAGAATTGAAATTCGGTTTCATTAAGTTAACGGATATGGCGCCATTGGCGATTGCCTATGAGAAAGGCTATTTCGAAGACGAAGGTTTGTACGTTACGTTAGAAGCGCAGGCAAACTGGAAAGTTTTGTTAGACCGAGTGATTGATGGGCAGTTAGACGGTGCTCACATGCTTGCAGGTCAGCCATTAGGCGCAACGATCGGTTATGGTACAAAAGCACATATATTGACGGCTTTTAGTATGGACCTAAACGGTAATGGTATTACTGTTTCCAATGATGTTTGGGCTGAGATGAAGAAAAATATTCCAAACGGTCCAGATGGAAAGCCTGTTCACCCAATCAGTGCATCAGCCTTGAAGCCAGTAGTTGATGGTTATAAAGCGGAAGGTAAGCCTTTTAATATGGGAATGGTGTTCCCAGTGTCTACACACAACTATGAACTCCGTTATTGGTTGGCCGCTGGTGGCATTCACCCAGGTTATTATGCGCCAGCCAAAGGCGACACGAGTGGTCAAATTGATGCGGACGCATTGCTTTCTGTAACACCTCCACCTCAAATGCCAGCAACAATGGAAGCGGGAACGATCCATGGTTATTGCGTGGGCGAACCTTGGAACCAACAAGCGGTGTTTAAAGGCATTGGTGTTCCTGTGATCACTGACTATGAGATCTGGAAAAACAACCCTGAGAAAGTGTTTGGTGTCAGTGGTGATTGGGCAGAAGAAAACCCTATTACTCACATTCGAGTTGTAAAAGCCATGATTCGCGCGGCGAAGTGGTTGGATGAAAACAACAACGCTAACCGTCCAGAAGCCGTAGAAATCCTGTCTCGTAGTGACTATGTCGGTGCGGATTATGACGTGATCGCTAACAGTATGACAGGGACATTTGAGTACGAAAAAGGGGACAAGCGAGACATTCCTGACTTCAACGTCTTCTTCCGTCATAACGCAACTTACCCTTATTACAGTGATGCGATTTGGTACTTAACGCAAATGCGTCGTTGGGGCCAAATTGCAGAGCCTAAATCTGATGAATGGTTCATGAAAACGGCGAAAGAAGTGTACCGCCCAGACATTTACGCTCAAGCGGCAAATGCCTTAATTGAAGACGGTTTGATGAACGCCAGTGAATTCCCTGATTTCGAAACGGAAGACGGTTTCAAACCAGTACAGAAAGATTTCATTGATGGTATTAGCTATGACGGTAAGCGTCCAAATGATTACCTGAAAAGCTTTAAGATCGGTCTAAAAGGCAACGATCAAATCTAAGAAGAGTGAATGATAAGGCAGCCATTCGGCTGTCTTATTTTGTTAAATGGAGCGAGAAAGACATATGACGATACCAAACTTATCCATAGCGGCATTGAAAGACAGAATAGAAAGCTTTTCATTTAAAAGCCTGTTGTTTCCTCTGTTCGGTATTTTGGCGTTTATTTTGTTATGGCAAGTTGGCGCAAGCCGAGTTCATACCTCTTTAGGAGAGTTTCCTGGGCCTAAAGTGGTGTATGAGCAATGGACAAGTCTTGTCGCAGAGCACAGTAATGAGCGTATAAAAGAAGAAAAGTTTTATGACCGACAAGAAAAACGTATTGCAGATCGCCAAGCGAAAGACCCGAATTACGTCGGCAAGATAAGAAACTATACGGGTAAACCGACTTTTTTTGATCAGATTTTTACCAGCTTATACACCGTATTGGCGGGATTTGGTTTGGCCAGTCTGATTGCCATTCCTTTGGGAATATTGATCGGCTTAAACAGTTCTGTTTACAGCGCTTTAAACCCAATTATTCAAGTGTTTAAACCTGTGTCTCCTTTGGCTTGGTTGCCTTTGGTGACTATGGTGGTCAGTGCCACATATGTGTCTGATGACCCTATGTTTTCAAAGTCTTTCTTAACCTCAATGTTTACCGTGACTTTGTGCTGTATGTGGCCAACCTTGATTAACACGGCAGTTGGCGTCGCAGCGGTAGAAAAAGATCTGTTGAATGTGTCTAAGGTGCTGCGTTTAGGTTGGGTGACGCACGTTATAAAAATCGTTATTCCTTCTGCTATTCCGTTGATGTTTACCGGTTTGCGCTTGTCATTAGGCATTGCTTGGATGGTGTTGATTGCCGCAGAAATGCTGGCGCAAAACCCAGGCTTAGGGAAGTTCGTGTGGGACGAATTTCAAAATGGCAGCTCGAATTCATTAGGTCGAATCATGGTGGCTGTTTTAATGATTGGTTTTATCGGATTTTTATTAGATAGAGCCATGCTGATGATCCAACGTTTTGTCTCTTGGGATAAAACACAAGTATTACGCTAAGTCATTCAGCATTCATTATTAACAGATTAATTGGAGAGTAGCATGGCAACACATTTAGACATCAGTAAAGTTTCCATTGAGTTCCCGACACCAAAAGGTTCTTTTAAAGCCCTTGATAGCGTGAGTTTGAAAATCGATAAAGGGGAGTTTGTTTCCCTTATTGGACACTCAGGTTGTGGTAAGTCGACCGTATTAAACATTGTTGCTGGTTTATATGACGCAACGGAAGGCGGTATTTTATTGGATGGAAAAGAAGTGAAAGGGCCTGGTCCAGAAAGAGCTGTGGTTTTCCAAAATCATTCTTTATTGCCTTGGTTAACGTCCTATCAAAATGTTGAGCTGGCCGTAAAGCAAGTGTTCAAGAAAACCAAAACGAAGAAAGAGATGCATGATTGGATTATGCATAACTTAGAGCTTGTTCATATGACGCACGCCGCAGATAAGCGCCCAGATGAAATATCTGGTGGTATGAAGCAGCGTGTCGGTATCGCTCGCGCATTGGCGATGGAACCAAGCGTATTGTTGATGGATGAGCCGTTTGGCGCCTTGGATGCGTTAACAAGAGCGCACCTTCAAGATTCCTTGATGGAAATCCAGAAAGACCTCAACAATACCGTGATCATGATTACTCATGATGTGGATGAAGCGGTTCTGCTGTCTGACCGAATTGTGATGATGACAAACGGACCAGAAGCAACGATTGGGGAAATTCTACATGTTGATTTGGAGCGTCCACGTGACCGTTTAGCGCTGGCGAATGATCCGAAGTACGTTGATTACCGTGCTCAAGTGTTGACCTTCTTGTATGAAAAACAACGCAAAGTTGTGAACGCGTAACACGATGAATACATCAACGAGCGTTCGTATTGTGATTGTGGGTGCTGGCATGGCTGGCAGCAAACTGGCTCATGATTTGTTAGAGCGTCAAAGAAACAGTCAGCAAGCCCACATGGATTACGTTATTACGCTTATTGGCGAAGAAACTCAGGTGGGTTACAACCGAATCATGTTGTCCTCTTTGTTGGCCCAAGATATTTCAGACGCTGAAATGCCTTTGGTTGATACAGATAAAATGCAAAAAGGCGGTGTTCATATCATTTCAGGTGATCTTGTGGTGAGTATGGATTTAGAGTCAAAAGTGGTGAGTTTGTCCAGCGGGCAATCGGTTGCTTATGACAAGCTTATTATGGCAACGGGATCCCGTGCGCGAGTATTGCCTATTGATGGCGCACAAGCTGCCAATGTTATGGGGTTTCGAACTTGGCACGATGTGGATGTGATGACATCTCTCAAAGAGAAACAACCTGTTTGTGTCATTGGCGGTGGCTTATTAGGGCTTGAAGCGGCCGTAGGTTTGGTTAAACGTGGTCACGATGTGACGGTGTTTCATCGTTCTGATTGGCTGCTTAATCGACAGCTGGATAAAGAGTCCGCTGAGCTTTTGTTGAATCGATTGAAAGGCATGGGGATTCAATTTCGCTTAGGGGAATCGCCTTCTGCTTTTATTCAGTCAGATGACCAGTTGGTGACGCACGTTGTTTGTGAGAATGGCGAGCACATGGCTGCTAGTTTGGTCATTATGGCCGCAGGAATTACACCAGAAATAACCTTAGCAAAAGCGGCTGGATTACAAACGAATCAAGCCATTGTCGTGGATGAAAAAATGCAAACCTCTCATGCTGACGTATTTGCTTTGGGTGAGTGTTGTGAATTTGAAGCACAGACCTTTGGTTTGGTTGCACCTATTTGGACGCAAATAAATGTGCTCATTGATGGGTTAAATAATCAGCAAGCAAGATTTTCTATTGAACCCACACCAACCAAATTAAAAGTCTCTGGGGTTAACCTTTTTTCAGTCGGAAGGATTGAACCCATTGAAGGAGACGAATGCATCTTTTTTAAAGACATAGGCGCAAACCATTACCGCAAACTGGTTGTCAACGATGGCTTACTGGTTGGGGCAATTCTTTACGGCAATGTGGCCGATGGAAGCTGGTATTTTCAGCTTATACAAAATAAGACAGATATTTCAGACATGCTTGAGTTGTTGGTTTTTGGCGAGGCGTATTGCCGTCCTCAAGTCGCTTAAATCGAGCATCAAGCATTGAAAGCAAATAATAAAGCAAGGGGAATACGATGAACTCTAATACACCTCTATCAGCAAGTAAGCCACACCTTGTCGTTGTGGGAAATGGCATGGTTGGGCATCACTTTGTAGAGCAAATGATCGCTCAAAGCGGTCATGAATCTTTTCAAATTACAGTCTTTGGTGAAGAACCTCATTTGGCTTATGACCGAGTGCATCTGAGTGAATACTTTACGGGCAAAGGCGCCGCAGATCTGGCGATGACAGACGGTACTTTATATGACGACAATGGTGTTCGTTATTTTACAAATAGCCTTGTCACGGAAATTGATCGCAAGGCAAAGGTTTTGCTTTTGCAAGATGGTCAATCGTTATCTTATGACAAGCTGGTTCTTGCGACGGGGTCTTATCCATTTGTGCCGCCTATTCCGGGGCATAAGCGAGACAACACATTTGTCTACCGCACTTTAGAAGACTTGGACGCGATTCGAGATTGCGCTAAAAAAGTGACTCGAGGCACTGTTGTTGGTGGTGGGCTTCTTGGTTTGGAAGCGGCCAATGCATTGAAAAACTTGGGGCTTGAAACCAGTGTGGTGGAATTCGCGCCACGTTTAATGCCTGTTCAGTTAGACGAAAAGGGTGGTAGTGTCCTGAAAGGCATGATTGAAGGGTTGGGCGTTAAGGTTTATACCGACACGGCAACCCAAGAAATTGTTGATGGCGAAGCGTCTTTTCATCGTATGAACTTTGCTGACGGCACGCATTTAGAAACCGATTTGATTTTATTCTCAGCAGGTATTCGCCCTCAAGATGCTTTGGCGAAACAGTCGGGCTTAGAAATGGGAGAACGGGGCGGCATCACCATAAACAACCATTGTCAGACAAGCGATGCAGATATTTACTCCATCGGGGAGTGTGCTCTGTGGAATAACATGATTTATGGTTTGGTGGCGCCAGGCTACACCATGGCGAAAGCTGCTGCCGGTCATTTATTAGGTGATACGAGTGTTGCTTTCACTGGTGCAGACATGAGCACCAAACTTAAATTATTGGGTTGTGATGTTGGTTCAGTAGGCGACGCTCATGCGAAAACACAAGGTTGTAAAGTGTTTGTCTACCAAGATGAAATCAGCCAGAGCTACCGAAAAATGGTTGTCTCAGAAGACGGTAAAAAACTGTTAGGCGCTGTGTTGGTTGGTGATAACAGTTATTACGATACTTTACTGCAATATTACTTAAACGCCATCGATCTTCCTGAACAAGCTCAATCATTGATTTTACCTGCAATGGATGGCGCACCAGCGGCACTTGGTGTTGATGCATTGCCTGCCACGGCGTCTATTTGTAGTTGTCATAATGTCTCCAAACAAGACATCAGTGATGCGGTGTGCAATGGCGCATTGTCTGTTGGTGATGTGAAAGGCGTAACAAAAGCCGGAACCGGTTGTGGTGGTTGCGCCGCGTTACTTAAGAAAGTCGTGGACAATGAGCTGCTTGCTTTAGGTGTGGAAGTTAGCACCGATATTTGTGAGCATTTTGCTTATACACGCCAAGACTTGTTTAACATTATTAAGATTGAACAAATTAAAAGCTTCGACGATCTTTTGAAAAAGCATGGTAAAGGTCACGGTTGTGAAATCTGTAAGCCAGCGGTGGGTTCTATTCTGGCAAGTGTTTGGAACGAATATGTGCTTAAGAAAGAGCATATTGTTCTGCAAGACACCAATGACCGCTTCTTAGGGAACATGCAGAAAGATGGCACTTATTCGATTGTGCCTCGTATTCCAGGAGGTGAAATAACCCCTGCTAAGCTGATTGTGCTTGGGGAAGTCGCGAAAGAATATAACCTTTATACCAAGATTACAGGTGGTCAGCGTATCGATTTATTCGGTGCGACTTTACCTCAACTGCCAGAAATCTGGGGCAAGCTGGTGGCGGCAGGATTTGAAACGGGTCAAGCTTACGGTAAGTCTTTGCGTACGGTGAAATCTTGTGTGGGCAGTACTTGGTGCCGCTACGGTGTTGATGACAGTATGACCATGGCGGTGGATTTAGAAAATCGCTATAAAGGGCTGCGTTCGCCTCATAAAATTAAGTTTGCGGTATCTGGTTGTACTCGTGAATGTGCAGAAGCCCAGAGTAAAGACATTGGCGTTATTGCCACTGAAGGCGGTTGGAATTTATATGTGTGTGGGAATGGCGGCATGAAGCCTCGCCATGGGGACTTATTCGCGACCGACCTTGACCGTGAAACCTTGATTACATATATCGATCGTGTCTTGATGTTCTACACAAAAACCGCAGATCGTCTGCAACGTACTTCTGTTTGGATGGATGGATTAGAAGGGGGATTGGAATACCTAAAAGACGTTGTCATCAACGATAAAATCGGCATGTGTGATGAACTTGATAAAGCCATGGACTACGTTGTTGATACTTTCCAATGCGAATGGAAAACCACATTAGAAGACCCTGAAGCGTTAAAAACCTTCCGTCAATTCGTTAATTACGATGGCGTGGATGAGAACGTTGTGTTTGTAGAAGAGCGTGACCAGATTCGCCCTGCAACCGAAAGTGAAAAACAAGAACTGATTGCTAAGGTAGGGTAATAAGATGACAACACAATGGAAATTAGTCTGTAAAAAAAGCGACCTTATTGAAGGTGCTGGTGTGGCGGCCATGGTGAACAATCAACAAGTGGCCATTTTTTATCTCCCAGAAGCCACGTCAGATACTAAGGTGTTTGCGATTAGTAATTGGGATCCATTTGGTAAAGCAAATGTTCTATCGCGAGGCTTAGTGGCTCATCTTCAAGGGCAATGGACGGTGGCGAGTCCTTTGTATAAACAGCATTTTGTTTTATCGACAGGGGAATGTTTGGAAGAAGACGTTAAAATTCCTCATTGGGATATGAAGTTAGAAGGCGATAATGTGTTTATTTTAGAAAGTTAGAAATAACACATTGTCGTTTTGAATGTTTCATTATGGTGCGCTTTACAAATACAAAAAACATCGGAATGATCTTTGATATTCTAATTTATTGATAAATATAGGGTTTTATCTTTATTTTTAATTTTATTAGATTGGCTCATTTATTGCTTTATATAAAATAACTGATGCACCGTAAGTCGACGAAGGTTTACACATAAAGCATACAGATATTACAAAAGGCAACGAAGCCCAACCGCTTTCTTAGGAAAGAGGTTGGGCTTTTTTTTGTGCTAAAAAAGTTTGAGAGAGATTAGGCTGAGGAAATCGTGATGACAGCGACCATGACAAAAACAACTTGCCCATACTGTGGCGTTGGCTGCGGAGTGAATGTAACTGTGCCGAGTTCTGGCTCTGATTCTGAGCACGATAAAACACTAGATTTAAAAAACATACCGCCGGTTTCTGGTGACACAGATCACCCCGCGAACTTTGGTCGACTCTGTGTAAAAGGCAGTAGCCTTGCTCAAACACTGCATTCTGATGATCGTTTGTTGACGCCTGTTGTTAACGGCGATGTTGTTTCGTGGGAATCTGCCGTTGATACTGTGAGTGAAAAAATTGCTCAAGTGGTAAAGGATCACGGTCCAGATGCTTTTGCATTTTATCTTTCAGGGCAAATCTTAACGGAAGATTATTATGTGGCGAATAAACTGGCGAAAGGGTTTATTGGCACGGCAAATGTGGATACAAATTCTCGGTTGTGCATGGCGTCAGCTGTTGTGGGTTATAAACGAGCCTTCGGTTCAGATACGGTGCCTTGTAATTATGAGGATTTAGAGCTCTGTAATTTATTGATCATGGTTGGGTCCAACGCGGCTTGGACGCATCCTATTCTTTATCAACGAATTGTCGAAGCGAAAAAGCAACGACCGAATATGAAGGTGGTTGTTATTGATCCTCGTGAAACCGCCACTTGTGATATTGCGGATTTACATTTGGCTATTAGACCAGGCAGTGATGCAGCCGTTTTTTCTTTTCTTCTTAAACACTCTGTGGATGCTGGAGTACTTAATAATACGTTTATTTCTCGACATACGAATGGCTTTAAAGAAACGTTACATCAAGCAAATGAGAGCTGTTCAAGTCTTGCTTTTGTGGCTGATTTTTGTGGCGTATCGGAAGAGGCGTTACTTACTCTTGCTACTTGGTGGTGCGACACGCCAAAAACCGTGACTTTTTATTCTCAAGGTGTGAATCAATCTTCTTCTGGCGTTGATAAATGCAATGCAATTATTAATTGCCATTTGGCAACAGGTCGAATTGGAAAAGAAGGCGCAGGGCCGTTTTCAATTACGGGTCAGCCAAACGCCATGGGTGGACGAGAAGTTGGCGGTTTAGCCAATCAACTGGCCGCACATATGGACTTCGCAACACCGGGCGCACAAGAATTAGTGCAACGCTTTTGGCAAGCGCCGAATATGGCAACAGAGAATGGCTTAAAAGCCGTTGATATGTTTCAAGCTATGGAAGAAGGTAAGGTGAAAGTGGTTTGGATTATGTCGACCAATCCTATGGTGAGTTTGCCAGATACCGCTCAAGTCAGACGAGCCTTGGAAAAGTGTGAGTTGGTGATTGTGAGTGATTGTAAGGCGCATACAGATACCACGGCTATGGCAGATGTTCTTTTCCCTGCAACGGGCTGGAGTGAAAAAAATGGAACAGTGACCAATTCTGAGCGTCGAATTTCTCGTCAACGTGGCTTGCTGCCCCCGCCGGGTGAGGCTAAGCATGATTGGTGGGCGATTTGTGAAGTGGCAAAACGTTTGGGTTATCGTTCCGCCTTTTCTTATCAAAATGTGCATGAGATCTTTGCTGAACATGCGGCGTTGTCGGAGTTTGAAAACAACGGTAAACGCGATTTTGATATTGGTCATTTTAGTGGCATCAGCCAACAGGATTATGACGCCTTAACGCCTGTTCAGTGGCCTGTTCCAAAAGGGCGGCCGCAAGGGACAAAGCGCATGTTTGAAAAAGGGCGTTTTTTTACACCCGACAGACGAGCCAAATTTATTCCTATTATTCCGTCATTGCCTGTTTATCAAGCCACCTCAGAATGGCCATTTACGTTTAATACGGGGCGAGTTCGTGATCAATGGCACACCATGACTCGCACCGGTGATGCTGCATCACTTACGAAACATACGGATCAGCCTTATGTCGAGATACACCCAAAAGACGCTAAACGTTTGAACATTGTTGATCAGTCTTTAGTACACGTACAATCTGAGAGTGGTGAAGCTTTATTGAAAGCAAAAATTAGTCGCGGTGTTTCCCCTGGAAATGTATTTGCTCCTATTCATTGGACAAAGCAATTTTCCAATGCCGCCGTGGTTTCTAATTTGATTCCACAAGTGGTGGATCCTTTATCTGGTCAACCTGAATCAAAACATGCACAAGTGCGATTGGAAGCGGTTACAGACGCGTCTTATGGCATTGTAATTTCCACTCAGCCGCTTGAGTCACTTGATTTTACATATTGGTGTCGTGTGCCGTCAGATTATGGCTATCGCTACGAAGTAGTTTGGCCTGCTGGCGAGAGTGTTGCCTCTATTCGATCTCTTTTTTCTACTTCACCATCCTCAAAAGAAGAGTGGCTGGAATACACAAATCCGAAAACACAACAAATTCGTTTGGCGCAAATAGCGGATCAAAAATTGATTTCTGTGGTGTATTTGCACTCAAAGCCTGTGTCAATTTCCTGTGATTGGCTAGAATCAAAATTAGTGGGCAATGAATGCTTGTCGGATTCCGATAGAATGGCCATCTTAGTGGGCTTGCCTGCAAATGTTGAAGACAAAGGAGCAATTGTTTGCTCTTGTTTCCAAGTTGGCAGTAAACAGATAGAAAAAGCCGTTGCCAGCGGTGCGCATTCTGTTGAGCAATTAGGGGCAAGTTTAAAATGCGGTACCAATTGCGGCTCTTGCTTACCAGAATTGAAAAACTTTATACCAATTAAAACGGAGGTGTCCGCGTGAGTAACGCCTTTACACAATATGTGAAAATCCTTGGACGTGGAAAGAAAGGCTCCCGTACGTTAACGGCTGCAGAAGCTGAGCATGCTATGTCTTTATTGTTGGCTGGGCAAGTTGAGCCTGAACAATATGGTGCTTTCTGGATGTTGATTCGTATTCGTGAAGAGACGGTAGAAGAAACCGTAGGTTTTACTGAGGCGACACGCCAATTTTTAGCGAAGAAGCAAGAGCTTAAGGTGAAAGTGGATTTAGATTGGCCTTCGTATGCTGGTAAGCGAAATGAACTACCTTGGTTCTTGTTGGCCGCGTTAGCATTAGCGAATAGCGGTATCAAAACTGTCATGCATGGCCATGTTTTTAAGGGTGAAGAGAGGATTTTTGTTGAAGAAGTTATTCGTAGCTTGGGTTTACCTATTTGCCACTCTCGAGCAGAAATAGAGCAACGCGTACAACAATCTGGTTTTGCTTACGTACCTTTGGAAGACATTGATCCGGTTCTGAGTAATATGATGGATTTGAAATACACGCTTGGCTTACGATCACCGGTGAATACGGTGGTTCGTATGATGAATCCTTTTGAGGCAACTCACAGTGTTCACGGTGTTTTTCACAGTGGTTATGATATTTTGCATGTGTCTGCTAGCGAACAGCTAAATGACGCTTCCGTTTTGGTATTTCGTGGCGGAAATGGTGAGGCAGAAGTAAACCCTGAGCGTGATGTCACTTTGTGGAAATGGCAACATGGTCATGCCAGCTGGACGAGTTGGGTAAAAGCTGAAAAAGAGCATAAACGTCTTAAGCATAATTTGGATTTTTCTCGATTAACCGATCATTGGAGCGGTCTCCAAATTGATCCATTCGGCGAGCAGGCGGTAAGACAAACCATTGCTTCTGTAGCTGGGCTTGTCTATGGTGTCGCATCTCATGAAGAGTGTTTGGCGTTGGCGGATGATATTTGGTCAAAGCGTGATAAAAAATGGGTGGCTGAATTGGCATCTGACTTATCATTAGCCTCTGCTTGATATGTTTTTATTTTGAATGAAAAAGAGGGGTTATGGGCGTAAGATCTTTGACTGGTGCTGTTTTGGCGGGCGGAAAAAGCGAAAGAATGGGGCGTCAAGATAAAGGGCTTTTGCTTTTTCAGGGACAACCTATGATCTTGCCTATTATCAGGGCGGTATCAGAGCTGACAGATCGTGTTTTCGTCAATGCAAATCAAAATGAACAAGAGTATAAGGCTTTAGGCTTTGATGTTGTGGCCGACCCAAAAAGGCACGCTGGCAGAGGACCTCTTTCTGGATTACTGACTTGTTTGGTTTATGCAGATTCAACGCATTTGTTAGTGTCTCCTTGTGATACGCCTTGCATCACATCGTCAGCTTTCAGCGCTTTGTTGCTTGCAGCGCAAAAGAATCCTGATCAAATTCATTACTTGGTTGGAGCGTCTAGAAAGCATCCATTGCACGCTATTTTACCCGTTCAGTCTGGTACTGAGGCGTTAAAGGCATTCTTAGGCTCAGAACAAGGCTATAGTGTGATGGCATTTTATGAAGCGTTCGGTTGTCAGCAAGTGGTGTGGGAAAATGACAGCGAGCTTTTGAATGTGAATACACCTGACGCGTTACGTTAAGCTTTATTTAACCGACTCTACATCCAGACGATAAGACTCTCCATCTTCTTTGTGCTCTAGCTTTACTAGTAAGTAGTCTAGTTTTGGTGCAAACCAGAAAGAAGTGACTTTGCCCTTTTTATCTACACGAGTGACCTTTACGGTAGACAGTTCACCTATCTTTGTTTTGATGGTTTCCAGTTTATCTCTTTCAAGTCGCCAATTCTTAATGTGACCGCCATCGGCAACCAGATAGTCGAGTTCACTCACACCCAGTTTTAAGTCTTGTCTTACTTGTAATTGTATTGAAAGTTTATCCAGTGTTTTAGGTGGAATACTAAGGTCCCAAGGTTTGTCTTTGACATCATTTCTAACAAGATTTTTATCCCAATTGAACGTCAATGTTGCACTTCTTTTTTTACCAAGTACTTTACTTTGGTATTGATATTTTAATGGGACGATTTGGTTGTCAATAACGTGAAAGGTGGAAGTTTCGTCGAGAGAGGCAATCATGCTGTCTGCAGTAAAGACAAATTGCCATTGATCGTTCTCTTTTTTTGAAAGGGTCTGTTTGCCTTCTATTTTTAAACTAATGCCTTTTTTCCAAACCGTACTATAAACAGCGGAATAAGGTTTTAAAAACGTCTCTTGTTCAAGAGTAGAAGCAGAAGAAAACAGAGAATGAAGGCTCATGAAACAACCAATGATTATGATGGATATTTGACGACTTCTCATGCTTTCTCCTGTGTATTATTCGATATCTTTGTTATACAAAATACCAGTTGGCGGTAATGTACTTCCGTTGAGTATCGCGGTTCCATTATGGAAAGTTAACTTGTTTTCACTGAACCATTTTACCGCAAGAGGGTAAATAATATGCTCTAATGAGTGTACTTTCTTAGCTAATGAGTCAGCGTCATCACTTGCTTCAATGTCGGTGCTGGCTTGAACTATGACAGCGCCAGCATCAAGCTCAGAACTGACAAAATGAACTGAAACACCATGCTCCTTTTCGTTTGCCTCGATAGCACGCTGATGTGTATTTAATCCTTTATACTTAGGTAACAGAGATGGATGAATGTTTAGCATTTTTCCATCATAATGTTTGGTGAAACCTTCAGTTAGGATTCGCATAAAACCAGCAAGTACAACAAGTTTAGGTTGATAGTAATCTATCATCTGTTGCAATTCTGTATCAAACGCTTCACGACTTTCAAACTGTTTATGATCAAGAGCATGAGTCGGAATACCTGCGTTTTTCGCTCGCTCTAGGCCATACGCATCGGCTTTATTACTGATGACAGCACAGATGTTGATATTGAGTTGCCCTTGCAAGCTTTGATCAATCAAAGCTTGCAAGTTGCTGCCGCTGCCAGAAATTAAGACAACGATGGGAAAACTCATGCTTGTGTCTCTAAGTCAGAAATAAGCACCTCTTTTCCGCCGTTACGCTCGCAAATATCACCAATGATCCAAGCGTTTTCACCTTCCGCTTTTAAGATCGCCAGTGCGTCATTTGCTTTGTCGGCATCAATCGCAAGGACCATACCAACACCACAGTTTAATACACGGTACATTTCTTCTTGCTCTACGTTACCTTGCTCTTGTAACCAATCAAAAACCGCTGGGCGCTTCCAGCTTGTCGCATCAATACGAGCAGCAGCATTTTCTGGTAATACACGAGGAATGTTTTCAAGTAAGCCGCCACCCGTAATGTGAGATAAGGCATTAACAGAAATACTTTCCATTAATTTAAGGATGGATTTAACGTAAATGCGAGTAGGTTCCATCAACGCGTCTTTTAGCGGTACGCCATCAATGCTTTGATTTAAGTCTGCGTCGCCTACTTCTAATATTTTACGGATAAGAGAGTAGCCGTTTGAGTGTGGGCCAGATGATCCAAGTGCGATCAAGGTATCACCCGCTTTGACGTTATTTCCATCGATAATCGCTTCTTCTTCAACCACGCCAACACAGAATCCTGCTAGATCGTAGTCGCCGTCATGGTACATGCCAGGCATTTCAGCTGTTTCGCCGCCAACCAATGCACAGCCAGCCTGTAAACAGCCTTCACCAATGCCCGTGACAACATTAGCAGCAACATCGATGTCTAATTTTCCTGTCGCATAGTAGTCTAGGAAAAGTAAAGGTTCAGCACCTGCAACGATAAGATCATTGACACACATAGCAACAAGGTCGATGCCAATGGTATCGTGTTGATTTAGGTCCATGGCTAAACGCAATTTGGTGCCTACGCCGTCCGTTCCTGAAACGAGGATAGGATTTTTGTATTTTGTTGGTAGACGCGTTAAAGCGCCAAAACCACCTAAACCGCCCATTACTTCTGGACGACGGGTTTTTTTGCTTACGCCTTTGATACGTTCAACAAGTTGATTGCCTGCGTTAATGTCAACGCCTGCGTCTTTATAACTAATTGATGGTTTATCTGACTTGGTCATTGCCTATGCCTTATCATGGTACGAGGAAAAAAAGGCATTTTAGCATAGTGACACATTAGGGCTATGGTTCTTTGCGATTAAGACAGTAGAATAGACAAATAAACGAAGGAAGGGCTATGAATTCTCGTATATTTTTACTACTTATTAGTGTTTTTACTGTGTCCACTGTACACGCTGTCTCTGTGAAGGGGTTGTACAGTGCCGAAATTAATTTGCCAGTGGTGCAATCTGAAGCAAATATGCTGCAAGAAGCATTTGGTTTAGCGGTTGAAGATGTTTTGATTAAAGTGTCTGGAGACCGAGAGGCGATTGATGAGTCTTTGCTTGAGGAGGCGCAAAAACAAGCGTCGACTTGGGTCGCTCAACACTCAATTGCATCATTGAATGAGCTACTGCCTTCTGATGGTGGATTGGTGCCAGGCAAACAAATCAAGGTGACTTTTTATCAAGCCTCGATAGACAATTTTTTGTCACAAAATAATTTGCCAGTATGGGGCGATAATAGGCCATCGGTATTGGTCTGGTTAGCCAGTGAGAATAATGGTATTCGGAAGTTATCCGGTTCGGGTGCGCCTTCAAATGTACTGAATCAGTTTGCTGTTTCTGCAAATATGGCGGGTGTGCCAATTTATGCGCCTTTATTGGATGAAGTCGACAATAACAATATTACGGCTGCTGAAGTGTGGGGCTTTTTTGAAGACAGTATTGAAAGAGCGAGCCAGCGTTATCAAACGGATGCAGTTGCGGCATTAAGAGTGAGCGATTTTTCTGGTTATGTAAGTGGCAATTTAATGGTTTTGTTAAAGAGTGGAGAGACTGAGCGCTTTTCGATCAATGGCGAATCTCTTGATGATATTGTCCAAAAAGCGAGTTCGCATTTGGCTAAAGTTTTTTCATCTCGTTATGCGTCAGTGCGAAATAGTGCGTCTGCAAGCAAACTTGATGTGCGCGTTGCTGGCGTAACAAGTTACGACATTATGAAAAAGACACAAAACTATTTGGAAAGTATTGGTGTTGTTCGTGGCGTTAACTTGATTCAAGTGAATGGCGATGCGGTGGAGTTTTCTGTTGAAATTGACGGAGACAAGCAAAAGTTCTTTAATTCGGTTTCATTAAGTAGTTTATTAATCAGTAAGCCATTAAATGCGCTTGATCCTGATGCGAATAAAATTGTCTCTTATCAATATGGTGGGTTTAATTAAATGTCAGACACATTAAATGATCAAATCGTAGAGAGAGATTTTTCAGCTCGACCTCTTGAAGAGCAGCAAGATTTTCTTATGCAGACTTGGTGTAATCAATGCATGGAAGTGGATTTAGGAATGAAAAATCCTAAAGAGTTTGAAACACCAGATCGAGTATGGATTGAGGGTGAGTGTTTGAAGTGTGGTCATTCAACCATTACTGAGATTGTAGAGGAAGAGGAATAGGCGAAGTTCTTATTTGTGATGGGTAAGGGCTCAAAGATAATAAAAAAGCCACGCTAATCATTTTAGCGTGGCTTTTTTTGATTTTAACTTAGGAAATTTACGAGATTACAGTGAATCGAGTTTATTTCTTTGTAGGATAATCTCTTTCTGGATGGCCAACGTACAATTGACGAGGGCGACCGATCTTGTATGACCCAGAAATCATTTCATTCCAATGGGAAATCCAGCCAATCGTACGAGACATAGCAAAGATCACAGTGAACATGCTTGTTGGGATACCGATTGCTTTCATGATAATACCTGAATAGAAGTCAACATTCGGGTAAAGTTTACGTTCTACAAAGTAAGGATCTTCCAAAGCAATTTGCTCAAGGCGTTTTGCAATTTTCAGAAGAGGGTCGTTTGATAAACCTAACTCAGCCAATACTTCGTCACATGTTTTACGCATTACTTTGGCACGAGGATCAAAGTTTTTGTAAACGCGGTGACCAAAGCCCATTAGACGGAACGGATCGTTTTTGTCTTTTGCTTTTGCAATAAATTCATCGATGTTTTCAACATCACCGATTTCTTCAAGCATGGTTAGTACGGCTTCGTTAGCGCCACCGTGCGCAGGTCCCCAAAGTGTTGCAATACCTGCTGCAATACAGGCAAATGGGTTTGCACCAGAAGAACCCGCTAAACGTACAGTAGACGTCGACGCATTTTGCTCATGATCAGCATGTAAGATAAAGATCTTGTCCATTGCTTTCGCAAATACAGGATTTACTTTGTAATCTTCACACGGCGTTGCAAACATCATATGCAAAAAGTTTTCTGCATAAGAAAGATCGTTACGCGGGTACATTACAGGCTGTTCTTTAGAGTACTTATAAGAAATAGCAGCTAAAGTTGGCATTTTAGAAATGAGACGAAAGGCTGCAATTTCACGATGTTTAGGGTCTGTGATGTCCATATTATCCTGATAGAACGCAGACAATGCCCCCACCATGCCACACATAATTGCCATTGGATGGGCGTCGTTACGGAAGCCTTCAATGAACTTATGCATAGATTGGTTAACCATAGTGTGTTTGTTCACCATAGCATCGAAATCTTCTTTTTGCTTTTTGTCAGGAAGTTCTCCGTAAAGCAATAAGTAACATGTTTCTAAGTAATCTGAATTTTCTGCAAGTTGAGCGATCGGGTAACCGCGGTGCAAAAGAATGCCTGCATCGCCATCTATATAAGTAATAGCAGATTCGCAAGAACCAGTAGACATAAAGCCTGGGTCGTAAGTGAATACACCGTTAGCGCCTAAGCCACGAACGTCGATTACGTCTGCGCCTAAAGAGCCTGAAAGCACAGGAAGCTCGATCGTTTTATCGATGCCGTCCACTGTGAGTGTTGCTTTTTTATCAGCCATTTATGTTCTCCTTCATATTCTTATTCGGAGCTAAATTAAGTTCAAAATTGACACTACTAGCCCAGAAGGTGCGGAAAAAATACTGTTTCTACACTATAAAAGTCAATCTCGTTCACTTACACACTGTTTACATTGTTGTGAGTTACTTTGTAATTATCTAACAAAAAAACTTATATTAATAAAAAGGTATCTTAATGACTTTATATTTAAGTATATGAATTATATTGATATTTTTTATTTTTATGGGGCTCTTTTGTTTGTAATTTTATACCATTATTGTTTCAGCTTATGTGTACATTCATTTCCTGAATGGCGATCATTGAAAACCTCTAGTCCAGTCTATTTGTCTTCGCATTTTTCACTGGTCTATAATTGCCGTCTCGATGATCTCATTGATTTTATGACGGAAGCTGATAAAAGAGAGTCGCTTTTAGAAAGTAACCCAGAGTCGATTAGATTTTCAAAGTAGGCCTATTGTGTACTCGTTATTAGGTTGTGCTCATTTGAAAGAGCTTTTTCCAATAATGGACTTGTGCACAAACATGTTAGGTCGTGATTGACAATTCAATTGTTAAGATGGTGTAAAAAATCGTGAATAAAAAAAGACCAGTCAACCTTGATATTTCAACAATATCAATGCCAGTAACAGCAGTCGTGTCTATTCTTCACCGTATTACGGGAATCATTCTTTTTGTAGGTTTGGCTTTCTTGTTTTATGCGTTTGATCTTTCTTTAGAGTCTCAGGAAGGTTTTGATCAGGTGGCTAATACACTTCAAACGAACTTCTTCGCTAAGTTTATTATTTGGGGCGTCGTTTCTGCATTGATGTACCACTTAGTTGCAGGTGTTAAGCACTTGTTTATGGATTTAGGGCATTTTGAAGAGTTAGAAAGCGGACGTATTGCGGCGTTTGCCAATATCGTTATTGCTGTTGTTCTAATCGTGTTAGCGGGAGTGTGGATATGGTAACTCAAATTACAAGTTTTGGTCGCTCTGGCCTTTACGATTGGATGATGCAGCGAATTTCTGCGCTGGTATTGTCTGCATACACTGTTTTTATTATTGGTTATTTATTGCTTAATCCTGATCTTACTTACGATCAGTGGAGTGCTTTGTATGAAGCAACTTGGATGCGCGTTTTTAGTCTAATGGTGCTTTTGTCTATCGGTATTCATTCTTGGATTGGTTTGTGGTCTATTTCGACTGATTATATTAAAGCGACCGGTTTACGTTTTTTCTTTCAATCTTTATGCGGTCTGGCGATGTTTGTTTATGTCGTATGGGGCGTTCAGGTTATTTGGGGGCTATAAGTAATGGCAAATATTCGTACGATTTCTTTTGATGCCATTGTTATTGGCGGCGGCGGTGCTGGTATGCGCGCAGCACTTCAGTTAACAGAGTCAGGCTTGAATACTGCGTGTGTAACGAAAGTGTTTCCAACTCGTTCTCATACAGTTTCTGCGCAAGGTGGTATTACTTGTGCAATCGCAAGTGATGATCCGAATGATGATTGGCGCTGGCACATGTATGACACTGTAAAAGGGTCAGATTATATTGGTGACCAAGATGCAATTGAGTATATGTGTTCTGTTGGGCCACAAGCTGTTTTTGAATTAGAGCACATGGGGCTACCTTTCTCTCGTACAGAGCAAGGTCGTATTTATCAGCGTCCATTTGGTGGTCAATCAAAAGGTCCAGATAACCCAACTCAAGCTGCGCGTACTTGTGCGGCAGCTGACCGTACAGGTCATGCGCTTTTGCATACCCTTTATCAAGGTAATTTGAAAGGCGGCACCACTTTCTTCAATGAGTGGTACGCAACGGATCTTGTTAAAAATAATGATGGTGCTGTTGTTGGTGTTATCGCGATTTGTATTGAGTCTGGTGAGACGGTTTATTTAAAAGCGAAAGCAACGGTTATCGCGACAGGTGGTGCAGGTCGTATCTTCCAGTCTACAACTAACGCTCACATAAACACTGGCGACGGTGTTGGTATGGCATTGCGTGCTGGTTTCCCAATGCAAGACATGGAAATGTGGCAGTTTCACCCAACGGGTATCTACGGTGCAGGTACACTTGTAACGGAAGGTTGTCGTGGTGAGGGTGGTTACTTGATCAACAAAGATGGCGAACGTTTCATGGAACGTTATGCGCCAAACGCGAAAGACCTTGCGGGTCGTGACGTTGTTGCTCGTTCTATGGTACTTGAGATTCTAGAAGGTCGTGGCTGTGGCCCTGAAGGTGACCACGTTTTATTGAAACTGGACCACCTAGGTGAAGAGACATTAAATAAGCGTCTACCAGGTATTCTTGAATTATCACGTACTTTTGCGCACGTTGATCCTGTAAAAGAGCCTATTCCTGTTATTCCTACATGTCATTATATGATGGGCGGCATTCCAACGAATGTTGGAGGTCAAGCGCTTGCAACAAATGACGCCGGTGAAGACGTTGTCATTGATGGTCTTTATGCTTGTGGTGAAGCAGCATGTGTGTCTGTGCATGGTGCGAACCGTTTGGGTGGTAACTCACTGTTGGATTTGGTTGTTTTCGGTCGAGCGGTTGGTCTTCAGGTGAAGAAATCTTTAGATGAAGGTTTTGAGTCTCTTGATGCAAGCGACACAAATGTTGAACAGGCGATGTCTCGTCTAAATCGCTTAAATAGCACTACTTCTGGTGAGAGTGTTGCGAAAGTGCGTGAAGACCTTCAGCGTGTTATGCAGCTTTATTTCGGTGTATTCCGAGATGGTGAAGCAATGCAGAAGGGTTTGGCTCAGCTTCAAGAAATACGTAAGCGTGTTGAAAATTTACACCTTGAAGATAAGAGTCAAGCATTTAACACGGCTCGAATTGAAGCGCTAGAACTTGAAAACTTATTGGAAGTCGCAGAGGCAACTGCTGTTCCTGCTGAATTCCGTAAAGAGAGTCGTGGTGCACATGCACGTAATGACTTTACCGAACGTGACGATGAAAACTGGTTGAAACACTCTTTGTTCCATCCAGCGGATAAGAAAGTAACCAAACGTGAGGTGAACTTTGCACCGAAGACCGTTGAAGCTTTCCCACCTAAAATTCGTTCATACTAAGGAGTTGTGTCAATGTTAGTTAGTATTTATCGCTACAATCCTGAGAAGGACGACGCTCCTTACATGCAGGATTACGAGATTGACTTGCCAGCAGGCAAGGATCTGATGGTGCTTGATGTGTTGAATTTGTTGAAAGCACAAGACCCAAGTATCTCTTATCGCCGTTCATGCCGTGAAGGTGTGTGTGGTTCTGATGGTATGAATATGTCTGGTAAAAATGGCTTGGCATGTATTACACCTGTATCAGAAGCGGTTAAAAAAGGTAAATTGGTTCTACGTCCGTTACCTGGCTTGCCTGTGGTTCGTGATTTGGTTGTTGATATGGGCCAATTCTACAAACAATATGAAAAGATTCGTCCGTTCTTGATCAATGATGCACCTGCTCCAGCAATTGAACGCTTGCAAACACCTGAAGAGCGTGAAAAGCTTGATGGATTGTATGAGTGTATTTTATGCGCATGTTGTTCTACTGCTTGTCCTTCTTTCTGGTGGAACCCAGATAAGTTTGTTGGACCATCAGGTTTGTTGCAAGCATACCGCTTTTTAGCGGATAGTCGTGATACGGCAACGCAAGAACGCCTTAGTGATTTAGATGATCCATTTAGTGTTTTCCGTTGTCACGGTATCATGAACTGTGTCAATGTTTGCCCTAAAGGTCTAAATCCTACAAAAGCAATTGGTAATATTCGTACTATGCTTTTACAAAGGGCGACATAAGGATAAAAGAAGTGGTCTGTTTTACTGAATTTGCATGATCACTATAAACGGCGGCTTGATGAAATTTTCAATGCCGCCATTTTCCATATTTTATCAATGGAATATGTTTTAAAAAGAATTTAAAATTTGACCTTCGCGAACAAGGATGTACTAAGAAAAACGCTAATTTACAAGTTAAGGGAAAAGTTGAGTCGTTTGATAGAAAAGAATGGCTTTTAGCAGTTTAGTATTGAACGTAAAAGGGCAAAAGTAGCTGTAAATAAATAAAAAATCGAGGCTTTATAGCCTGACGGGCCTGATAAAATGATCAATCTGAAATAGATTGAAACCGGGATCCCGGTAGCTGGCTCGAACATAAGGGTGATCGAGAATGCACGAAAGTTTAATGGAGTTGCTATGGAGCACCTCTCATTTTTCAGGTGGAAACTTGGAATATGTAGAAGATTTGTTTGAAAGCTACCTCGTCGATCCGAACTCTGTGTCGGAAGAATGGCGAAAATGTTTTGATCAATTGCCTCGTGTAAGCGAAGCGCAATCGACCGATTTGCCTCACTCTGTAATCCAGGAGCAGTTTCTACAAATTGGGAAGAACAAATTTCGTTCAATGCCTGTTGCGTCAGGCACTGCGGTCAGTTCTGATCATGAACAGAAACAAATTAGTGTTTTGCAGTTGATCAATGCTTATCGAGTACGTGGGCATCAACACGCAACACTTGATCCGTTGGGATT
>CALLIL010000113.1 GCA_938009755.1 uncultured Marinomonas sp.
ACCCCCGTCGGTCGTTTGTCTCGCCGCTCTTTCGATTATGGCCTGTTTTTTCGTGGGTCGCGTGTGGGGGTGTGTTTTCTTGGTTGCTGGGAGTGCTCTTGTGTGTTGTTTGTTGCGAGGGGAGGGGACGCTCGCTCTGGATGTCCCCCCTCCCGTGTCGTCTTGATGGAACAAAAGTAAACAAAATGAGGATTTCTTTATTGTTTTCTTCGCAAGTCGAGCCGGTTGGCGTTTCTAGCTCTAGTTTTGGTGGTGTTTCGACTCTATTAGCTGCTGGGGCAATATTTTCTCTGCAACACTCTGATGATTATTGCCGTCGGAATGAATTGTTAGATCCAAACTTTTGCGAGGACCCTGGTTGGGTTTATCGTTTAATTCAGTCGTTTCGTCATGATGTCGTATTGCCTCCAACAAATGATTCATTTAGTCAGAAGCCATTAATTTCTGGAAAAGTTGTATTAGTAGCACCAGTTTTTCAAGGAATTAAACCTAGCGCAAAACTTTCTATGAGTAGTTTAACTGTATTTGCATTTAATTCAGATGTTATTGCTATACCGGCATATCACGCCCTTCCATTGTACGACGAGTTTTCACTTTATATTCCTAGTGAATATCTAGAAGTGGAAGGACATCATTATGCATTTATATCGCCTTTCCCAAAATGGTTAACAGAAGAAGAGGATATTCCTGTTGCTAAAGATCCAGAAGGGTTTGATCGTGTTATGTTTTTGAATAATTTGAATGAAAAAATTGTTAAACAAATTACTAACTAAAATAGCAGGAGAAGATATAGTCAACCTTAGAACTCACCTAATCTATTCATACCAGAAACCCTATTTTTTAAAAAAAGAGAAAGACACAGATACAAAAAAAGAGGCCGAAGCCTCTTTCTTACCAATCCAATAAACCACTAAGATTTATCGCTGGAGATTCGGCTGCCAACGGCGGATATCTGTTCTTTGTATTTCGCGTCAGGGCGTTTGTTGTAAGGGCGCTCTGCGGAGCCCGACATGGTTTCGAAGTTGATGGCGCCGATGGTCATTCCTGGGCTGAGGGCAATTGGTAGTTTACCGCCATTGAGGAATTCAAGAACAATTCCGCCGCTCCAACCTGGGTCGATTCGGTGTGCAGTGAAGTGAACCATTAAGCCAAGGCGAGCCAAGGAAGAGCGGCCGTCTAGCCAGCCAACCAAATCATCTGGAATGGAAACGGATTCTTTGGTTACGCCAAGCACCAATTCACCGGGATGGATGAAGAAAGGTTTTCCGTCGTCGACGAGTATTTCGTCACTCATGACAGATTCGATGACTTTGTTTAAGTCTTCTTTTGAGCTGCTTAAATCCAAATATGGCGCTGGGTGACCTTGAAACACGCGGAAGGAATTCCCCAATCGCAAATCCACAGACACGCCACTGATGACGCTGTTGTCTGGGCGTGGGTCAATGGTAATCATGCCGTCATCTAGGGCTTTGATAATGTCTCGGTCACACAAACGCATGGCTTTTCCTTAGTTGTCTTTGTAAAGGTTCTTCTGTGGCATTCTGCTGTTTAGTCGTCGCTCATGCCGATGGTTGGCATGACAAACTGCGCCCCTTCTGAAGAATCAGATTGAGACGCTAGAGTAGCACCAAGCTTGCGAGCAATCGACTGATAAATCTTTGCCACGTCACTTTCTGGCGCATTCACGACAACGGGTTTGCCAGCGTCACTTTGTTCTCGAATGGACAAGCTCAATGGCAATTTTCCCAACACATCAACATGGTATTCTTTGGCGAGGCTCACACCGCCTGCGTCGCCGAAAATCGCTTCATGGTGCCCACAGTTAGAACAAATGTGTGTAGACATGTTTTCCACAACGCCAAGTACTGGGATTTTCACCTTGTTAAACATTTCGATGCCACGGCGCGCATCCAGCAAGGCGATGTCTTGTGGTGTCGTGACAATCACAGAACCAGCCACAGGCACTTTTTGCGATAAGGTCAATTGAATGTCGCCCGTTCCCGGTGGCATGTCGATAAACAAGTAGTCTAAATCGTTCCAGTCGGTTTGCGTTAAGATCTGCATCAAAGCGCCTGTGACCATTGGCCCGCGCCATGCTACTGGCGTGTCTTTTGTTGTAAGAAACGCCATCGACATCACTTGCACGCCAAACGCGCTTGGTGGAACGAAAAACTTGTCTTCACGTACTTCTGGTCGTGTGCCTTCAGCAAAACCTAACATCATGCCTTGGCTTGGGCCGTAAATATCGGCGTCTAATATGCCAACGCGCGCGCCCTCTTTCGCCATGGCCAATGCAAGGTTCACCGTAGTAGTGGATTTACCCACTCCACCTTTACCCGACGCAACAGCAATGATGTTTTTCACGCCTTTTAATCCTGCGATATTGCCTTGAGTCGGTTGGTTTTCGACGGTGTGTTGAATGTCTAATATTAGGTCACGGTCATCATTCAATAAGTCTTTGATTCGTGCTTCGAGGGCTGCGTGTTCTTGTTCTGCTGGGTAGCCCAAATTAAGCGTTAGATGAATACGCTCTGCGTCGTCCATAACTTGCCATACAGCGCCATAAGTTTGGCCGCTGTTTTCGTCAATAAGCGCTTCCAACGCCGCCAAAATGTCCGCTGTGCTGTTTGTCGCGTTTGCCATGTTCGCTCCTAATGAGGGTATTTTTCCAAAAACCGTCGAAAAATAACCAATATAAATTCAGATTATGTCCAAGTGTGGGGGCAAATTGCGGAAAAGCAAGTCTAGCCCTTGCACACTAGAGTCGTGGACTTATAATTACGCACTCTAAATGCGGTCCCAAATGTTGGCTTTTTATGGCGTCATAAAAAGTGCTAACCATGAATGGGACAATCGATCTTTTTTACACTCTGCAGGCTTAATTCAAAATGGCACAAACGCAACGCAAAATATTAGTTACCAGCGCGCTTCCTTATGCAAATGGCTCCATTCACTTGGGACACATGCTAGAGCATATCCAAACGGATATCTGGGTACGCTTTCAGAAAATGCGTGGCCATCTTTGTACAGCAGTGTGTGCGGACGACGCTCACGGCACGGCCATCATGATTAAAGCCGCACAAAACGGCATCACTCCTGAAGAATTGATCGAAGGTGTTCGCCAAGAACACATGGCGGATTTTAACGATTTCTTGATCGGTTACGACAATTATCATTCCACTCATTCGGATGAAAACCGCGAGATTTCTTCAAGCATTTACAAGGCGTTGCGCGACAACGGTAAAATTTCCGTTCGCTCAATTAAACAAGCGTTTGACCCTGAAAAAGAAATGTTCCTTGCAGATCGTTTCATCAAAGGTACTTGCCCTAAATGTAAAGCGGAAGAGCAATACGGCGACAACTGTGAAGTGTGTTCCGCAACTTATTCGCCAATGGAAATGATCAACCCGCGCTCTGTTTATTCTGACGCGACGCCAATCGAGAAAGAATCTGAGCATTACTTTTTCAAACTGCCAGACTTCCAAGACTTCTTAGCGAAGTGGACTCGCAGCGGCACCTTGCAAGATCAAGTCGCCAATAAACTAGCGGAATGGTTGGATTCTGGTTTGCAAGAATGGGACATCAGCCGCGACGCACCTTACTTTGGCTTTGAAATCCCAGACGCGCCGGGCAAATATTTCTACGTTTGGCTAGACGCACCAATCGGTTACATGGCGAGTTTCCAAAATCTTTGTGATCGTACTGAAGGTTTGAACTTCGATGATTACTGGGCAAAGGACTCTGACGCAGAGCTTTACCATTTCATCGGTAAAGACATCATTAACTTCCACGCCTTGTTCTGGCCTGCCATGCTTGATTGCGCTGGCTACCGCACACCAACCAAAGTCAATGCACACGGTTATGTAACGGTAGACGGTAAGAAAATGTCGAAATCTCGTGGCACTTTCATTAAGGCTCGTACGTATTTGAACCACCTTGATCCACAATACTTACGCTACTACTTTGCAGCGAAATTGAACGCCAGCGTGGACGACATCGATTTAAACCTACAAGACTTCCAGCAACGTGTGAATTCAGACGTAGTTGGTAAAGTGGTGAACATCGCCAGCCGTACCGCCAGCTTCATTGGTAAGAAATTCGATAATAAATTATCAGCAGAGCCAATAGACACAACAGTGAGTCTCTGCATAGAAGCGGGCGACATAATTGCAAATCACTATGAACAACGTGAATACGGCAAAGCGATTCGTGAAATCATGAAGCTTGCAGACCTTGTTAATGAGTATGTAGCTAAAGAAGAACCTTGGAAACTAGTTAAATATGATGCTACCTCACAAAAAGCTCACGAAGTATGCTCTATTGCTTTAAATGCTTTTGCAGTAATAACTACGTACTTGAAGCCGGTTATGCCGCATCTTGTGGCCGATGCCGAAGCCTTCCTTGGCAAAGAATTAACGTGGGACAACCGTAGCGAGTTGTTGTTCGGTCAGTCTGTGAATACCTTCAAGCCTTTGATGGGCCGAATCGAACAGAAACAAATCGATGCGATGATTGAAGAAGGTAAGTTAGAAGCCGAAGCGGAAGCCGCCGCACAAGAAGCCACTCAGCCAAAAGCTGCTGAAACAGAACTGACTAAAGAGCCTATCGAAGCGGAAATCAATTTTGATGACTTTGCCAAAGTCGACCTTCGTGTGGCGTTAATCGCCAAAGCCGAGCACGTTGAAAAAGCCAATAAGCTTTTGAAACTGACATTGGACCTTGGTGGCGAAACGCGCACCGTCTTTTCTGGTATTAAGTCGGCTTATAAGCCAGAAGACTTAGAAGGCAAACTTACTGTTATGGTGGCAAACCTTGCACCACGTAAAATGAAATTCGGCTTATCCGAAGGCATGGTGTTAGCAGCAGGCCCAGGCGGAGAAGACATTTATCTTCTGGAACCACATTCCGGTGCGAAACCAGGCCAACGCGTGATGTAGTTGGTAAAAATGGGTCAGCATGAAAACCCAAAAATGCTGACCCTATTTACTATAAGTCTTTAAATGAGAAAGATTCTTAATAAGTAAGGCAATAGAATAAATAGAAATACATAATTTCAACTTATATAATCATAACCTATTATCTATATACTAAATCGGACTAATTTTGCATACGTTTTAGTCTTGTTAGTTATAAGCAGATTGGTATAGTTGTCACCCACAGATAGGTTGAAAAAAGTCAGGTTCTACACTGTGGCTTCAATCATATATTTAACTTAATAACTTTTTGGACGTGAGATGGCTGAATACCTCTTAATATTGGTTAGCACCATATTAGTGAATAACTTTGTGCTGGTTCAGTTTTTGGGACTTTGCCCTTTTATGGGTGTGTCTGGAAAGCTGGAAACCTCTATTGGTATGGCGATGGCAACGACCTTCGTTCTGACATTATCCAGTTTGTGTAGTTATCTTACTTTCACTTATATTCTTCAGCCATTTGGTCTTGAATACCTACAAACCATCTCCTTCATTTTGGTGATTGCCGTAGTGGTGCAATTTACCGAAATGGTGGTTCGTAAAACCAGCCCACTTTTGTATCGCGTATTGGGTATTTTCCTGCCATTGATTACCACAAACTGTGCGGTTTTAGGTGTGGCACTACAAAATATCAGTAAACAAAACGGCTTCGTAGAATCCATTTTGTATGGCTTCGGTGCGGCGGTTGGTTTCTCATTCGTCTTGATTCTGTTCTCTGCCATGCGTGAGCGCATTAATGTGGCAGACGTTCCGACGGTTTTCCGTGGTTCTGCCATTGGTATGATCACCGCTGGTCTTATGGCGCTGGCGTTTATGGGCTTCACCGCTCTCGTGCAGATATAGGAGCCAGCATGTTTACTGTATTACTTGCGATTGGCGTTCTGCTGTTACTTGCCCTTATTTTTGGTGGCATATTGGGTTACGCCAATGTGCGCTTTCATGTGGAAGGCGATCCGATTGTTGAACAAATCGACGCACTATTACCACAAACTCAATGCGGCCAATGTGGTCATCCGGGTTGTCGTCCGTATGCCGAAGCCATTGCTAATGGTGAAGCGATTAATCATTGCCCACCGGGCGGACAAGCCACGATTCAAGCGCTGGCAGATTTGCTCGATGTGGAAGCTGTGCCGCTAGACGGCGATCACGGTGCTGAAAGCGCCGCCAAAGTGGCGGTGATTCGTGAAGACGAATGCATAGGTTGCACCAAGTGCATTCAAGCCTGCCCTGTTGACGCGATTTTGGGCGCTGCAAAACAAATGCACACCGTCATCGCTGACGAGTGCACAGGTTGTGACTTGTGTGTCGAGCCTTGTCCTGTGGATTGCATCGACATGGTAGAAATTGGCGTCACGGCTCAAACATGGTCTTGGGAAAAACCGCAAGGCATCGCCGCCAGCGCCATTAACATTATTGCAACTGACCGCCAAACGGAGGTGACTCACTAATGCAATCACCTCAAATATTTTCATTTCACGGCGGCATTCACCCCGAAGAGAACAAAGCGCAATCTTTACAATTGCCTTTGGGTCGACCAAGTTTACCAAGCGAATTGGTGTTGCCTTTGGGTCAACACATAGGCCAAGCGTCTCGACCGCTTGTTAATGTTGGCGACCGTGTTTTAAAAGGCCAGATCATCGCCACCAACAATGGCTTTTTAAGCAGTTATTTACACGCGCCAACTTCTGGCACCATTGCGGGCATTGAAGAGCGCGCCATTGCACATCCATCAGGGTTGAGCGATTTGTGTATGGTGTTGTGGCCAGATGGCAAAGAAGAATGGACAGAGTTAAACCCGCTGGATAATTGGCAAGCTCAAGACGCAACGCACGTATTAGCGCATTTGGCACAAATGGGCATTGTAGGCATGGGCGGCGCGGGTTTCCCAACGCAAGTAAAGCTGCAAGGCGCAAGTAAAAGCCCACTCACCCATTTCATTATCAACGCGGCAGAATGTGAACCTTACATCACTGCGGACGATATGCTGATTCGCGAAAAGACAGCAGAACTGATTGAAGGCATCGAGATTCTTCAACATTTGGTGAAAGCCGACAATGTTGTGATTGGCATTGAAGACAACAAGCCAACCGCAATCGCCGCATTAAATGCGCTATTAAGTGAGCGTGGCAGCGAGATTCAAGTCGCCGTTGTACCCACTAAATACCCTTCTGGTGGCGAAAAGCAATTGATTCAATTGCTGACAGGCAAAGAAGTTCCAAGCGGACAATACCCAGCGGACATTGGGGTTTTGTGTCAAAACGTCGGTACTTGTGTGGCCGTTCATGACGCTATTTTAGCGGGCAAACCGTTGATTTCTCGTTTCACCACATTAACGGGCGATGCGTTACAAGCACCGCAAAATGTCGAAGTCTTGCTTGGTACGCCAATCACGCACTTATTAGATTACGCCGATTCTGACGAAACAAAGTTACACCGTTTGGTCATGGGCGGCCCAATGATGGGTTACACCTTAGACTCTGCGGCTGTGCCTATTGTTAAAACCAGTAACTGTATTTTAGCGGCAACCAAAAAAGAGCTGCCAACACCGAACCCAGAACAAGCCTGTATTCGTTGTGGCATGTGTGAACAAGCCTGCCCTGCAAGCTTATTACCACAACAATTACTTTGGTTTAGTAAAAGCCAAGAACACGAAAAAGCCGAACACTATAATTTATTCGACTGCATCGAATGTGGCGCGTGTTCGTACGTTTGCCCAAGCAGTATTCCATTGGTTCAGTATTACCGTCATACGAAGAGCAGCATTCGCGAAGCCCGTGAAGCAAACGTAAAATCTGACTTAGCCAAACAACGTTTTGAAGCCCGTAAAGCGCGTCAAGATGCAGAAGCGGCAGAGAAAGAAGCCAAACGTATTGCTCGTCAACAAGCGACTGCGGCGAAAGCGTCAACAAAAGCAACACCAGCAGAGCAAGCGGAACCAGCAAAAGCACCAGCGGCCGCAGCGCCAGTCAGTGACGAAGCGAAGAAACTCAAGATCGACATTGCGATTGGCAAAACTAAGCTGAAGAAGCGCCAGAAAGAATTGCTGGCCGCACAAGAAGCGGAACACCTTGAAGAGATTCAAGCCTTACAACTTCAAGTGACGGAACAAGAAACGCAATTGGCTGCTCTTGAAGCACGGTTGAGTAAAATCTCAGCGACGCCAGTGGTACCAAGCAGCGCGCCAGATGCAAGCCGTGAAAAAGCGCCGGTGAATGATGAATTGAAAAAAGCCAAAGTCGATGTGGCCTTGCTCGGCGTGAAGATCAAAAAGCTCAACAAACAGCTTGCTGATACACCAGATGACCAAGAAACAAAAGACAAGATTGCAGGCTTTGAGAAAGACTTAGCAACAGTACAAGCCATTGTTAAGAAACTCGGCACGGCGACGGCTCCTGCGACAAAAGCAGCGCCAGAGAACAGCACAGCCAAAGCACCGATCAATGGAGATCTGAAAAAGGCCAAAGTAGACGTTGCGCTGCTTGGTGTGAAAATCAAAAAGCTCAACAAACAGCTTGCTGACACACCAGATGATCAAGAAACAAAAGACAAGATCGCGGTCTTTGAAGCCGATTTAGCAACAGCGAAAGCCACGGTTGAAAAGCTCAGTGTGGCACCCGCTGAATCTTCCACGGCGCCTTCTGAGAAGACGTCTAGCAACAAGGCAACAACAGCCTCCGCGCCACCGATTGCCGATGATTTGAAGAAGCTGAAAATTGACACAGCGATTGCAAAAGCCGCTGTGAAAAAAGTCGAAAAAGCGCTAAAGAAAGCAGAAGAGATTCAAGCACCAGAAGCAGACGCCATTCGCCAGCAACTCGTCGAAGCGCAACAACGTGCTAGCGACCTTGATAAAGCTTTGGCCGATGCCGTCAATGGCACGAAAACGACTGACTCGACAGCGACAGAAGCCAAAGCAGAAGCAAGTGTGCCAGAATCAAGTGCCGCGGAAGCTAAACCAAGTACGCCAGCGGCTCCGGCCAATGCAGACGCCGCTAAGAAGCGTAAGATTGACCTTGCGATCGCCAAAGCGGGCATCAAGAAAGCAGAGAAAAACATCGCCCTGCTCAAAGAACAAGGCAAAGACGAAGCGGAAATTACCGCATCGGAGTGGCCAGCGAAATTGCTTGAAGCACAAACCAAGTTAGCGGAATTAGAAGCCGCAACAGACGCTCAATCACAAGAGAATAACTAACATGGCATTATTGAGAATTTCATCCCCTCATACGCAACGTGCAGGACATCGCACTTCTTGGGTAATGCAAATGGTGATCTTAGCGACCGTTCCTGGGATTGCGGTGCAAACTTGGTTGTTTGGTTGGGGCAATCTCATCAATATTCTCATCGCATCGATCGCTGCCTTGGCTTGTGAAGCCGCGATTTTATCGATTCGTCGTCGCTCTGTTGGTTTCTTCTTAAAAGACTACAGCGCCTTATTAACCGCCGTGTTATTGGGCATCGCCTTACCGCCTTCTGTGCCTTGGTGGGTAACGGTCACCGCCGTAAGTTTTGCAATCATCTTCGCCAAACAATTGTATGGCGGTTTAGGGAACAACCCGTTTAATCCTGCCATGGTGGGTTACGCCATTGTATTGGTGTCTTTCCCTGTTCCGATGAGTCAGTGGGTTGGCGTTCAATCCGTCGTAACCTCTGGCGACAGCTTATCTTTCTGGCAAAGTTTGCAAGCCATTTTTCAAACCTTACCCACGATCGACGGTTACACAATGGCGACGCCATTAGACGGTTTCAAAAACAAAGAATTGGTCGACAGTGCGACTGCTTTTAACACCATTGAAGCATTACAAACGGCTAACCTAAACGCGTGGTTATGGGTAAACATCGCCTATCTGCTTGGTGGACTTGCCTTGTTCTGGTTGCGCATTATTACGTGGCACACACCTGTTGCATTATTAGGCGCTCTTTTGGTGATGTCTGGCGTGTTTTATCTGTTCGATGTCAGCCATGCGGCAACGCCTTTATTTCATATTACTACTGGCGCGGCGATGTTTGGTGCCTTCTTTATCGCCACAGATCCTGTGTCTTCTTGCACCAGTAATCGCGGTAAACTGATCTATGGCGCGGGCATTGGTATTTTGATTTACATTATTCGTACTTGGGGCGGTTACCCTGATGGCGTTGCCTTTGCGGTTTTATTGATGAATTTCTCTGCGCCTCTGATTGATTACTACACTCAGCCACGATCTTATGGCCATAAGAAGTCGAAAAAAGGTCTTAAAGTTGGGGAGGAAAAATAATGGAATTACTCTCTTCTATTCGCCGCAATAGCTTAGGTTTGGGTATTTTCGCTGTATTAACCGCAGGGTTAATCGCCATTACTCACCAGTTAACAAAGCAAACGATTCAGGACAATATTCTAGACGCACAAATCTCAGCGTTTAACGATATTTTACCTGCAGATCAATACGATAATGACTTGATCACAGACACGGCGATGTTACCAGCCGATCCTTTGTTAGGCACAACAGAAGCCACTAAGATTCACATTGCCCGTAAAAATGGCGAAGTCTCTGGCATTATCTTCGATACCACAGCGCCAGGAGGCTACAACGGCAACTTGGACATGTTAGTAGCGATTGATAAAAACGGCATTGTTACAGGAAGCCGTGTCATCAGTCACAAAGAAACGCCGGGGTTAGGCGATAAAGTCGATTTAAAAAAATCCCCATGGATTTTAGGCTTTGCTAGCAAGTCGTTAGGCAATCCAAACATCGATGGCTGGAATGTAAAAAAAGACGGCGGTGAGTTTGATCAATTTACTGGCGCAACCATTACGCCTCGTGCGGTGGTTCGTGCCGTTAAAAATACACTTATTTATTTTGAACAAAACAAAGACGCGCTGTTAGCGCGTTAGGATAACCTCATGACAACGAGCTCCGAAACAGACAACATTGACGCCGTAGAGGCAGACAAACCTAGCGCCAACTACGCGGAAATCATTTACAACGGCATTTGGAAAAATAACCCTGCCTTAGTGCAACTCCTTGGCTTGTGCCCAATGCTTGCCGTGACCAGCACAGTGGTCAACGCGTTGGGACTTGGTTTAGCCACTATGGTGGTTTTGGTCGGTTCTAACATCGCCGTATCTTTGATACGAAATTACGTTGCTGACGCGGTTCGTCTGCCCGCTTTTGTGATGATCATTGCCTCGTTCACCACGTGTATTGAATTGATCATGCAGGCATACACTTACGAGCTGTATCAAATCCTCGGTATTTTCATTCCATTGATCGTAACCAACTGCGCTATTCTTGGTCGCGCTGATGCCTTCGCCAGCCGCAACCCTGTCATTCCTTCTGCTGTAGACGGCTTTATGATGGCGTTTGGTTTCGGCATTATCTTAGTGGCACTTGGCGCAATGCGAGAGTTGATTGGTCAAGGCACCTTGTTTGCCGACATGCAATTATTGTTTGGTGACATGGCGATAAACTGGAAATGGGTTGTTTTTGAAGATTACCCAAATGTGTTGTTTGTGGTGCTTCCACCGGGTGCATTTATTGGCTTAGGCTTGATTATCGCCTTTAAAAACTACCTAGACGAACGCGAGAAAAAACGCATCGCAGCACAAAAAGAGTTAGATGGGCCAAGTGAATCAAAACGTGTTCGAGTAACCGGTAAGATTTCTTAAGAAACGCTTTATGAATAAAGACAAACGCCATAAGATTTTCTCTCGCTTACGAGCGGAAAACCCAAACCCAAAAACAGAGCTGGAATACAGCTCGCCGTTTGAGTTGCTCATTGCTGTTTTGCTGTCTGCCCAAGCCACCGATGTTAGCGTGAACAAAGCGACACGCAAGCTCTTTCCTGTCGCTAATACACCAGAAACCATGCTAGCGCTTGGTGTAGACGGTTTAAAGTCTTACATCAAAACCATTGGTTTATTTAACGCCAAAGCCGAAAACGCCATTAAGACCTGCAAGATTCTCGTCGAGCAACACAACAGTGTCGTACCTGAAACCCGTGAAGCGCTTGAAGCCCTTCCCGGCGTGGGTCGTAAAACCGCCAATGTTGTCTTGAATACCGCCTTTCGCCAAGTTGCCATGGCTGTCGATACACACATCTTTCGTTTTGGTAATCGCACAAAAGTGGCACCAGGGAAAAACGTCTTAGAAGTCGAAATGAAACTGCTGAAATTCGTCCCGAAAGAATTTTTACTCGACGCACATCATTGGATGATTCTTCATGGTCGTTACATCTGCGTCGCGAGAAAACCCAAATGCGACGCCTGTATTATTGAAGATCTTTGCGAGTACAAAGAAAAAACCTCCACGTGATTCTTCATTAGTATCACGGACGCCACAGTTATCTAGTTTGCCCTCATTTAGTTAACCGTCATTTAGTTAACTAAAAGCTAACCTAAGTTTAAATAACAACAAATTTAATAAACCTTTCCAGCTCGGCATTCTCTGTCTATAGATTTCGACTTTAGAGAGAATAACGCCATGAGCCATATTGCTAAACCAAACCTTACTCAAGCTCAATTAGACGCCCACTGGATGTCTTATTCTGGGAACCGTCAATTCAAAAAAGACCCTCGTATTCTTGTCGCCGCTGAAGGTAATTATTATACCGACCTTGACGGTCGAAAAATATTTGACGGCTTGTCTGGCTTATGGACATGCGGTTTAGGGCACAGTGTTCCAGCAATTACGGAAGCAGTCAGCCAGCAAGTAAAAACGCTTGATTACTCTCCTGCGTTCCAGTTTGGTCATGAGAAATCGTTTCAATTAGCCGAACAAATTACGCAGTTCATGCCAGAAGGTTTAAATCGCATTTTCTTCACAGGTTCAGGTTCTGAATCTGTCGATACTGCGTTAAAAATTGCTCGCGCTTACTGGCGTAAAAAAGGCATGGGCACCAAAACCAAATTCATTGGTCGTGCAAAAGGCTATCACGGTGCAGGGATTTCTGGTTTCAGTGTTGGCGGCATTCCAGCAAACCGAGTGTTATACGGACAAGGTTTGGAGTCTTACCATTTGCCTCATACTCAAGTGGCAGGTAATGAATTCACTAAAGGCATGCCAGAACAAGGAAAAGAGAAAGCGGAAAACTTATTAGATCTTATTGCTTTGCATGACGCGTCTAATATTGCGGCCGTAATTGTGGAGCCTATGTCTGGCTCTGGCGGTGTGATTATCCCTCCTCAAGGCTACTTACAACGTCTACGTGAGATCTGTGACCAAAACAATATTTTGTTGATTTTTGACGAAGTGATTACCGCTTTTGGTCGAATGGGAGCCAAAACAGGCTCAGAAGCGTTTGGCGTGACACCTGATGCAATTACCATGGCAAAACAAGTCACAAACGGTGTTATTCCAATGGGCGCCGTGGCGTTTAAGCAAGAGATTTATGACACTTTTATGGACACTGGCGGCTCAGAATACATGTTAGAAATCCCTCACGGTTACACCTATTCTGCTCACCCAATTGCCTGTGCCGCAGGTTTAGCTTCTTTGGATGAGATCAAAAAACAAGGTTTAATCGAGCGCGTAAACAGCATGAGTCCAGCGTGGGAGAACAGCGTTCATCAATTAAGAAGCGCCAGTGAGATTGTGACAGACATCCGTAACTATGGCTTTGCCGCAGGCATCACCATTGCACCTGTCGATAATGAACCAGCCAAACGCCCTTTCCAAATTGCCATGGAAATGTGGGACAAAGGTTATTATGTTCGCTACGGTGCAGATACCATTCAACTGGCACCACCATTCACAACGGAGCAATCTGAAATAGACAGTATGATTAATGCATTAGGTGAAACGATTAAAAACCACAGTTAATGTGGTTTTTAACTGGTTAAAATACAATAAACAGCGAAGAAAGGTGTTGCTATTACAAATATAAACAGTTTTAGCAACATATTAATTTAAATGAAGTTTTTGATTTATATCGCGTTTTTTAAAAACCTTATTTCTTGCTTCCACCCTTTCAGCTTCTTGATTTATAATCCCATGCCTGATTTTCAATTTGTTATTCATTAATAAAGAGTAAATGATGTCTATTACACACTTCCCGGATGTGCGTTGCTTTTGGACTGGCTCAATGCATTTAACAAATGGCATTGTCATGCCGATTCAATGCCGAAGAATTTCTGTCAAAAAAGTTGAGCTGGAAGCAGAAAGTGGTTTACAAGGATCAAAATTAGTAAAGCTAGAACTAAGAGCGATTCATAACGGTCGAACCGCGCACCTGAAAATATTATGTGACCCTCTTCTTGACCTTTTCAATGATCACAATAAACACTCTATTAAATTGGGTTTTCACACGATTTCCGACAAAGACGCTCATTTTATAAAAGCCTTTGTCGATGATTATGGCTAAGCTCACAAATCCCTAAGATAAAAATACTTTAACCTAGGGGTTATGTACTCTAATCGCCTGCTTGCTCAGGCTTATCTTCTGCTTTTTTTACGCGAATCTTAACACCATCAACGTCCGCACCATTGAGCATCTTTATAGCGGCTTTGGCCTCACCTACTTTTGGCATTTCAACGAAAGCAAAGCCTTTGGATTCACCTGTTTCTTTATCCATAACCAAGTTGCAAGACTGCAAAGTACCATGTTCTGAGAACAAACTCACGAGCTCTTCTTCTGTTGTATTACGAGCCAAATTTCTTACTAATAATTTCATATTTAGGTTTCTCTATGGGGAAATGCGTTGGGGATCAGATAATAAAAAAGGCATGAGAACACGCTCTCATGCCTTTTGCTAGTTACTTTTAAAAATTTAGGCAATCTGTCTTGTCTAAAAAATTATGACAAGGTTGTTTCGAACAATTTCAAAAGTTTATCGCTGTCGACTTCCATACACACTTGTGTCATAGGAACATCATTCCAATGTGGTGTTGGGAAATCCATGCCTTCTGGTGCAAAAATAGTTTGGCCGATACCAATACCTTCGCAAGCAACACGCACCGCGCCTAATTCAACACCAAAGATACTTGGGTCAATCACATAAGCAATCGTCGATGCGTCATGGAAATAGCAACCATCCATATCAAAACGGCTGCTGTAGAAGTTAATGTAATGCTGTGCACAGTCGTATAAGAACCCACCTTCGGTTGGGTTTGCTTCTCGAATACGCTCTAGAATTGGGTTGTCTAATAGAACCTGATGAGTCACATCAAGGCCAATCATGGTCACTTGCCAAGACGCGGTAAAGACAGCATCTGCAGCGTGTGGGTCATTCATAATATTGGCTTCTGCAACAGGTGAAACGTTTCCGTATTCAATCGCTGTGCCGCCCATCAGAACCACTTCATCAACAAGATTTGCAACTTCTGGATCGAGTTTCAAAGCTTCCGCCAAGTTACCTAAAGGCCCAAGCGCAATGATAGTCACTTCACCCGGAAACTCACGAACCGTGTCGACAATAAATTGCGCAGCACTTTTCTCAACCGCTTTGCCTTTTGGTGCTGGCCAGTCAATGTTGCCAAAACCGTCTTTACCATGAACAAAATCAGGATGCGGACGCGGAGCAATGACAGAAGGCACGGCAACGCCCTTTGCAACAGGCACGGTCACTTTCGCGATTTCTGTGAGCGTAATGGCGTTTTGTGTGGCCAAATCAACCGATACGTTACCAAAGGTTGTGGTTAATCCTAACACTTCTAGTTGCGGAGCTTGAAAAGCAAAAAAGATCGCCATTGCATCATCAATGCCCGGATCCGTATCAATAATAATTTTACGAGCCATATTTAAAATCCTTAATCATTGTCTGTCATAAACGACCGAGTCGTTTGAGTTTGTGTTAGCGATGAGTAGAAAGAAAGTCATCTACTTCACTGGAATCTGGGATCGCAACCATAGCGCCAATACGAGTCACACACAAAGCTGAAGCGGCACAACCTCTTTGCATGGCTTTTTCTGTCTCAGCACCAGATAGAATGGCAGACAGTGTAAAACCAATAAAGGTATCACCTGCCGCTGTTGTGTCTTGCGCATCAACTTTAAACGCTGGCACGTAAAGATTTTCACCAGGGTCAAAATAGCGTACGCCATCACTGCCTAACGTCATCAGAACCGCCAATTCTGGGTATTGTTCTGGCAAGGCTTTCGTCGCGGCGTCGATTGAATCCACGCCAGCTAAATCCATGGCTTCCACTTCGTTTACAATCAGCAACGTCACATAAGGCAAAACCGCTTTGGTTAATTCAGCGTCCATTGGCGCAGGATTAAACGCAACCTTCAAGCCTTTGCTGTGCGCTTGCTTAATAATGTAATCAACGAGGTTGGTTTCGTTTTGCAGCAGCACCCAATCGTCTTGCGAAGCTTGATCTAAAATACGGTCAATGCGCGCTGCATCAAAGCAATGATTCGCGCCTTGGTACAAAATAATCGAATTTTCAGCTTCTTTGGTTAACTGAATAATCGCGTGACCCGTTGGCGTATCAATAGACTCAACCAACTCAACATTCACACCATATTCTTGTAGCTGGCTCAAAATAAACTGGTCAGCAGAATGAATAGCACCAACATGCTTCACCTCTGCGCCCGCTTTCGCCAATGCGACGGATTGATTGGCGCCCTTCCCACCCAACAGACACTGGTAACTGTCTGACGCCATGGTTTCACCAGGGCGCACAAAATGGTCCAGTTGGTAAAGGTGATCTAAATTAATAGAACCAAAGTTATAAATTGTCATATTTCCCTCAGGGATTACTTAAGAGTGAACCTATCATCTACCGTGCTAAATAGCATGCCATCAACATAGTGCAATAATGCATATCGTGCTTCGATTGTATAAATTTCTGACCGATTGAACAAATATTTATTTCTCTCCATAAACCAGCAAGACAAGGCCAACAAAAAAAACGCCCCATTCTGAAGAATGGAGCGCTTTTCAGCGTACACTTTGAAACGATATTATTTATAATAACAAAAAAACAAAACACTTTCTTTTAGAGCCTAGCCTCATAAAATGGCACATCCAGCTCTTTCTTCTTAAAAATACACAGTAACTATATACAGCGCATTTCATTTCTCAAATTAAGAAAGAGAAGGCCTGTTAAATATCTTTAGAATGACCAAACTCATTTTGAAGTATTTTATCACGACCAAAGTGGTGCACTTGAAGTTCAATTTTCAACCCATTCCTAGGCGTATTCACTCGGATGAACAAACTCAATGTTTTCGTATTTTCCCAAGCCTTCGATATATTCTTTCAACTCTTTTGATACAAGGATAGAAGACATTTTTCCAGCAGGTCTGAACAAATGATGACCTGCCGCTTTACTTTCGTTGATCACAATATCATCAAATAATAAGGCCACTTCAGGAGATGAACCGTCATTCAATGTAGAGGCTTGCATATCAAAAACATCTAACAAACCGATAATGTTACACAATTTGTAATTCGTCCAAACTTTCCCCGACTCACCATCGATAAGATGGCATTCATAAGCATCTATATTATCTATCCCGAAATTAAGAAGGTCAGCAAGGAATTCATCACCGATTAACAGCGGACTGTCAAAAATTTCTGGCATTACATCTTCGGGGTATCTTAAATCTACTAAGATGGGCTCTTCCACTTGATCAGTACGTAATTTCACGCCATCAATAAAATCCCCCCAAGAGAGACCATTAGCCTGCTTATTCATTGAGGCATCACAAAGTTGATAGTGGCCGCCTGGCCTTTCCATTAAAAAAAAGTGAGACATTATTTCCTCCTAGTAGGAATTATAAATACAATAAATTACCAAATTCACGTTAAGGTATTTTATCGCAACTAAAGTGATGAACTTCTTATCTGAGTTTACGTTAACTATAGAGTTAACGTAAACTGATGTACTTTAGGGCAATTATAGAAAGAGAGAAAATATGGAACGTAAAAAATCACTGATTAAACAATTGAAAAATCAGGTTGATCAGATGGTTCCTATAGCTATCAATGGTGAAAATATTGGATCTATGATTTTTTGGTTCGATGATGATGGTGCTTTTATAACATTTGCTAAGTGGAGACTTGATGAATTCCCATGGAGTTTTCCTTATGAAAATAATATTGATTTGTCCGAATTTGATGTGTTTGATGATGATGAAATGGAGCTAATCTGTGACGCTGTAGAAGCATTTTATGAAGAATTAAAAACTGATACTGCTTTCTTATCATTGCCATTAAGGGAAGGGTTTCAATTTTGTTATTTTGACGACATGGTTGGAGAGCCTTTAAATGGAATTAAAGATGAATTAAATTATAGCTTAGAGCAAGCAACGACAGTGGTGCTTGATTACCTTAATAAGAGCATTGCCGAACATGCATTAACAAAACTAGAAGAGATCACTTTTTCAAGTGAAGAGATGGAGACCACTTTGACCTTTTCAGGCGAAGAGCAGTATGAGATTTCTTCATATTCAGATTTAGACATTGGTTTTGCTTTGACTCGCTTAATGAAATCTGCAGAGGATAATTTCTTAATGCTCTGTGAGAAAATAATAAATTCATCCATGTTTGAAAAAATAACTAAAGCGGATGACTTAAAATTTAAAATTTTCCTCAATGAAGAAGAGTTTTATCAACTTAATTATCAACCAGAAACTAAAAAGCTTGTTAAGTTTGATTTAGACTGATTTTAATTTTAACTTTAGATTGCAATATCGTTATAAAATTTTCATGCCTTAAGATAATTTGAATCGGAGTAAACTTAAACTTTACTCCTTTTTCTTTCTTCACTTTATCTATACTTTCCTCTGTCCTGTCAACGCTTCCATTTGGGCTTTAAATGATATGTTCTGGATAATCTGACATGGAAGCTTTAGTGATAGAAAAGTGCTTAACCAGCCACATTGCCGACTGTCATTAGGCTTTCAGAATATTAAGGCGTTCAGTTCGGCTTCTCCCCATACCTCTAACCTATTGAAAAAATTAAATTTTTATTCTCTCACTTCAATAAAATTGTTCTTTTTTTGTTATGCGACTCTCACATACAGGCTAAGCAATTCAATTAAGTCAACCGCCTTACGCTTTGATCTGATTTATTTTGACTACTTTAACCGCGCTTTGGCTCAAAAATAACGGAGCCTTTTAGAGATTGCCTAAGCACAATTTTTTTATTCTCCCAGTCTGAAAGTAAAGAAAAGCTCAACCAAACATCGCTTACAGAAGAAGTGCTTTCTACAATATTAATATTTTTGCATGTTAGCTCATTAGTAAAATTGTCTTTTATCCAACGCTCAAGTTTTCTGTATGCATTTTCAGCATTTTTTATATTTTCGCTTTTCCCTTTAGTTGATATTGCTATTCGCCCAGCAGTGACGATATCAGATTTTTTTCACTACGAAGAAATTGTATATGTTCATCCCCAAAACCAAAATGAATCTGACTTGTTGATTTATCAATTTTTTTATCATAAAAACGACTTGCAAGGTGCAAAAATTCTTGCTCTTCAAGATCTCCCATAAAAAAATTTAATTGCTTTCTCAATTTACACTCCTATGAACCATAAGATTCAAAATATCGTCTCTCCAGCATTTCTAATATCTCCAAGAGTTACTCCAGCTCAGCTAAAAAACATGGATATCATCGATAGAGATCACAAACTCCCCAGTATCATTTTTTCTAACATCAACCGACAATGTTAAATCACTAACTTCATCGTCATACCACAAATCAATAAACATAAGCGTGAATGTCTTCATCACAAGCAAAAATAGCCTGGCGTCTATTGCCTCTTTTAATGATATGTTCTGAATAGCCTAATATAGAAACTTTTTCCCAGTTGTATAATACTCACCACACAAATACGCACGTTGAACACAACACACATAACAATGTGTAAAGCGACGTCTCCTCAGGCGAATTAAATTTTCTATTTCGTTAGCCATGTCTTGATCCCATTCAAAATTCATATTGAATTCTCTTTATGAAAATAAAGTAAATGCAGCTTTATTCCAGTTATTTTACCTCTTTCAGTGATCATTTTATGAAAATTGTGGAAATCATCTTCTAACCTATCTGTATGAAAACCTCTAAATTTAAAAGAAAAAATCCATCTTTTAAATTTAAGTATCCTCCTGGGAATTCTATCAGCTTCTGCATCACATTCTACATTGAGAAACGATTTATTCCATTGAAAAGGAATACTTTTCAATATATTTTTTTGAAATACATTTATAAATATCATCTACTTTAATAGACATAATTCTCTTCCAAATTATATTTTCAAATATACTCAATACTTATAAGAAAGCTCAATAATAACATTCAAGATATCAGTTTTTTATAATTAATTATGTGACAGCATAGTTTCATGAGAGGATTAATCTCTATATATTCTGCTCCATCTTCTTGCGTATTTTATATAAAAAACTTATTCTGCTGCCTAAATGGTAAAGAAAACATCTCAGCATCGCATCTTCGAATATCAATAACATCTCGAAACTCTTCACTTTGAATTCAGGCCTTAGGAAAGAATATGAGTACTATCAATGATTATCACGTATTAATGGAGTGCGGATGTGATGATTCCGCCATTATCCAAAGCATCCCTGAGGGTTCTCTCGACAAACGTGACTTTAACCGCGGTAACGTTTTATCTAATACTATTGAAGATAAACTGACTCTCCATTTTAGCGATGAGTACCCTGAAAACATTAAGCTCTATGATTTTGTAGAAAACACCTTGAATTTACTCGTAGTCTCTGACCGAACAAAAACCGTATTTGATAACGAAGGAGTCAAAGACTTAGACTATATCCCAGTGCAACTGGTAGACCACAAGGGGAATATCGCAGGAAAAGAGTATTACATTGTTAACTTCTTAAAACGGCAGCCGATTATCGATATGGATAACTCTGAATATGACTTATCTTATGTAAGTAATTTAATACTCGATATAGACCTGTTATGTCTGAATATTACTGAGGTTGACGACGATGCAAAGCTATTCCGTTCAACCACCGAAGCGACAATGAATTTTATTAGAGATGACTTACTACAAGCGTTACAACGCGCTGACCTCAAAGGCATCAAAGCTGTTCCCGCCGAGGGCTGGGACGGCAATATTTTTAGCTTCTAACGCACCATTAACAATATCTCGACAGATCTCCCTTAGCCCATATTTATAAAGTCACTCTTATACTCTTAAACTCTTATTATTTGAATTTAGGAATTAACAGCAGTATGTGAGCAAAAAAAACGCCCCATTCTGAAGAATGGAGCGTTTTTTTAAGAAGCGTATTTGCTTATTTATCGCTGTCTAAAAAGCCACGGCCTTTTTGAGCAGCAATACGCATACGCAGTGCGTTTAGCTTAATGAAGCCAGCAGCATCTTTCTGATCGTATGCGCCCGCGTCGTCTTCAAACGTTGCAATAGAGCTATCAAACAAGCTGTTGTCAGATTGGCGACCAACTACAGTCACGTTACCTTTATATAGCTTAAGACGGACAGTACCGTTTACGTAAGTTTGAGATGCGTCAATCAAGGCTTGCATCATGCGGCGCTCTTCAGACCACCAGAAACCGTTGTAAATGATTTTTGCGTAACGCGGCATCATTTCATCTTTCAGGTGCATTGCTTCACGATCCAACGTGATGGATTCAATCGCGCGGTGCGCTTTCATCATGATAGTGCCGCCCGGTGTTTCGTAACAACCACGCGCTTTCATACCAACAAAACGGTTTTCTACGATGTCTACACGGCCAATACCGTTCGCGCCACCAATTTTGTTCAATGTTTCTAGCATAGTCGCTGGCGATAAAGCTTCACCATTCAAAGAAACTGGATCACCTTTTTCGTAGCCAATCTCAATATAAGTCGCTTCATTTGGCGCCTCTTCTGGAGACACAGACCAACGCCACATGTCATCTTCTGGCTCAGTCCAAGGGTCTTCTAATTGATCACCTTCAAAAGAGATATGCAGTAAGTTTGCGTCCATAGAGTAAGGCGATTTTTTCTTCTTCGTCGAGAAATCGACTGGGATTTTATGCTCTTCACAGTACGCCATTAAGGTTTCACGAGAAGTAAGATCCCATTCGCGCCAAGGAGCAATCACTTGCACGCCTGGTTTCAATGCGTAAGCACCAAGTTCAAAGCGTACTTGGTCGTTACCTTTACCTGTCGCGCCATGAGAAATAGCATCTGCGCCCGTTTCGTTCGCAATTTCAATCAAACGCTTAGCGATTAATGGACGAGCAATAGAAGTACCAAGTAAGTATTCACCTTCGTAAATTGTGTTGGCACGGAACATAGGAAAAACGAAATCGCGGACAAATTCTTCACGCAAATCTTCGATGTAGATTTCCTTAATACCCAACGCTTGAGCTTTAGCGCGAGCTGGTTCAACCTCTTCACCCTGACCCAAATCAGCGGTAAAAGTAACCACTTCACAGTTATACTCTTCTTGAAGCCACTTCACGATTACGGAAGTATCCAGGCCGCCTGAATAGGCTAGCACTACCTTCTTCACGTCAGACATTATCTCTATTCTCCTAAACGGGCTTGCGCTCCCACGCCTGTAAAAACGGCCGCGCAAATAATTAAAAAAGGGGCGCTAAGTGTAAGTTTTCGATTCTTTCTTAGCAAGTAAAAAGCCCCATTTCACTCACATATTGAGCCAAATGGGGCTGTATTTATCGACACAGACTTAAAGACTACTGACGATTTTGTTAATTTTCACCAGATCGTTCTAAACGAATAGTCACTCGACGATTTCGTTCTCGGCCTTCAGCCGTCGCATTCGACGCCGAAGGATAACGCTCACCGTGGTAACGAGAGACAATTTTGTCTACCGGCACGCCTTTTTGCAGCAAATACGTGGTGACAATTTCAGCTCGCAGCTTAGACAGTTCACGGTTTTCTCGACGACTGCCCAATACATCTGAGTGACCGTCAATATAAATGTATTCCACGCTTGGGTCTGAAGACACATACAAAGCCACCAAGTCTAAACGAGATTTAATACGCTCCGTTAATTTCACACCATTGGATGGAAACAAGGCGGCAGTTCTGGCGATTTGGTCATAATTGACTGGTAATAAGCCAGACAAACAGCGACGAAATTCGTTATACGCGGGTGCAAAGTTAATATTAGATAAACCCACTTCCACCGTTTCGCGATTATTTTCCCACGCGGTTCCAGTCACAATAGGATGACGACCGCGGTCTAAGCTTGTCAGCATACGTTCAGCCACTTTTCCGCCAACTTCAACCGTTAAGCCATAACCTGGATAAGGTAAAATTTCTAAGGTTTCAGGTTTTGACCCTGGTGACCAATCTGGCGCTTGCGAGATAATGTAAACCTGTCCGGGACCTAATTTTTCATTCGTTGGTTGTAAAACAAATTTCATTGGCTCGCCAGCTTCTTTTATAAAGTGGCCTTCACCATAATGCGGTACAGGGTGCGTTAGACTGCACGAAAAGATATCACCAGACAGCAGCCATTCTGAGTCCGTAATACCTGATTGGTAATGTGTCAGCGCATTGACTTGTGAAAAAGGTGCACAAGCCGTTACTAAAAATACAGTGCGAAGTAGAAGTTGTTGGGTAATTCCCATTTATCGTCTCGTTCAAGCATTATCAAGTGTGTTATGATCCGATCCTATTATATACCGTTATTGCTCATCAGCGGCGATTTAAGGACCTTCTTTTGTCAAACCACGAAATTAAAGATCGATTCCGAGGCTTTCTACCTATTGTTATCGACGTAGAGACCGCAGGCTTTAATCAAAAAACAGATGCTTTATTAGAAATGGCTGCCAGCATTCTTAGAATGGATGAAAATGGCGACCTCTATATCTATGAAACACTTGAGTTTTTAATCAAACCTTTCGAAGGTGCAAACCTAGAAAAAGCTGCGCTGGATTTTACAGGAATTGATCCATTTGACCCAGAACGAGAAGATATTCCTGAAGAGGAAGCCTTATCTCAGATGTTTTCCAAAGTACGTAAAGAGTTGAAATCCGTTGGTTGTAAACGCGCGATATTAGTCGGCCATAATGCGGCCTTCGATCATGGCTTTTTAAACGCGGCCATTGAACGTGCCGATGCGAAGCGTAACCCTTTCCACCCTTTTTCAAGCTTTGACACAGCAAGCTTAGCGGGTTTGGTCTATGGACAAACGGTATTGGCAAAAGCCTGTGAAGCGGCCGCGATCCCCTTCAGTAATTCACAAGCCCATTCAGCAAAATACGATACAGAAAAAACCGCAGAACTGTTTTGTGAAATGGTCAATCGCTTAAAACGCTTGGGAGGCTGGCCGTTAGTTGAAAATGAACCAGAAGAAAGTATGGACGCTATTTTCCATTCAGGTAAGTAAAAAACCAAATAAAAAAGCCAGAAACATCTGGCTCTTTTAGTATCTTTTCACGGTATGGTTAGCCAAATCATAACAACGCAGCGAGTGACATCATGAACACAAAGCGAATTCTGTATCTGCTGCTAGGCTGGTTTTCTCTCATTACGGGGATTATCGGTATTTTCTTACCTTTACTGCCAACAACGCCTTTGGTTTTATTGGCCGCTTGGTGTTTCTCTCGCTCTTCCGAACGATTCCATTCTTGGTTAATGAATCACAAGTTTTTTGGGCCTATTGTTCGAGATTGGCAATCTTCTGACGGCATTCCAAGACGCTCTCGCAATCGCGCCATTTTATTCATGTGGTCTGGCATGCTCATTTCCATTTTGCTGGTGTCTCGTTTCTGGGCAACCATTGGTTTGGTTTTTATTGGTTTGTGCGTCAGCGTCTACCTTTTACGTATGCCATTACGTTCTGAGCCTGACAACTCTATAGAAGATCTCACTGAACGTGATGACTCGAACTCAATGAACAATCAAGATAAAGGTTCAAAAGAATAACCTCTATAGCACTCTTTCTGACACCAAGCATACAAACTTTCACAATAGCGACACGAAACACACAGACGCCCAAACCAAAACCTGTTATTTTTCCCTCTCAACAAAATAAACACACAACAGAAAGGACAGGCTCCACTTAATGACGCGCAGACACTTCAAGCATTACATTTTTATTCCTTTCTCCGTTATTGTTGTCCTTGTCACTGCACTCTGGATTGCCACGCCATTTATCGCCAAACACTATTTAACAAAGTATGTGGAAGAGCAACAATTAGACCTCTCTGTTGGCCGTTTGTCAGTGGATTTTTTCCCACCAAAGATTCATCTCGCCGACGTAAGTATCAATGACAAAAAACGAGACACGCTGAGCTTAAAACGGGCCATTTTCGAAGTGAAAATCTGGCCTTTATTGACTCGTACCATTCGCATCTCTGAAGCATCCGTTGATGGTTTCAATCTTGATATAACACAAGACAATCAAGACTGGATCATCGCAGGCATTCATCTCGCTCAGTATTTTAATAAAGAAGAAAAAATAGAACCATTAGAGAAAAAAGAGCAAGCACCAACAGAAGAACAAACACCGTCATGGACAATATCATTGCCAAACCTTGCAATAACAAACAGTCGCTTTGATATCACTCATCAGCCAGACAAAAGCCTTTCCGCCGTATCAGATACGATTGCACTCAACAATGTCACAATGAGCGATATAATAGGCGAAGGCGCATTTTCCAACCTATCATGGCAAGGTAATATCAGCCTCTCTACTGCCGTGAATCAGGCGACACTTTTACTGGATAGCCAATTCCAATATGCGCCAGATTCATCAGAACCAATGCAATTAGCGGTTCAGATAAAAAACGCCAGCTTGCCATTGAGCAGTTTTCAGCATTTTGTTCCATCGCCATTCAATGGAGGTCAAGGAACACTGACTCTGGATGGCAACGTCACTTTCGCGCAGTCAAACCGAGACAACACACTCTCTTACAATCTAAGTAAAACCAACCTGAATGCGGTCATTGAAAACCTTAAGGTAAACTTAAGTGAGGAAGAGGCGCTTTCCACCCAATCAACAAGGCTCTCTCTTACGGAAACGGAGTTTCATTTTATTTCAAGCGAACGTTTTACTGGCGAAGCGGGCATCAACATGACGTCAAACCGATCCGCTTTCACTCAAGCAGAGATCAGTGCGAGCTACCAAAATGTAAACATTTCAAACGCCTTATCGATCAATAAAGAAAATGGCCTACTCTCAATTAAAAACCATGAACTGTCGACTGAAATAGAAGGGCTAAACGCTACAGAAAGTCATGAAAAACAGCTTTCGTTGGCCTCTCTTAAACTGACATTGGAGCAGTTAAACACAGAAGTAGACAACCACCAGCAACCCAAGACAAGCGCCGAAAATGTTAATATTAACAGCCAAGGTTTAGACATTAGATTAGCGGACAACAAACGCCTTGCGTCATGGGGAAATGCCAATATTCAAAATCTGACTGTCAGCCAACAAGCGTCCCTCTTTGAACTTGCCTTAGCTCAATTGAACATTGATAACTTAGTCGTATCAGAGCGTGTCGCTCATTCAAGTAACGACACACCTCTTCCTCCTCTTGCTACCATAAACGCCATTGAAGCAAAGCAGATTCAAGCAAATCAAGACGGTGCCAGCATCGACGTCATTACATCAGATTCTGCCCTCGTAAATGTCATTATTGATGAGCAAAAACAATTTGAAAATATGGTGTTCGTTGAAGAAAAACCACCAGTACTGGAACCCACACTCAGCAATACAGGAACACCAAAAATCCAAGACGCTAAAAAGGTAATCAATGGCACCTCGAACACGGAAACACAGACCTCAACGCCAGAAGCAGAATCGGCATTTAAAGCGCCTTATTACGTTAAATTAAATCGCTTTGATTTAACCGGTAATTCCAGTATTTCAGTGCAGGATAAAAGTATTTCTCCGACCTTACATCGCGCATTAGCAATCGACACCTTGTCTTTGCGCAACCTAAACACACAAGATAAAAACCAAGCTACCGAGCTTGTGTTGAAGGCCCGCAACGGAAAATACTCAACCCTCAACAGCAATATAACAATTTGGCCACTTGCGGACGAACTCACGTTAAAAAGTAAATTAGTGATCAAAGAGGCTGAGTTGCCACCTTACTCTTCTTACATTGCGACTGCGCTAGGCTACCAGATTGATTCTGGGCATTTGGATCTAGACCTTACGCTTAATGCGGACAATGGTTTATTAGATGGTGAAGCCAATATCCTATTAAGACAGTTTGACCTTGGTGGACGTCAGGACAGCAGCTCTGTTGTGAAAGCAGGTGCGATTCCTCTTAATATTGCCGTGGGTATTTTAAAAGACAGTGACGACAACATTAAACTGGACATCCCTCTTTCTGGAAATGTGGACAGCCCTGAATTTGGCTGGTCGAATTTCTTAATTTTACCCTTTCGAAAAGCGCTTTATAAAGTCTCAAGCAGCTATCTTTTACAAACGTTTGTGCCTTACGCCAATGTCATAAGCATTGCCCAATTCGCTGGTGAGCAGTTATTAAAAGTGCGCGTTGAACCATTGCTTTTTTCTGCCCAAAATGACGGATTAGACAACACTCAAACAGTCTTTCTTGAACAATTAACCGCCTTAATGAAAGACAAAAAAAGCAGTCAACTTAAAGCCTGTGCAATCAGTAGCTATCAAGATTTCGGCTTAGAAACACCACCAAAAACGCTTGATAATGCCAAACGGTCTACAGGGCTTTCTCTTGCTCAACGCCGTGCTGATAACCTAAAAGAATACTTAGTGAATCAAGGCATAAGCTCATCTCGTATTCTACTTTGCGCTCCTGAAGTGGATCTTTCAAAAAGCAGTCAACCAAGAATAGAGCTAAACTTTTAAACACAGAAGCTTCAACATTTAAACATAAGAAAATTGACCGACATCAAGAGCCTCCGTCTCTTCATCTTATAACCTGTTGTTATCGCTTTATAGAAGAAAGCAACGAGGAGACTATTATGCCGGTTCAAGATCACAGTTTGACTCATGAATTCCCAGAATTTAAAGACGATATTCACCAGCTTAAAATGGATGATGCTCACTTCAAGAAGCTCTACGATCAATACAATGAGCTCACCAAAGAAGTAGAGAAAATGGCGCTGGAAATCCTTCCATCAACAACACTTGAAGAAGAACGGCTTAAAAGGCAACGTCTGCAATTAAAAGACACACTTCAGCACTACATCAAAACAGCCAAAGCGTCATAACACGCCCTTCTTCACACAATAAAGACTGAACGTTGAAAAGTTCAGTCTTACCTACATCAAACACTTTCCACACATTTGCAACGCAAAACACATTTTTTCTACTTATTATTGATAATGATTCTTATAGGTATTATCATGCGCGACTTCCTTCACTGACACGGTTTTAAACAATGTTAAAAACATCCATTTTAATGATGCAAGCTTGTGGTGCGCTTGTATTTTCCACCGCTATTTTTGCCGAAGGATCAGCAAACAGCACATCATCAGATGACTCTGTCGAATTACAGCCTCTTCAAGTCGAAGGTCGTGCTCTTACGCTTTACAAAGAAGATGAAGCGACATTTGCAACTCGAACCGCGACACCGATTGATGAAACACCTCAATCACTTCAAGTGTTAACAAGCGACTTAATTGAAGATCAGGCTGCCACAGAAGCAACAGACCTGTATCGCTCAATTTCTGGCGTGTCTTTCTTTAATTACAGTGCTGTAACAGTACGTGGTTTTGAACAAGACGGTATCGTTTTATTTGACGGTATAAAAGGCAATCCATTTGGTTTATTTACCGTGCAACAGCTTTTTAACATCGATGAAGTTCAAGTCCTGAAAGGACCATCTGGCGCAGTATACGGCGCAGGTGAAGCCGGTGGCGTGATTAACTATGTCACGAAAAAACCAACGTATGAGCAAGAAAACAATATTGAATTCACCGTTGGTAACAAAGACTACCTTAGTGGCAGCGTTGAATCTTCCGGTGCCGCGAACGAAGACGGTTCACAACGCTACCGTGTTGGCGTCTATTCAAGTGGCAGCGACTCTTACAGAAACAATGTAGAAGAAGAAAACTTAGTGATTGACCTAGGCTACGCTTGGGACCTAAGTGATGACAGCACTTTAACTTTACAGTACACACATTCAGATCAAAAAGATCAGCGTTTACGCGGTGTGCCAATCGATACTAACGGAAATTTCTTAACCGACATCTCTTGGAACAGTAATGAACCAGATGATGCTCAAGAGTTTGAAACGGATATTTTCCAAGCAAGTTTCGAAAGCTCGATAAATGATTGGCTAGATAACACATCTGCCCTTCGCTATTTCGAAAGCAAAGAGACAATCACTTATCATCAAACTCAAGATGTAATCTATTCAGATGAT
>CALLIL010000114.1 GCA_938009755.1 uncultured Marinomonas sp.
TATTTAGTCATTATTGAAAAAATAGAAACATTAAAATGAAATGTTTTTTTTTGATAAATAATATTATTGAATGTTGTTTTTTGTAGCAATGCAATGTTTTGAATAGCTACTTTTAACCTTTCGTACATAATAGTGTAAATAATTTGAATGTTAAATTAGGTGAAGCCATATGATGAATAAAATATCGATTGCTTGCAGAATTTGTATACTGAGTGCAAGTCAGTTATTTCTTGTTGCTGTTTTAGGTTACGTAAGTCTGACTTCTATGTACAAAATTGGTTCGGAGATTACGGATATTGCACACAAAAATATTCCTTTATCGAACCGAATTACTTTGATAACGGAACATCAACTAGAAGAAGCCATCTTATTTGAAAAGGTGATTAGTCATGCACTTATTGATTTAGTTAAAGGATATGGCACCTCGAAAGAAACTCTAGGCTTAATGGAAGAGTTGGCGAAAAAAACAAAATCTCTCCACTATGAAATGGTTGAATTAGATGAAAGACTAAATGCTTTAATTCTTGACTCTCATTCACCTAATGAAGAAGCAAAATACAAAGATTTATTAACACTTTTGGTAGAAGCCGAGGAGCAATTTTTTCATCTTGAAGAAGAAACCGGTTTGATATTGGAAGCAATCAAAATAGGAGGAGTAGAGTCAACCTTAAGTAAGGTGGCTAGCTTAGAAAAAGAGAATGAGCTTGTTTCAGGAATGTTGGTTAACATACTTGAAAAGACCCAAGCACTTTCTTTAGAAGCGGCAAATATTGCAGAGAAAGATGAGCTTAATGCTATTCGATTTATCACAATGATTATCGCGTTTGCTTTTGTGATCGGTATCGTAATCTCTGTATTGATTAGTTTTTCTATTATTAAACCACTAAGACGCTTAATTAAAAGACTTCAAGATGTGGTATCTGGAGATGGCGATCTCACGGCTCGAATTGATAGTAAAAGCCAAGATGAGCTTGGTCAAGTATCAAACATTTTTGATGAGTTTATGTCTAAACTACAATCAACTATTAAAGAGGTTACTTATTCTGCGGAATCTGTTGGCCGAGCATCGGAGTCTGCGACGAGTACTATTCAAAATACACTGAGTGGCGTTGAAAGTCAGAGCTCTGAAACACAACAAGTCACTCAATCTGTCGTTCATATGAGTGAGGCGACCGCGGAAGTTGCTACGAATACGGTTGAGGCATCTAATGTTGCAGAAAAAGTAAAAGGAAAAGTACTTCAAGGTAAAAACTCTGCTAATGATACCCAGGTTATTATTAAACAATTAGCTGAAAATGTACGAAATACCTCAAATGATATTGATGCATTAGTAAAAGAAACGGACAATATCGGTACTGTATTAGATACAATTCAAGGCATTGCAGAGCAAACTAATTTGCTTGCTTTGAATGCTGCGATAGAAGCCGCTCGCGCTGGTGAGACGGGGCGTGGGTTTGCGGTAGTTGCGGATGAAGTTCGATCATTAGCACAACGCACTCAAGAGTCTACAGTTGATATTCAAGCACGTGTTGAGACGCTACAAAAAGAAGCGGCTAAAGCCATGGAAAGCATGAAAAGAGGCAGTGTGGTAACTGAAGAATGTTTAGAAAAGAGTGAGCAAACGTCCATTGTCTTTGATGAGGCTGCAGCTGCGGTAAGTGAAATTTCAGCCATCAATATGCAAATAGCAACTGCAGCAGAGGAGCAGTCGACGGTTGCGGATTTAGTGCAAACAAATATTGAAAATATTAATCAAGTGGCAACCGTAACTCAGGAAGACACCTTGTCTGCGGTTCAGTCTAATGAAAAAATCACGCTGCGTTTATCAGAATTACATGCAAGTTTGTCTAAATTTAAAGTTTAACTTTCTTATAGAAAAACTGTTATAAAACCTACAATAAAAAACCGCCTTGCTGGATTGTAAGGCGGTTTTTTTGTTTTAAAGAGCATTAGTGCTGTTAAAAATTAGTGCTGTTAAAAGGTGTAACCAGCAGCGAGCATAATCGCCCAAGGATCTACTGTTGCGTCTATATCATTAATACTTGTTGCGTGAACGGTGGTCTCAATGTCCAAATACCAAGCAGACAGATTGATAAAAATCTGTTCTGCTACTTTAAAATCGACGCCAGCTTGAAAGGCTAAACCGAATGAATTATCAACCGTCACTGTTGCATTGGCCAATGCACCTTTGCCTTCTTCATCTAAAAATGTGGTGTAGTTAAATCCACCGCCTACGTAAGGGCGAATCTTACTGTCAGCCTCACCAAAATAATATTGTGCGGCAACAGAAAGTGGTAGATGAGAAACTTCAGCAGCGGTTCCAAGGGAACTGGTACTAATTTCATGAGTAAAAGGCAATCCAAGTAATACTTCAAAGCCGATATTGTCTGAGAACATATAAGTAACTGTACCAGCGAGGTTGGTTTCATCGGTTAGCTCTAGTTCACCCACATTATTTGGATCGTTGCTGCTTTCATTTGGAAGCACCATACCTAATCCAGCACGAGCGAATAAATCACCTTCGTTGTGTGCAAATGCTGTAGAGGAAAGGGTTAAAGCAAGTATGCTTGGTAAGAAATATTTCGTAGGTTTTAAGTACATATTTATGTCCTTATAAAGGAAAATAGGAAAAGGGTTGTTAACGTATGTTCTACGTATGCTTTAAATATAGTCAGGTTTATAAAAAAGGCCTATTTTTGCTCTAGATTATTTGTATTAGAAAAAGAGTCATAATTATTTATAGTTTTTGAGAGTATGTTGAGAAATCACATGAGACTTTGTTACAAAAATCGATCAAATCAGCTTCTTTTAGTTAGGGAAGGTACGAATAAACCCACTGGCTTTAGCCCACGCCCTTCGGGCCTTTCAGAGAAGCGGTTTCTCTGATAAGACTGACGCTCAGAAGACTTATTCGTATCTTCCCTAGGTAAGTAAAAGTTATATTTAATATCATAATGAATGTCTCCCTACGTATTTTAAATTTGTACTATATTTATATTCTTGTGTATTTTTTTAAATGTGAAATTTAATGAAGTACGTCCGTTGTATGAAATAAGGCGCCAAGATGTGGAAAATTTGGAAGGGACAAGGTTGGGTCGTTCCTGTAATTTTTATTGCGGCCTTTTTCGATGTACAAGGTGTCATCGATTCTTTTATGGGAGAAGGTTTCTACCAAGATAACCGGTGGGTTAAGATTGTCTCGGTCGTCAGTGTCGCTGTGTTGTTAGGCGTTATTGGCGTGTTTATGAATCACTATGCTCGTTGGCAAATGCGAAAAAAACGCTCCGAAAGCCAAAGAACAGATATTCCTCATACGTTATTGTTTCTTCCTATTGAAGTGTGGGCCATTATCATTCCTTGCGTCTTCTTAGGCATTGATTACTTTCAAGAAGAACAACCTGATCACACCTTAACCTATCTTCAGAAACCTAAAGTGAATGATATTTATTCTGTCGATTTTACGAAAATTTTTAAAAAAGAAGATCCAGTTTACAAGTACGGAACCATGGTTGTGGTGTCGGTTGATTTAAATGTCATTGAAGTGCATACCAGTACGCACGCCTACGATGGGCGCAGTGGCGTGCGTAAAGATCTTCATAGTGGTGCTGCCAAAGAAGCCTTGTACTATAGAGAAGAAACCATTCCATTTAATATACGAGAAACCGTTAGTTTCTACGAACGTGGTGGCATTTTTTCAGTTACCAGAGATTGAATGGCTTCTTCTTATTTTGTTTTCTACTTTTGTGCTCTGTTTTGTGCTGCGTGGATGCTTTTTTGAATCAAAGGCGAAATGGTTAAGCCTTGAGCAATGATGGAGAAGATAACCACCACATAAGTCATGATAACCATGATATCGTGCAAATCCATACCGTCGATATTCACCATATCTGAAGGAATAGCGGCCGCCATGGCTAATGCCAATCCGCCCCGTAATCCTCCCCAGGTTAATATTTTGACAGAATGTTTGTCGTATTGACGAAAACGTTGAAAGACCAAATATGGGCTTCCGACGCTGATAAAGCGTGCAATCAATACGACAGGCACCATGAGTAAGCCAAACCCAATGATTTCCCAACTGAGCGGCATAGTGACAATTAACATGCCAATGATTAAGAAAAGTAGGGCGTTTAGAAAGCTGTCTGTCGCATGCCAGAAGTCTTTTATATAGCGAGTTCCTTCTGGCCCTCGTCGTTCTGATACTTTACTGCGTGTGATATTGCCTAAAATGATGCCGCTGGTCACCATGGCCAGAGCCCCCGAGATTTCCCAAATATTGGCCAATGCAAAACCAGCTGAAGGAATGGTTAAGGTAACCAGCAGTCGAGTATTAATGTCTTTGCAGTGAATGATGGTGATGTGACCAAGGGCCGCAATAGCCAGTCCAAAAAGGACACCACCAATGGCGTCAACGAGGAAAAGCTCCGCAATGTCGACTGCATTGGCTTCTGTACCATAAAAAGCAACGGCAAAAATAGTTGTAAAAATAACCAACCCCACACCATCGTTAAATAAGGATTCACCTTCCACTTGAATGGAAATGCCTTGTGGTGCATTCATCTGTTTGATGATCGCCAATACGGCAATCGGGTCAGTTGGGCTAATTAAGGCGCCAAACAATAAGCAATAAATAAATGGAATAGGGAAGTTGAGTAAGTGAAACACATAATAGCTTAAGTAACCGACGATAAAGGTAGAGGCTAATGTGGAAAACAGCACTAAAGTGGTCAGCTCCCAGCGTTGCTTTTTAAGTGCAACAAGGTCAATTTCTAAGGCGCCAGCAAAGAGTAAAAAGCCAAGCATGCCTTTCAAAAGCAATTGATTGAAATCGATATCTGCAACCACTTGAGTTATATAAAGCGCAGTATTATCGCCTAGCATTTTAACCGCAATAATTAACAATAAAGAAATCACAACGGAGCCTGTTGTGATGGCGATGGTGGTTTGCATTTTTAAGACGTACTGGTTTGTAAAAGCGATAAAAACCGCCAATGCGGATAAAAAGCAGATGAGATACCAAGCGTTCATGTATGAGCCTTCATGTTAAAGGTAAGAAACAGAGAAAAGGTTGTATGCAACGAAAGTGCAATCGGCGAGCATTCTATAGCTAGATTATTCCTCTGTCACGGAGTCAGCGCTGAGAGAAAAAGCGGGTTTCCACCTATTCGCATATTGACAATACAGGAAGGATTAAAATGGCAAATACAGCCCTAAAAAAGGGGCTTTAAAATATGAGTAAACCATGAAAAAGCATAAAATAATTTAGATTTTTGGCATAAAAGATCTACTTTTAACGAGCCTCACTTATCCTTTTCTTTTTTACATCGAAATGTGAAAGTTTTAAGAATAGATAAAAAAGAATGGAATACAGTCTGCTTTAAAGTGCATTCATAAAAAAACCAGACTATTCCATGAAAGCTTAATGAAGAGTGCTCAAAAGCTTGTATAATAATTCCATCTTATTGAATGAATATTTTTAGAGGTTTCTCCTTATGGCAACACCGTCTCAGCATGACTTACGAAATGACTTTCGTGCTTTATTAGCGAGTGGAAAATGCTACTACACCGCATCTACATTTGATCCAATGTCGGCTCGTATTGCTGAAGATCTAGGTTTTGAAGTTGGGATTTTAGGTGGCTCTGTCGCTTCATTACAAGTATTGGCGGCACCAGATTTCGCCTTGATCACTTTGAGTGAATTTACAGAGCAAGCGACGAGAATTGGCCGTGTTGCGAGATTGCCAATCATCGCAGATGCGGATCATGGTTACGGTAATGCCTTGAATGTCATGCGTACTATTGTTGAGTTGGAACGAGCTGGGGTCGCAGCCTTAACAATAGAAGATACGTTACTTCCTGCTAAATACGGTCATAAATCAACGGATTTGATTCCAGTAGAAGAAGCCGTTGGTAAATTAAAAGCGGCGTTAGAAGCGCGTATTGATCCATCGATGAGTATTATTGCTCGTACAAACGCGGGACAGCTTTCAGTCGAAGAAACCATTACCCGTGCAGTGGCTTATCAAGCGGTTGGGGTTGATGGCATTTGTATGGTGGGGATTCGTAATTTTGATCACTTAGAAGCCATTACCAAACACCTTTCTATTCCTGTGATGTTGGTCTCGTATGGCAATCCAGAATTAAGTGACCGTGATCGTCTTGCAGCGAATGGTGTACGCATTGTCGTCAATGGTCACGCAGCCTACTTCGCGGCCATTAAAGCGACATACGATTGTTTGCGTGAACAGCGTGATATTGCAGAAGGAACATTAAGCGCTTCTGAGCTATCAACACGTTATTCAACGTTGGCTGAGAACCGTGAGTTCGCTTCCAAGTATATGGACGTTCAAGAATAGTTTTTCGTTTTTAGAATGTAAAATCCCCTTTCGGCGAAGCGGTCTCATCAAGTTTGATTCTTCGCTGACAGGGGATTTTTTATGCGTGTTTGCGCCTCACCAATATCAGTTGGCGTTTACTTCACCTTGGTGGATTGCTTTATTTGTGCCCTTTAAGCGATTAATCAGATTATGGATATCTTCTTTAATCATTAATAGCACAGGAATCAATACCAGAGTAATTACGGTTGCAAACATGATGCCGTATGCGAGAGAAACCGCTGCGGGTATCAACATTTGTGCTTGGCGTGACGTTTCTCCAAGAATCGGAATCAAACCAGCAAAGGTGGTGAAAGAGGTAAGCAGTACCGCACGAAGTCGACTGCGACAAGCGTGGCTGATGGCTTCTTTGACGCCTTCTGATCTTTTACGTAAATCATTAAAGCGTGAGACCAATAACAGACTGTCGTTCACGACGACACCGCTCAGCGCTAAAATGCCGTTCAAGGAAAAAATCCCTAAAGTCAGCTCGTTCATCCAATGGCCAAGTAATGCACCAATAATCCCAAATGGAATCGCCATCATAATGATGATTGGTTGAGTGTACGATTTTAGAGGAATGGCTAACAAACCATAAATGATCAGTAGGGCGATCATAAACATGTTAGACATAGACGACTGAGTTTCCGCTCTTTGCTCCGCTTCACCAGAAAAGTACACAGACACACCAGAGAATTGACGAGTGAGGCTTGGCACCACGGCTTTTTCTAAATACGCGACCACTTCAGTAGATGACATCACATCTTTGTCTACTTCAGAAGACAAATACAAGGAGCGTTTGCCATCGATCCTAGTGATTTTAGTTTCAGCATTTTCTTGGGAAATAGTCGCCACTGCGGACAATGGAATACGTGTACCATCGTCAAGCGTGATCTTGGTGTTCATGACCGCAGAAGGGGATTCTTGCTGATCCGTAGAATACCCTAAACGCACTTCAACTTCATTGTTGTCTCTTTGATAGCTTTGGACTTCATTGCCGTCGAAGTTACTTGATATTTGTGATGCTAATTCATTAGTACTTAAGCCTAGCAAACGACCTTGATCGTTCACTTTTAAGACCAATCGGGACTCTGTTGGCGTATCATTTTGTTCTATTCCTGTTACGGCAGGCAAAGTTTCGAGTTGTTTAAGTAGTTCAGTCATTGCACCTTCTAAAACACTGGAGTCATTGCCACGCAGCTCGACTCTTAAAGCATCAACGGTTTCACGGGCGCTGCGAATGCGTAGATTTTTGACGCCTTCAGGTGTGCCAGACAATTGTTGCCATTTACTGGCAAATTGCGCTGCAGTATAAGGACGATCGGTAGCCAACTCGATACGAATACTGCCTGATTGATCGCCACTCGCTGTGACTTGAATGTTATGTATAGCAACATCACCTTTAGGTTTTGGTACTGGGCCTTTAGGTTTTGGTGCTGGCCCTTTTTGCGGTTGAGCAGCATTTGGCTTTTGACCATCTTGCCCCTTTGGTGGTCCACGGCGCTCACCTGAGTGAGAACGTAACTCAATATCTGCTTGATAGGCCGCAGCTTCTAGCCCCAACAAAACACGATTGGTTTGGCCAAAGCTCACATCGTTTTGCATGGTTAAGCTACCACGAACCGTATCGCCAGGAACTTGAGGGAAGAAGCTGGTGCGAATAGCGCCAGTAAAAGGCATAGAAATCACCAGTAAGAAAATGGCAATAAAGAATAACAAAATGGCGTATCTGTAATTTAATGACGTTTCAATGGTTGGGCGATAAAGACGTTCACTGAACCATTGTAAACCTGCGTCTGCACCATGTTGTACGGCAGCCCAACCCTTTGCAATAGAGTTAGTGCGAGCAGACTTTCGAGTGTTAATGTGTGCCAAGTGAGCTGGTAAAATGACCTTGGACTCAATTACAGATAACACAAGGCAAATGGCAACGACAATGGCGAATTGGGAATACAGCTGACCTAAACGACCCTCAATATTGGACAATGCCCAAAATGCGGCCACCGTGGTAAATACGCCAAACAGCGTTGGAATCGCCACAATCATGGTGCCTTTAATGGTACTTTTTAGAGTGTCGCCTTCTTTTGAGCGTACTGTATAAATGCTTTCTCCGACCACCACCGCGTCATCTACGACGATACCCAGCGCCATGATAAAACCAAATGTGGTAAACATGTTTAGAGTTAATCCGACACTTTCTGTCCCCATGAAGAACAAGGTACCAAAGAAAATAAACGGCAATCCCATGGCGACCCAAAAAGCGACGGTGATGTTCAAAAAGATCGCTAATAAAACGAACACAAGCAGTACACCCGTGACCGCATTTTCGACCATCAACTCAAGGCGTTCATTTATAGACTCACTGCGATCGTACCAAGTATCAAGGCTCACACTTGGCGGTAAACGGCCACCGTCTTGCCATTCTTGAAGTACTTCTTTTGCAGCAATAACAGAATTGGAAATATCGCTGGTGCCTGTGGTTAATACTTGAATAGCCAAACTGTTTTGACGATTAAAACGAGACAAGACAAAATCATCGTCATCAAAAGTGTCCTCAATAGAAGCAATATCACTGAGTAAAAGTTTACCGCCATTGTCATTGGTTCTAATGGGGATTTGAGAAAACTGGCTTTTAATATAGGCTTGTTCAGCCGCACTAATGGATACGTAAATATCTTCACTACGCAATGTGGCAACTTTTTCGGTAGATGATTCAGCGTTAATGGCAGAGGAAATATCAGATAGGGTCAGCCCATAAGCCTCTAACTTAATCTTGTCGACATTGATTTTCATCATTGGATCTAGCCAACCAGTAATCGCGGTTGCGCTAATGTCTTCATGCGCCAATAAATCGGACTCTAACTCGTCTGTTAATGTCTGCAAAGTACGACGATCAGCTTCGCCATACAGCTGAATGAAAATAGAGTGTTCTTCGCGAATAGCTTTGGAGACAACTGCAGGGTCAGCGTCATCTGGAAATGACGTAATCTGATCCACTTCATCTTTTACATCATAAAGTAACGTATCGATATCATAGCCATCTGTCATCTCAATACTGACAGCGGTTGAGCTTGCAGAAGATGTCGTGGTGATATTTTTGATTCCGGATGTGCCTTGGAGTGCTTGCTCAATGGGAATAGCAATGCCTTCTTCGTTTTCTTTCGCGGAGCCACTGTCATTGCTGACCGAAATCGACACACGGTTTGGCGACAGGCTTGGGAAAGCTTCCTTATTAATGGAACCAACATTAACAATACCCAAGGTGATAATTAGGATAAGCAATAAGTTTGCTGCAACTGGGTTATTAGCAAACCAAGGAATAATGCCTTTTTTTAGCTCTACATCACTCATTCGTTCGTCCCTTTTGAAACAAGAGTCGGTGAAACTAAAGTGCCTTTGATATAACTATTGTACGGTTGAACAAGTACCTGGTAGTTTTGTGATTGCATTGCTTCAGGCACTTGAATATAAACGTATTGAGAATCCACAAAACGAGGCGTTGTTTCAAATGCAGCGAGACGGCTATCTTTATCTAAATACCAAATTTCGCTTTTTTTACTCAGCGCGGTATTAGGTAAACGCCAGAGTTTATCAAGTAGTTTTCCTTTCAATGTGATTTGTACGAATGAACCAGGCACCAGCGGCGTTTCTTGTGATAAAGGTCTGTCTAACGCGACGGTTAAACTGCGCATGCGAGTGTCCTCATCAATGTGTAAGCCGACATTGAGAATGTTGCCTTGCCATTGGGTGTTTGTATCAATCCCTCCGATTTGAACAGGCCAATTGCCTTGCAGCAGTGTCTGCGTATCTGGCAGTTTTAACCAATCGCTGTTCGACAGGTCAACGGAGATTTCCGCTCTATCGACGCTGTACAGCGTGCCAATTTCATTTCCTGAGCTGAGGTAAGATCCCGGTGAAACGGTACGTTCTACGATCAAAGCGTCAAAAGGCGCAACAATGTTGGCATGGCGTAAATCGTTTTGAGCGCTTGCTAGTTCAGCTTTTGCGGCATCGAACTCAGCTTGTGCTGCGGCCAATTGTGGCTCACGAAGCACTAGGTCTGAATCTGGTGCCTCTTGAAACCCTGCTGCTTCCCATTCTGCTCTGGCTTGTTCGCCTTGTCTGATTTCTTCTTTTAGGGCCAGTTCAGCACTGGCTAATGTATTTCTAGCACTGGCAACCGCGCTGCTTAATTCCACATTATTAATACGTGCCAAAACATGGCCTTTTTTGACCAATTGACCAACTTCAAATTGCTCTGATAGGGAGATGATTTCCCCGTTTACTTGAGACGTAAGTGTTAATGAATATCTTGGATTGGCTAAGCCAGAAGCTTTTATTTGAGCGGCATAACTGCCCATTTTAGCGGATACAACGGAAAGGTTGATCGCTTGTTCAGGTGCTTCAGGTCTTGGTTGGCGAATTTTGTTATTCTGAGCTTCCACGGCAAATTGAATATAAATATACACGGCAACAACAGAGACAACCGCCAGTGTGAGTAAAATCCATTGTAGTTTCAGTGTGCGCTTCATTCTTCGTTTACCCCAAGACCTAATGCGAGCCCTAAATCGACTCGGTTTGATAAGTGTTGATAAATAATGTTATCTAATTCGGCTTCTAAATCGAAAGCTGTGGTTTGTGCGTCGATTAGATCGTTTAACTCAACCAATCCATTACGGTATTTCTTTTCATACTGCGCCAAATTTTTCTGTGAGCTTTCTAAAGCGTCGCGAATATGACGTTCTTGTAAACTTAATACTTGTTCTTGACCTAACGCGTTTTCAACTTCATTTACCGCTGTGAGTAAGGTATTTCGATAGTCTTGATAGGCTTGGGCTGTTTCGAGTTTGGCTATTTCCGCCGCCGCTTTCAATTGGCCGCCTTTATAAAGAGGCTGAGTGAGTTGCCCTAATAAAGACCAGACAGGGGAACCGAATAGGGCTTTTATTGGGTCTTCTGCCGTATCTCTTAATGTCGCGCTAAGACTGATGCTTGGTAGCATGTCTTTATAAGCCACAGACGTTTTTAAGTCGGCAGCTTCAATGTTCAAATAAGCGGCTTTTAAATCTGGTCTGCGGTGCAGCGTTTGGTCCGGCAAACCATTAAAAGAGAGGCTTACATTTGGATAATCTGTGTTTGGTCTAATATCAAGCGTGTCAGACATACCCAAATACAATTGCAAGGTACGGATTTCAATGGCCAGTGCTTCTTGGTATTCCACAAGATCCGCTTTGGATTGAGAAGTAGCCGTGCGAGATTCATCGAGTTCTTCCATGTCACCTAAACCGTTTTTGAAACGCTTCACGATCAATTTTTCATTGGCTTCTAATAAGGCGAGGCGCTTTTTTTCGATATCAATGGCACGATAGTTTGCCGTCATGGCCAACCAGGATTTAATGACATTTGCGACAAGCGTATCTTGGCTTGCTTGATACAGCGCTTCGTCACTGGCGAGTGTCTTCGCGGAAGATTGCTCAGATTGAGCCAATTTTCGCCATAAGTCCAACTCCCAGCTAATGCTTAAATCTGCACCGTAACTGACGTCATTGCCTTCGGTTTTATCTGCAGAAAATCCGGCTTCGACACTAGGTAGAGTGTCTTCATGTTGACTTTTTATTTCCCATAAGCTGGCCTGCAACGTAAGTTGTGTTTTTTGTAAATTTGGGTTGGCTTCGAGAGCTTGTTTAATTAAGACATCTAATTTGGGATCTTGAATCAAATCAGTAAGCAGGTTGACTGGCGCGACATGGTTTAATTCTTGCCATTGCGATGCTTTTTTATCGCTAAGCGTGTCTAGGTCATTTTGCGCTAAGTCTGCATAGTTCTCACGTGTTGCGGAAGCACTACAAGCGCTAAGGATTAGGGTTAAGCAAAATACGCTAGTGATTCGTAACGGCCTGTTCATTGTTCGTCGCGTCCTAAGAAAATGTTTAGCAATAGTGTTGTCGTTATGATCATCCAAAGATGCTTATGTTGCATTTACATGTGTTTAAATACGTTTAAGTTTAGACAATACTGAAAGTCTAAATATTTCGTTATCATATTTTTTTCAATACAGTTATTAACAGTGTATTTTCATATCTTTACAATCAAAATATATTGTAGAAAGTGTTACTTGTGTTTTCTGATTATTAATATGCGCTTTTTCTGATAAGCGTTATCATTTGCATTTTTTCTACTTTTAAATAGAATGGCGGCCATGAAAAGGACGTTCTGTTTTTTCTAATTTGATTTGAATTGTCTTTTCCTCGCTTAGTGTTATTTCCTTTGGTATTGAAAACAAGAGGTTTCTTATGATGTTCTCTCGCAATATGTTTTGCATGGCTTGGGTTCTTGTTGGTGCGCTTAGTTCATTCGGCGTTAATGCGGCGGATATTAATATCAAAACGCAATATGGGAATGTCGTTGTCAGTGATCAAGTAAAACGAATTGTCACTGTGTATGATGGCGGGCTCGATTCTGCTTTTGCTTTAGGTTATGAGCCTGTTGGTGCCATTGCCACTCGTGGTGGTGATAATGTCCCTAGCTATCTTCAAGAAAGAGCCAAAAATGTCCCGCTTGTTGGTGGCATGCAAGGCATCAATATTGAAGCGGTGATTGCTCAACGACCAGACATCATTCTAGCGCCTTGGTATTTGCCAGAAGAACAATATGCTCTTTTGTCTCGCATTGCACCAACCATTGTTCCGACAGAAAAAGGCATTCACCCAGAAGCGTGGATTTATGAATTACGCTTTTATGCCAAAGCATTGAATCGTGAGCAAAAAGCAGAAGAAATCATTGAGCAAGTAAATGGACGTATTGCTGAACTAAAAACCTTGGTGGAAGCAAAAATTCCAGAGAACGAGCGTGGTGCATCTTTATTGCGTTGGATGCCTCAAGGCGCAATGGTTTTGACAACAGAATTTTTCTCTAATGCGATTTTGGGACAAACAGGTTTTAATGTGACAGACGCAGGCTTAGTGAAAAAAGGCCGTCCGCACAGCAGCGCATTGAGCCTAGAAAATTTGTCGAGCATTGATAACGACTGGATCTTCATGGCAACTCTTAACGACGAAGCGAAAGGCGCGTTAGCCGCGGCACAAACTTCTCCAGCGTTTGCGCGTTTGAACGTTGCAAAACAAGATCATGTTATCCCAGTTCACGGTCAACTTTGGACGAGCTCAATCGGTCCAATCGCGGCAAATGCGATTTTGGATGACATTCAAAACGTGATAGAGACCAAACTTAAATAATGATGTCTTGGTTTCGAACGCCTCCTGCACAACGATCCGTTGTCAGTGTCTTTATGCCAGTCGCTTTGCTACTGGCATTTTGCTGTGTGAGCAGTCTGTTATTGGGCGCCGGCAGTGTTGGCCCAAACGCGTCGCTTCAGGTTTTGCTTGGCAAGGGCACAAGTGACGCGATCTTCATTGTGTATGAGTTGCGTCTGCCTCGACTGTATATTGGTTTAACCGCTGGACTGTGTCTTGGTGTGGCGGGCGCGTTGATGCAATCGGTTGCGCGTAATCCATTGGCGGAACCAGGTTTATTAGGCGTGAGTGCTGGCAGCGCGTTTACCGTAGCCGTGGCGTTAACATTAGGCATGAGCTTGTCAACTTTGCCGATTGAGTTGGCACAAATTGGTGCTCTGTTAGGCTGTTTTTTTGTTATTGGTGTGGCCAAAATGCAAGGTCAGCGAAACGATCCCGTGCGTCTTGTTTTGGCGGGTGCGGCGTTGACGAGCTTATTGACCGCCATGACGTCTTTATTGCTGATGTATAACGAACAAGCCGCAGATGAAATTCGCTTTTGGGTGACGGGGAGTATTGCAGGGCGAAATATTGAGCAGCTAACCCGTGTGCTTCCGTCTTTATTGATTGCTTTCGTTTGTGTTCTATACGTTGCTCGACCTTTGGCGTCGTTGGCGTTAGGGGAAAGAGTGGCGATTGGCTTAGGTTATAAACCCAGTCGTATTCGTCTGATTGTGGTTTTGGCTGTGGCGTTATTAGTTGGCGCAGCGACAGCCATTGCTGGGCCTGTTATTTTTGTTGGGTTGGTTGTCCCTTTTGCCGCGCGTGCGTTGGTTGGCCCAGATATTCGCCGCACCTTGTGGCTGTGTTTGCCTTTAGGCCCATTAATGATTATCACCGCTGATGTCTTTTCGCGATTGATTGCACAACCGACGGAAATGCCACTCGGTGTCTTAACCGCCATCGTTGGCGCACCGGTTCTTTTGGCGATTGTTCGAGCCCAAAGGTTGCCAACATTATGATGCATAACATGACGCCGCCAGAAGGTTACTTGTGCCTTACTTTGGGTCAATACACCTGTTTAATTGATAAAAACGCCATCGTTCGAAACCTTCTTCTTGTCACTTTGTTGATCTTCGCCAGCATTGGTTCTTTGGCCATTGGCACGCTGTCTTTGTCGCCTTGGGAAGTGGTTCAAGCGGTATTTAGTGTGGGCGATACGATGAACCAGTTTGTCGTGCAAGAGTTGCGTTTACAGCGTCTTTTGGCTGGTTTGTATACAGGGGCTGCGTTTAGTTTGGCGGGATGTTTGATGCAAACCTTAGCGCGTAATCGATTGGCCACGCCCGGTATTATTGGGATCGACAATGCGGCCATGGCGTTTGCCGTGTCTTCTGTTGTGAGTACTGGGATTTCTATTGCGCCATCTGGGATGGCGTTGGTTGGCGCAGCAACGGCTGCCGCGCTGGCGTTTGGCTTGTCTGGCAGCAGTGGCACACGAGGTTATCGCTTTATTGTTGCGGGCATTGGCATTGGCTCTATTGCTGGCGCGGCTACGCAATTGATGTTGAGCCAAGTGGCGATTGATACGGCCAATGCCGCTTTTCCTTGGACGGTTGGCAGTTTGAACGCCCGATCCAGCTTAATGGTCAGTGTTTTGGGCGTTGGTCTGCTGATCTGTTTGATTGCTTGTATGTTATTAACGCATGTGTTTTCTTTGTTGTCGTTTTCGGATGCGGTCGTCATTGGACTGGGTAGAAACATGAAACACTTGCGCATGATCGCCCTGAGTTTGTCTATTGTGTTAACTGGATTGTCCGTTGCCGTGGCTGGCCCAGTTGGTTTGGTGGCGTTAATCGGTCCTGAAGTGGCGCGGGTCTTAGCGCGTTATCGTGGCACGCCTTTGGTGGGATCTGCGTTGGCGGGTGCTTTGATTATGGTGATTGCAGATTTACTTGGTCGCACTATGTTGTCTCCCATTGAAATTCCTGTGGGGATCGTGACCTCGATTATCGGTGGCCCGTATTTGATCTGGATATTGATTCGTCAGCGCTCAGCGCATTCGTTATAAATTGTTTATTTGCTTCGCCTGAAGCGTGTGTTTTAAGGATCTTTTTTGCATGAACCCAACACTGAATGTCACCCTAAGCGCTAAGGATTTAACCTTGCAGCATGGCAACACAACGATTGTTGAATCGTTGAATTTGACCTTGCCTGAAGGAAAGGTGACGGCCATTGTTGGGCCAAATGGTTGTGGTAAATCGACTTTGTTAAATGGTTTGTCTCGTATTCATCATCCTTCACATGGTGGTGTGTTATTGGATGGAAAAGACATTCACAAACAAGCTTCTAGAGACGTGGCAAGACGTTTGGCTTTGTTGCCACAAGACACGATTGCGCCAGACGGTATTACCGTATCCGAGTTGATTCGTTTCGGTCGACACCCACATCAAAGCGCTCTAAAACAATGGCAAATGAGCGACCAAGAAGCGATCGATTACGCTTTGAAGGCGGCGGATTTAAGCGCGTTAAAAGATCGACTATTAGATACGCTATCGGGCGGACAAAGGCAACGAGCCTGGATCGCCATGTCGATTGCTCAAGAAACTCCGTTGCTATTATTGGATGAACCCACTTCGGCGCTCGACCTTGGTCATCAAATTGAAGTATTTGAGTTAATAAAAGCATTATCAGAAGAAGGCAAAACCGTCGCTATGGTGGTGCATGATTTGCCGAGCGCTTGCCGTTATGCCGATCACATTGTGGCGATGAAGAGCGGCAAAATCATTAGCGAAGGTTGCCCTAAAGACGTGATGACCAAAGAGTTGGTGTTGGAGCTTTACGGCATCGAATGCGACTTAATGCCGGACCCAATGACGGGCAGCCCAATTCTGATAAACATTAAGCGTGTTCAGAGTGAATAGTGCGGATTACTTTCCCCATTGTTTTTATGGCGGCTTCGCGTTTCTCCATGGTTTTTTCGCTGTAATTTAATCGGAAACCATTTCTAAACTTGCCTGTGGCTGAGAACAACGGCCCAGGTGCGAAATCTACGCCGGCTTCACGGCAATGTTCAACCAACTTGATGCTATCAATATTGGGGTTCAGCTCGACCCACAAGATGAACCCGCCATCTGGAAAACTCACTCGTGTATCGCTTGGAAAGTGCGCTTTAATCACTCGAAGTAGATGATCGCGCTGTTGCTCGTAGTTGATTCGCATTTGGCGAATGTGTTTGTTATATCCGCCTTGGCGAATGAATTTTGCCATGGCAAGTTGCGGAAACACCGGACACATAGAGCTGCTGACATATTTGATGTGGGTGACTTTGTCACGATAACGCCCTGGTGCAATCCAGCCGACACGCAAGCCAGGCGCAACCGACTTAGAAAAAGAAGAGCACATCAAAACGCGGCCATCGGTATCAAAAGATTTGATGCTTTTCGGTCGAGGGAATTGAAAGGAAATGTCCCCGTAAATATCGTCTTCAATGATCGCTATGTCGTAGTTTTGAGCCAGTTTATAGAGCTGTTCTTTTCTGTCTTCTGGCATGGTGTAACCCATGGGATTATTACAAGTGGGCGTCACAAAAATGGCTTTGATCGGCCATTGATCGAGTGCCAATTCTAACGCCTCAATGCTGATGCCTGTTTCTGGGTGCGTGGGAATTTCCATGGCTTTTAAATTGGCGGCCTTGATGGCTTGCATTGATCCGTAAAAGCTGGGCGATTCAATGGCAACAATATCGCCCGGTTCCGACACGGCTCTTAGGCAAACGGCTAAGGCTTCTTGGCAACCAGAGGTGACAACCAAATCGTCAGGGTGAAGTTGGCAGCCTGATGCGACGGTTAATCGGCAAAGCTGCTCGCGTAGCTCTTCTGAGCCTCTTACGTCTCCGTAGCCTAAGCCCAATTCTGGCTTGTGTCTTGATAAATCAGATAAGGTTTTTAATAGTGGTTTTAACGTAGGTGCAGCCATGTCAGGCATGGCGTGTTGTAGCTGAATGCCATTTTTGCGGCCTCTGTTAAGCAACATATTGAGTACTTCCTCCCATTGAGAAACTTCCAATGGGCGTTGTGGCGGTCGGGAAATACTCGGCAAATTGTCTTTTTTCTGATGACAAACAAAGTAGCCAGATTTGGGCTTAGCTTCGACCAATTGATCTTGTTCCAGCTGTCGATAGGCTTCTTGAACAGTAGAAATACTGACGCCATGTTCTTGCGCTAATTGACGTACAGACGGGAGTTTATCGCCTGGTTTATAGAAATCATGCTGTATGTGTTCTCGTAAGCGTTCAGCAAGCTGCAGATAAAGCGTCATCAGTGTGCTCCAAGCCCATTGGCCGATATTGGGTAAAAAGTTCTATAAGAGTGGTTACATTGTAGAACGGTTTGATCATGAAGGTGACCATACAGATGGCGCATTATCCTACCATACAGATGACTTTCTTCTGTTCTGTATGGTTAATTAAGGCTTTTTTTGAATCTGTATTGTCTTTATCCCTTCTCCTAAAGTAGATACACACACAGAACGTCTATTCAAACTGTTTTGAAGACGTGATTTATAAGGAGAAGGTTATGTTGATTATTGGACTTTTTACTCATGTTCATTGCGCTCTAGCGCGTTACAAAAGTCGTAAAGCACTGTCATCCATCAGCACTCAGCAGCTGTTTGATATCGGCATGACGCATGACGAAAAACAAGCGCAACTGACGCAAGCGTCTGTATTGGGTTTTATGCGTGATGTGTTGCGAAGCATTCAGAAGAAGAGGCGAGCAAGATGATGGAGCTTTCTTTTCTTCTTACTTTCGCGATGTTTTCGTTTGTTATGTCAGGCACTCCGGGACCAAATAACATTATGTTGTTAGCGTCAGGTGCTCAATTTGGCTTCTATCGAACCTTGCCGCATATGGTAGGGATCGTGCTGGGAATGATTGTCTCAATAAGCGCGACGTTATTAGGGCTGGGGACGCTGTTTGTTCTCTATCCGTCTTTGTACCTTGTTCTTAAATGGATCGGTGGCGCGTATTTATTATGGTTAGCGTGGAAAATTGCCAGTTCGCCAGTTAGTCAGAATTTTGGTAGTGGAAAGAGCCAACAAGGGAAACCAATGACGTGGTGGCAAGCGGCTTTATTTCAGTTTGTTAACCCAAAAGCTTGGATGATGTCGATCAGTACAGTGAGTACATTTACACTTCCAGGCGATCAATATGTTCTGTCTGGTTTATGGATATTAGCGGTGTTTGTCTTGGTGAATTTTCCTACCATTTCAATGTGGGCATGGTGCGGTGTGAGTATTCGTCGTTGGTTAACAGACGCCAAACGCCAGCGTACTTTTAACCTTGTCATGGGAGTTGCAACCGCTTTAACATTGATGATGATTGTTAGAGGCTAATCTCTGCATCATAGGATAAGGAATGAACATGTCTTCAAGTGCGATACTCAGCAGTGTGATGAACGCTGAGCAACCTTGCCTTATGGTATGCTGTTTTTGTTGATTGTGTGTTTTTTTGTCCAAATCCTATTTGTTTCGAAAGGACGAAATAGTCTTGTAAAATCCTCTGCAGTGGTCGGTGTTGAATGAGTCAGGAAAAGGTATCTCAATGGAGTATTTATATTGTAAGGACGCGTTTAGACACGCTTTATACTGGCATCAGTACAAATGTTGAACGGCGCTTTAAAGAGCATGAAAGTAATCCTAAAAAAGGCGCTCGTTACTTAAAAGGAAAGGGGCCATTAGAGTTACTTTGGCAGCAAAAAGTTGGCTCTCACGGCGAAGCTTTAATACTGGAATACAAAGTCAAAAAACTCACTAAATCCAAAAAGAAAAGCCTCATCAATGGGGATATTTGCCTTGATTCATTGTTGAATCATTCGTAGCATAATTGCTATTCATTATTGGCTTGCCATAGGAGGCAAGAAGCTATGATCAGTCACCTTGACCATATTGTTTTAACCGTCGCAAATATAGACAGGGCGGTGTCTTTTTATAAATCTGTTCTGAATATGGATGTTGTTACCTTTGCCGATGATCGAAAAGCCATGAAGTTTGGTCAGCAGCATATTTATTTTCAATTATTGGGTGAAGAGATAAGAAATCATGCGATGGAAGGTGCAGGTAATATTTGCTTAGTGACGGATTGGCAAATGAATGACGTATTAGACCATCTTAAGCAATTTGATGTGCCTATTTTAGAAGGGCCGTTTAATACAATGGGCGTACAAGGCTCTATGCAGTCTGTGTATTTTAATGACCCAGATAATAACCTGATTCAAATTGGTGTTTACGTCGATAATTTAGAAGAAGATAAACCCGACCTCTCAGAAGATGACCTCAAACAATCGGAAGCGTTATTTGAAGGTTTGTCTCCTTCTGTATCTGATGACTCTATGACTGAGATGCTTTCAACGGGGGAGGCTGTGTCTGAAGAGCTCTCGCCCGAAGAGTCGATAACAGAAGAGAGCGATGCTGAACAAGACAAGCAGCCTTCCCAGGATGATCAACCAGACACTACGGCGACAGCATCTAAAACGTCGCCAACCAAAACGACGAGAGCGAAAACAACTAGAAGTCGCAAGACAAGGAAGTAACTTTGTCGAGCACGGTTTGATAAGCGTGCTCTTCATAGACTCCAAACCCTTTTAATTGGCGTGCTTTCATTTTTGTGAAAACAGGTTGTGTTAAGCCCGTTAAAAAACGCGCAATTAAGACAGGCGTAATCTGTGTATTTGGAAGTTTGAGGTGTAGCTGTTGAGTAAACTCACGCACGAAAACGTCTATGTTTTCAAACTCGTGTGGGGTTGACGCCTTGCTCATAGATTCCGCAGGAAACACCAGTGGTTGACCGCGACAGACAGAGCAGTGACCGCAATGCTCTGGTGCATTTTGATCGCCGAAGTAACGGGCCAAATTGTTATTTAAGCATCGACCCAATTCGAAGAAGCGAATCATAGTGGCAATTCGATGTATTTCGCTGGTTTGTTTCTCATCGACATAGTGATGAAGCTGATGAACTAGCGTTTGTCGGTGAAAAGCGCTTTCATTGACATCATACACTTCTGTTAAGCCTTTACTCTCTAATATTAAGGCATTCGCGTCGGCTGCAAACTCTAATATTTGCAGTACATCTCCACGAGTTAATCCTGTTTGGTTGTGTATTTGCTCGAAGTTTGGTGTTCCCCAAATTTTCTTATATTGAATGCCTTTTAGGATACCTTGATAGGCGTTTTGCCATTCAATTGGAAGGTGATTGGAGAAGGCCAATTGATCGACTTCCCATTTCACTCTAACGTCAGCGTAGTAACTGTATTTCGGTGTTAAGACATCCAATAATTCGAGTTGAACCAAGAGTGTTTTTAAAGGCAAAGAGCGAATGTTAGTGTGATTCGATAAACCATAAAGTTGGGTTTCCCATTGCTTGTTTATCGCACCTTGAGATGTGCTTTCTTCAATAATATGACCAAGTAGAGTGTCGATATTTTGCGGTTCAGGCGTGTCGCCATAGACGAAATTTTCTAAGGTGTGAATGCCTTCTAAATTGGCTAATAACACACAACGGCTGGGTTGATTGTCTCGTCCTGCACGACCGATTTCTTGGCTGTAATTTTCAATAGATTTAGGCAAATCATAATGCACAACCAAACGAATGTCAGACTTATCAATGCCCATGCCGAAGGCAATTGTCGCGACGATAATCTGTGTCTTACCTTGCATAAAGTCCGCTTGAATCGCACTACGAACATCATTGGCTAATCCCGCATGATACGCTGTTGCGGCGTAGCCATTCGCTTGCAGCCGGCTGGCAATATCTTCTGCTGTTTTTTGTTGTGTGACGTAAACAATGCTGGCGCCTTGTGATTGAGCCAATACATCTTGTAACGTGCTGAACTTTTCATGGCTCTGAGTTTGGATCAAATCGATGTCTAAATTTGAGCGATAGAACCCTGTTTGCACTATGTGTTCAGGCTGAATCGAAAATTTCTGTGCCATGTCTTTTTGCACTCGGCGTGTCGCCGTAGCGGTTAATAGTAAAACCAATGGAATGGCGAGTTCTTGTTGGTAAGACGGCAGTTTTAAATAATCTGGCCGGAAGTTGTGTCCCCATTCAGAGATACAGTGAGCTTCATCCACCACCAGCATGGAAATAGGAACCTGCTTAATAAAACGTCGAAAGCGCTCGTTTTTAAAACGTTCAACGGAAATCATTAATATTTTAATGTCACCATTTTGTACCCCAGACATGACGGCTTGGCTTTCTTCTTTTGTCTGACTCGAATCTAAACTGGCCGCTGCAATGCCTTTTGATGTAAGGAAATCGAGTTGGTCGTGCATTAAAGCAATTAAAGGAGAAATCACCAGAGTTAAATTGGGCAACTGTGTAGCGGCAAATTGATAGCACAAAGATTTTCCTGAGCCTGTTGGAAACACGGCAAGGGAAGAGTGGCCTGCTAATAATTGTTGAATGGTTTGCCCTTGGCCTTCACGGAATTGGTGAAAACCAAATAAGGATTGCAGTGCCGCTTCCATGTTGCTCATCGAGAAATATTGCCCCATTCTAATTCGCAGTTTTTCAATTCGTTTAAATGGTTGATCCAGTAATCTTCACTGCCAAACCAAGGGAACGCTTTGACAAAGGCTGGGTCCGTCCAACGACTTTGTAGCCAAGCAGCGTAACAGATAACACGAGCGCTTTTGAATACATCGATCAAGTCCAGCTCACGTGTTTCAAAGGGTAAATAAGCTTCATAGCCTTCAATAAGCTCACTGAGTTGTTGTCTTGGGTTTTCTGTTTGAGTCAGATGCAACCAAATATCTTGAACAGCAACGCCGTTTTGACAGTCATCAAAGTCCAGTAAATGAAATTGTCCTTCATGCAGCATAAGGTTACTTCGATGACTGTCACCATGAACAGGGCGGAGTTGGGATGGCCAATAGGCTTGTATTCGAGTATCACTTAGTGCGCGCAGTGTGGCAATTTGCTTTTTATAAACAGGTTTCAGCTTTTCAGGAAGAAAAGGGTTAGACAATATTTGTTTAGCAGCTTGATCCATTTGTTCTAACGGTGAGACGCTAATGCGTTCAGAAAAAGGCTGATTGGACATGGCTTTATGAACTTGGCCTATCAGTTCGCCAAGCTGGTAAAGCTCGTCTAAATTGTCCGCTTCAGGATGCTGGCCCACCAGTCTCGGTGATAAACAAAAAAACATGCCTTGATGAGAGAACAGACTTTTCCCATCAAACTCCAATGGTGCAACTACCGGCACATCGGCTTGTTTGAGCTTAAAAAGCAGAGCATGCTCTTCAAGAATTTGCGCTTCTGTCCAGCGCTCTGGGCGGTAAAATTTGGCGATCACAGGGGAGTCGTCTTCAATACCAATTTGGTACACGCGATTTTCATAACTGTTTAAAGGGTAAATACGAGAATCGCTCCACAAACCAGTGGACTCAACCGCGTCTAGAATGACATCGGGAACCAATACAGAAAAAGGGTGTTGTGTTGTCATAAGTGGCTGCTCAAAAATACAATGTGTATTGGTTAAAGTAAGTAAGGATAAAACGAAAGATAGGATAACGCGAGAAGACGATATTCTACGTTAAAGAATGCCGAGGTGCTTTTTTAACGTTCTTTCTTGGGCTGGTGTTAGAGCGGTTGCGTGACCTGAGCTGATAAGGCGATTCCATTGATTCCAGGTTTTAACCGCTTCGCCATTATGTCCACGAGACAAATATTGCTTAATTTCAATTCGGAATGAATTAGAAATGGCTGCAGGATTTGCTTTGCCATAGGTACGTAAACGGACTAATGTACGTTTGAATTTGTCTGCGTATTTTGCATTGTCTGTTGAACTGTCTGTCATGAGACAAGTTAAGCATTCTAAGTAGTCATAATAATATTCTACTTTTTCATTTGTTGTCTCGCGTGTCAAACGGATGACTCGAGACAAGGCTTGTTCAGCGGTGTACCAGTCTTTCATTCTCATACTAATGTGGGCAAGGCGAAGAGACCTTTCCGTAGAACGAGGTGAGACGGAAAGCACGCGAGTCATTGCGGCTTGAGCGTCTTCTAAATTCTTGAGACTTTCATTGGCATCTGCAAGAGCGTCATAGGCAGATAAAAAGTGACGACTTAAATGGATGGTATTTTCGAAACGTTTAATCGCAGCGGCAGTAGCACCTAGCTTTGCTTCGCACTCGCCAATACCAAAATGTGCCCAAGCAAGATTTTTGTTTTTCTGTAAAATCAATAAGTAATGACTTTTAGCATCTTTGTAGCGCCCACGGGCATAAAGAGACTCTCCAATGATCTTTAGACATTGGCTGGCAAAATGTGGGTACTCTTTCATGATGGACTTAGCGTGAAGCTCCATCTCATCGTATTTGTTTTTTTTACGTGCTTCGTTAACACTTTCAAACGTTTTCTTCTGTTTTTGTACTCGTTCAAAGCGACGGAAAAAAGACGCAGGGGGAAAAGGTTTTACGATATAACTGTCTGGCTGATATTCCAATACACTCACCACGGCTTCGTATGCGGTATCCGCCGTCACCATAATGAAAATAGTTGAGTGGTCTTGGGAATAATTCTTGCGAGAGGTCTCGAGGATTTGCTGTCCATCTATGCTGCCACCGAGATTATAATCTGACAGGACTACATCATAGTGCTGTTCTAGAATACGTTTTATGGCCCCTTGTCCAGACGGTTCGACATCAATTTTTTTGTAGCCCATAGACGTCATTAAAGATTTCAACATAAGGCGCATTTCGCCGATGTCTTCAATGATTAAGACGCGTTTATTGGCCGTATCAGCAAAGTCTTGCTGTATGTCATTTTTGGCCTCAGTGGTAATGATGTTTGCGTCTGTCAAAGGTGTTACCCAACTCTTTGTATTTCTAATAAAACTAATATAGTGCTCTTTATATCACGAGAGAGGAAAAAACACTAAGTATCAAAGAAGGTCATTTGTTAATAACCTTATAGTTTGTTTGTATATATCACTTATTTTTGTCTTTCTACTCACTTGCTGCCACCACTGTGTAATGGCTTTAAGGCGTACGATTATTAAGGTCTTTATTAGGTATAGAGCAATGAAATCAAGAAGGCCACAAAAAAGAGCGGCTTTCTTTATTTCATAAATCTTAAATACTGAATTGATGAACGAGTTGGCGTAATTGGCTGGCACAGTTTTGTAGGTTGCTAACAGAGGTCTGAATGTCTGTTGAATTGTGATTGGTTTCTTCGCAAATTTGGGTGATGTTATCCATGGCGCTGTTGGCCATTCGAGAGGCGTCATGTTGTTGTTTTGCCGCTTGGCTCATGTCGTCGTTTAGCTGTGAAATCGATAGTACGCCATTGGCGATGTCGGTAAAGGCTTGCCCCGCTTGAGAGGTTTGATCTGCGCCTTGGTTTGCTGTGTTTCGCGCGGACTCCATGACTTCTACCGTAGTATGTGTTTGTTGCGTTAATTGTTCAATCAAACTGCCTATTTCAGTCGCTGCTAATTGGGAGCGTTGTGCAAGGTGACGTACTTCATCTGCAACCACAGCAAAGCCTCGGCCTTGTTCTCCAGCTCGTGCTGCTTCGATTGCGGCATTAAGGGCCAAAAGGTTTGTTTGATCGGCGACTTCGGAAATAATCCCTAATCTTTCATTAATGTGTGACACGTCTTCACGTAGCGTTTCAATGTGTTTTGCGGCATCACCGACTTCAACAGACAATTGTTGAATGTCTTGGTTCGCTTTGTTCATGACACCAAGACCTTGTTGTGAATGCTGACCAAGGTCTGTCGTTGTACTGTTCGCTTGTTCTGCTAAAGCGAGAGCTTGTTCGACGGATGTCATGACACTTTGCATTAACTCTGTCGCTTTACTGGTATTAGATAGCTGTTCTATGACGCCTTGAGCGGTTTTATCCGTCGAAATCGTGGTTTGTTCAACAATGCTGTCTAATGTTTCACTTGATTGGCTGACATTACGAACGATGGACTGAAAATCGCTCATCATACTATTGAAGGCGTGAGCCATTTCGCCCATTTCATCTTTTCCCGAAAATTCAACTCGCTGAGTCAAATTGCCTGAATGTTGAACGGAAGTCATGGTTGTGCACAAAGAAGACACGCGGCTGGTTACTAAATGTATGATGTAAAGTGCGGTGCCGCCAACCAGTAAGGTTAATATACCCACAAGAATGGCATAGTCTACTAAGGCGGTTAAAAAGAAGTTTAATACAGCGTCCATGGAAGATGTCGCCACAATCGTCATGTCCCACGGTTTGAAATACAACACACTTGCAATGACTTTGTGTGAGTTGTTTTGTTGATCTAAGTAGTCAAACTGAAAAAATGGCTCTGTCTTTGGTGCGCTTTGTTTTAAGCCCGCAGCCAGTGAAGAGGGGATTCGTGTTTGTTGATAAGAAGGCGGTGCACTGAGCAACTTAGACGTGGTGTTGTTTATGACCCACAAGCTTTGTTTGTCTCCATAATGAAAGCGAGACAATAGCTGAACCGCTTGCTCTTTTGCGCTTTCTGCCGACAGCGTTTGAGCGCTTTGTTGTTGATTCATTGCCTGTAGGTTGGTGTTTACAATGTCCAAAATATCTCGAGTTCTGTCTACTCGAGCATCCACATGGCTGTTATACAAAGAGGTCAGAGATACCAGAATTAGCGCAACCGTTCCCATCGACATTAATCCAATAATTGCCCATAGTTTGTAACGAATTTTGATATCGTTAATGCGACTCAACATGCCATCTCCATATAGTATAAAATTGTGAAGGTAATGATCGACTTAGCTTAGTAAAGGAGCAGAAGAAGATATGAATACATACTTGCAGTTTTCCTAATAATTCATGAGCTAGGTCAATAAATTAACAGATTAAGGTTATAGCGTTTGCGGGATATTTCACAGAGTCAAAACATGAGCTAGATCAATGTTTTTGCGATAAGCGATTTTTATACAAATAAACATGAAACGAGATGATAAAGAGACATAACATTGGACTATTGCGTTGTATTTTTCGTGTCTTTTATATCAGCAACGCTATTGCCTTTAGGCTCTGAGGCGCTGTTACTTTATTACGCCAGTGATTCGACCTTGTCGTTACCAATGTTATGGGGAAGCGCCAGTGTTGGAAATACACTGGGCGGCATGACAAACTGGTTATTAGGTCGCTATTTTTTACAATACAAAGACAAACAATGGTTTCCCATGACGGTAGAAACGCATCAAAAAGCTGAGCGTTTCTTTAATCGTTATGGTTTATGGAGCCTATTGTTTACTTGGTTACCTGTTGTTGGTGACGGTATTGCTTTAATATCTGGCGTATTAGGAGCACCTATTCGATATGTTTTGCCTTTCGTGTTTATAGGAAAAGCCGTGCGTTATGCGTTACTTTTGTGGGGCAGCAGTTACTTTTTACTTGATGTATAGTGATTAATTAGCAATATTTACATGAACGCTGTAAATCATAAGAGCAGTGTAATGAGAAATGAGTAACCAGAGCTGTTGAAATAAGAAAAGCGTCTTAATGATGTATTCGGGGAAGAAAAGAATGGAAATGTCCAAAAAATTGATTCTAGTTGTGGCTGGATTATCATTAGGTGCTTGTTCATCTACAGGTGAAAAAGGGGCATACATGTCCTTTGAAGACATGCAGAAAAAGGTGCATGAGCATGAAGAGCAGTGGGAAAGTGTTCAATCTAAGCTCGACAGACTCGAAGCGCTTGAAGTGGAAGTGGCTGCACTAAGAGCAGAAAAAATGGCCTTAGAGACGGCAGCAAAAGGCATGGAACACAGTGAGCATGAAATGCCAGCTGACGGTTCAGAAGAGGTGATGATGGATGAAAGTATGTCTACAGAGCCAATGTCTACAGAGCCAATGATGTACGAAGAACCGATGCTCGCGCAGGAGACTGAATCTGCGGATGGCGTAATGCATGAAAAGCCAATGGTTGCGGAACAAAATATGTCTGCGGATGGTGTAATGCATGAAAAGCCAATGGTTGCGGAACAAAGTATGTCAGCGGATGGTGTAATGCATGAAAAACCGATGGTGGAAAACAAGCCTAATATGGCAATGGATCCAATGTCGAATGAGCCAATTCCAATGACACCGATGCCAATTCCTGATATCGAAAAAACACGTTATGGCGTTCAAGTGGCTGCATACCTTAACCACAATGCGGCCGAAAATGGTTGGAAAATTTTACAAAATCTAGAGCCTCAGTCTTTTAAAGGTTTAGACCCTTTAATTCATGAAGCTCAAGTAAAAGGTCGTACAGTACATCAAGTGAAAGTAGGGCCTTTCTTTGATAAGTCGTTTAGTATCGATTTTTGTATGATGCTAAAAGAAAAAGGCAAAGACTGTTTCGTTACAGAATACAACGGTGTTGCTGTAACCGCACAGTAAGCGAGCATATCAGAGACAAAAAAATCTGCATTTTCTATGCAGATTTTTTTTGCCTTTATATCCTGTATTGTGACCGAGAGATCTTACGTTAGATCAACTCAAGATCTTCCATGACCTTTCTTATTGTCGCTTTCGTGCTTGCTTGTAAAGGCACAATTGGCAATCGGCATTCTTCAGAACAAAACCCAAGCAAAGACAAAGCGTATTTTGGGCCAGCAGGGTTTGGCTCGAGGAAAAGTGCGTTGTGTAGGGCAAACAGCTTGTCTTGTAACGCCATCGCTTCTTGAAAGCGACCTTGATGACATAGTTGATGCAACTCGACGACCTGTTTCGGCGCGACATTAGACGATACTGAAATACAGCCTTGTCCACCGCCTACATTATAAGCCACCGCTGTTACATCATCTCCACTTAAATAATTGAAAGCTTGTTTGATCGCTGCCCGTTCTCGAATCGGTCGAGTTAAATCGCCTGTTGCGTCTTTGACGCCAATAACTCTTGGCAGCTCTGCAAGTCTCGCCATGGTTGAAACGTCTACACCGACGATAGCGCGAGGTGGAATGTTATAAATCACCATGGGAAGTTTGCTATTGTCGTGTACGTATTTGTAGTGTTGATACAAACCTTCTTGGTTTGGGCGATTGTAATATCCTGCCACATGCAACGTCGCGTCTGCACCTGCTTGATAAGCAAACTCAGAATAATTTACCGCTTCAATTGGGTTGTTTGATCCTGCGCCTGCCAGAATTGGAACGGCTTTATTGGCTTCCTGAACAGTGATTTCAATAACACGTTTATGTTCATTTTCACTGAGTGTTGGAGATTCTCCTGTGGTGCCAACAGGCACTAAACCATTGATGCCTTGATCGATTTGCCAGCGGACAATATTGCGTAAAGCAACTTCATCTAGTTGACCGTCTTTGAAAGGAGTAATTAACGCTGTGATTGCACCATGGAACATACATAAGCCTTATTTTTGGCCGGTATGCATTCTGCTGAAAAGAGAGAAATTACCCGTCAGCGAGAATGCTGCCGGGAAGTTTTGATTCTTAAATCCGCACGTCAGCACCGCAAAGCTTTTTAGCCTTACGTTTATCGCCGTTGCGTTTATTTAAGAAAGAGTGGTTCATAAAATAAATTCGTTAGTTCTTGTTTCTTAATAGGAAGTTTCTCTATGCTGCCGTGATTTATGGAAAAGGTCAATACGCCATAATGCATTTATTATTCATTTATCTATGAATGACAAAGGCTTTGTTTATATGCATTGCATTCGTTATGTATTTTGGTAAAAATCATCGCAAAATATAAATCAAATACGCTAAGTTAGGAAAACAGATGTTATGGATATAAGTAGTTGGCTTTCATTGGTCGCAGTGTGTGTCATAGGCGCTATATCTCCAGGTCCAAGTTTGGCTGTCGTTGTACGAATATCTGTTTCACAATCATCACTTCATGGCGTATTTGCCTCTTTCGCCCATGGACTCGGTATTGGCTTTTGGGTATTTATTACCTTGCAAGGTTTGGCTGTAGTCATTGAACAACATCAACAAGCCTTTGCCGTGATCACTGTGTTGGGTGGAATGTATTTAGTTTGGTTAGGGATAAAATCGTTGCGTTATGCAGGTCAAAGCAATGCTGAAGAAATAGAAGGTGTTGGCGCTTCTTATTGGGGATCTATGCGTGATGGACTAATGATTTCTTTGATGAACCCTAAAATAGCGCTTTTCTTTTTGGCTCTCTTTAGTCAGCTTGTGGACGCTCAAATGACCACGATAGTAAAAATCCAATTTTGGACAACGGTCGTCGCGATTGACAGTGGTTGGTATGTTTTAGTGGCTTTGTTGTTGGCGAGTGGGCCCGTTTTACCTTGGCTACGCCGTAATGTGATTTGGGTTGATCGTGTTATGGGCTGTCTCTTAATGTTAATCGGTTTAAAAGTAATGTTTGGTTGAAAACATTGGTTGTACTTTTAGTTTAAAAAAATCCCTGCAATTGAGCAGGGATTTTTGATGGAATAGGCATTAGATTAGATACTGTTTAATATAACACCTGTTTATCTTACTGATTAAAAATAAAGTCACTAAAAC
>CALLIL010000115.1 GCA_938009755.1 uncultured Marinomonas sp.
GGAAGCAAATCAAATACCTAGAGCGAGGTCAAACGATAGTGTCGAGCGGTGGTGGTTGGTTTGTTTCAAATGCTAATCGCTAAAAAAGGGATTCGACCCTTCAAGGTTTGGAGAGTGTTTTGGTTATGGAGGCAGAAGGTGAAAGCTGCGCTTTCAGTGTCAGATCACGGTCGTACCTCCCTCATCGTGACCTACGTATTTTATGTTCAGTGGATATTGGTGTTTCATTGAACCAATATTCGATGATTCTGTGTGTAGGTCGAAATTTATTTCGACGATGTGTTATATGGTGTTGTGTAGTTTTGTCGAACTAAAGTTCGACCTACGACAAAGAGATATTGTGGAAGGTGAAAGCCCTGCTTTCAATGTGAGATCACGGTTGTTTCTCCCTAATCGTGAGCTGCCTTTTGAGGTTCAGTTATGAGAGGTAATAACAGGCTTTTATTGTTTCTTCTTTAGCAAAGGAAGGTGTTCTGATGGCGTCCATTCTACTTTGCCTTGCCAGTCTGAACGCAACCAAAGGTCGCCTATGGCAACCAGTTCATTGTGCTGGTAAATATAAGGTAAGTGTTCTCGCCACCAGCTGGGAATACCTTTGTCATTGAGCCATTTTTTCAAGGGGCGTGTTTTGCCATTTGGCAATGTGAGGTTGACGCCATGAGGACGCATTCTAAGTTCGCAGTCTGCAGCGCCGCGAACGGTAACAAGATCAAAAGTACGCGGAAATGCTTTCCCTTCTTGCAGTTTCCCCAATACGACAGTTTGATCCAAAGGCAACAAATACAAGTGGTTCTGATGACGTAATAATCGATGATTTAATAACTGCATTTCAGGCTGTTTATCTGCCGCACTGAAGAAGGTGAGGTCTAAGTTCTGCAATTGCACGTAAGGCACGGAGAGATCGAATCCAGCTAGAAACTCTCGTAGCCAAAATTGTCTTTCTTCGGTTGGAAAATCTGCAATTTCATGTAAGGCAAGACCGCCAAACTCATCACACCATAACGCTAATTGACTCTGAGCAAATCGGCTCAAGATGGCATAATCCGTTTCTACCCGTTTGGCTGTAGAGACAATATTGGATGCCATATTGGGAAAACGTTGTTGAGCTTTCGGCACTAATCTGTGCCGTATAAAGTTGCGGGAGAAGCGTTCATCTACGTTAGATTCGTCGACAATCCATTGCAATTCATGGTGCTTAGCATAATGCTCTATGTCAGCTTTTGAGAGATTTAAGAATGGACGAAACAACCGCGCGGCTTGCTGACCGACAGAGCGTTGCTCAGGCATACCAGACAACCCTTTTCCACCTGTGCCACGTAATAAACGGAATAACACGGTTTCAACTTGGTCACCCGCATGGTGCGCCAATAACAAAATATCCTTTGCGCTCAGCACTCGCTCAAACACCTGATAACGAGCTTGCCTTGCGGCGTCTTCAAGGGACGCTTGTTGTTTAAGAGACACTCGCTCAGCAACAAAATTTACGCCCAGTTTTTGGCAAAAGTCATCGCAAAATTTTAGCCAGTCGTCTGCGTTTTCACTCAATCCATGGTGCACATGAATCACCGACAAACGGGACGCTTGTTCACTGGATAATTGCGCTTGCAATGAATGCAATAAAACAATGGAATCCACGCCACCACTCAAGCCAATCCACACCGTTTGGGCAGCAGAAAACACGTCATCAAGCCATTGAGGAGAGAACTCAAGTGTTGTGCTGTCTATGATTGGTTGAGATGACAGAGTCATAGCAAACCTTCGCCTCGGATTCAAAAACAAAAAAGCCCCCTATAAAAGGAGGCTTTTTCTTAATACTTTCTCTTACAAGCCGTAAGACATCAAACGGTTATAACGACGTGCTAAAAGTTCTTCTGTCGTTAACGCTTCCATACGATCCAAAGCTGCAAGCACATTTTCTTTCAGGCTTTGTGCGATTTGTTCGTGGGAAATGTGCGCACCGCCAAGAGGCTCAGGAATAATGTTGTCCACAAAACCCAACTCTTGAAGACGTTGAGCGGTAATTCCCATTGCTTTTGCAGCATCAGAAGCTTTGTCAGCACTCTTCCAAAGAATCGACGCACAACCTTCTGGAGAGATAACAGAATAGGTACCGTATTGCAACATCATCAGTTCGTCACAAACACCGATCGCCAATGCGCCACCAGAACCACCTTCACCGATAACCGTTGAAATGATAGGCGTTTTAAGACGAGACATAACCGCCAAATTGTAAGCAATTGCTTCACTTTGACCACGTTCTTCAGCACCAATACCCGGATAAGCCCCAGGTGTGTCAATAAGGGTCACGATTGGCAAACCAAAACGCTCAGCCGTTTCCATTAAACGTAAGGCTTTACGGTAGCCTTCTGGACGTGGCATACCAAAATTACGAAGTACTTTTTCTTTTACTTCACGGCCTTTTTGGTGTCCGATAACCATAACAGAACGGCCATCTAAACGAGCAATACCGCCAACAATTGCGCTGTCGTCAGCGTAATGGCGGTCACCATGCATTTCTTCAAAATCAGTAAAGGCATGCTTAATATAATCTAATGTATATGGACGCTTTGGGTGACGAGCCAATTGAGAGACTTCCCATGCGCCTAAATTACTGAATAGGCTTTTGGTAAGCGCTATTTTTTTATCTTCTAAACGGCTAATTTCATCGCTAATATTCAGCTCGTTATCGTTACCGACAAGACGCAACTCTTCAATTTTTTGCTCAAGCTCTGCAATCGGCTGTTCAAAAGGGAGATAATTTAAATTCATTTTTAATTACACTACTGTTTATTTGTCATAAATTTTAAAGCAAAAAGCAGATTGCTCTTTACTCAAGAATTCTATAAATGCGCCGCCACTAAGTAGAAACCCATTGTCCATTGTACAAATTATTACATTAAGATTAAGTATACACTAACTGGACGTTTTGTTTACCGTATTGTTTTTGAAGTTGATGAATTAATTCGTCATCTGGACGAACTTTCCACTCACTTCCCAAACGAATATCACCACACGCTTGTGCTGTATCAAACCCAATAACCACATCGCAGCCATCTCCTCGATATGAGGACATGAAATTCGCCAGCGCTTGTATATCAGAGGGTGCTACTGTGTCAGATGTCCAAGTAATTCGCAATGCTTCAACATAACGAACTCGAGCTTGCGCGATGTCTAAAATGTTACGCGCAATGACTTTTTGTCCACCACGAAACTCATCTACGGATATTTCACCTTCCACCACAACCACTTCGTCTTTAAGAATCACCTCTTTAAAGAGCTCATAGTTATCTGGAAAAACGGTCACTTCTATCCGAGCAGATCGATCATCTAAGGTAACAAAAGCAATGTTACCACCTTTTTTACTCTTGGTAATCCGCAAGTCAACAATCAACCCAGCCATGATTTGCGTGTCACCACGCTTAGGCTGTAAATCAACAATTTTAGAGCGCACAAAGCGACGAATTTCTTTCTCGTATTCGTCAATTGGATGCCCTGTAACGTATAAACCTAAGGTATCTTTTTCACCGTCTAAACGCTGCCTAGGTGGCCACTCATGTTGAATGCCAATTTCTTTATAGGCGTCTTCTGTGCTTTCTTCAACCGCCACGCCAAACAAATCCATCATGCCAGCATCTTGGTTTTTCGCGTCTTGTACTGCACGCTTAAGAGACTCATCGATGGACTCGAATAAAGTCGCACGATTTGGTCCAATCGTATCAAAAGCACCAGAGCGAACTAGGGCTTCCATGACACGCTTATTCACTTTGCGACCAACACGCTGACAGAAATCGAAAATATGCTCAAACGGCCCGTCTTTTCGAGCTTCCACAATCGCTTCAATTGGGCCTTCACCCACACCTTTTATTGCACCCAGACCGTAAACAATCGCGCCTTTTGGGTTTACTGTGAATTTATACACAGATTCATTCACATTCGGCAATTCCAGCGCAAGTTTCATTGAACGACACTCTTCAATGAAAATAACGATTTTATCCGTGTTCTGCATATCCGCAGACAGTACCGCTGCCATAAATGGCGCTGGATAATGGTTTTTTAACCAAGCCGTTTGATAAGAAACAAGCGCATAAGCGGCAGAGTGGGATTTGTTAAAACCGTAGCCTGCGAACTTCTCCATCAAATCGAATATGTTACCCGACAGATCCTTATCGACATTGTTTTTGAGTGCGCCTTCCATAAAGATTTGACGCTGTTCAGCCATAACCTCTGGCTTTTTCTTACCCATAGCACGACGTAATAAATCGGCACCGCCAAGAGAAAATTTAGCCAACACCTGTGCAATCTGCATTACTTGTTCTTGGTACAAGATAATGCCGTAAGTTGGTTCCAATACTGGAATCAGGTCATCATGTTGATAATCAGGGTGCGGGAAAGCAAGCTCTGATCGACCGTGTTTTCGGTTAATAAAGTCGTCTACCATGCCTGAGCCCAAAGGCCCTGGACGATACAATGCCACCAAGGCGATGATATCTTCAAAACGAGATGGCAAAAGCTTTTTAATCAACTCTTTCATACCACGGGATTCAAGCTGGAACACCGCTGTTGTTTCCGCACGTTTTAAAAGTTCATAAGTAGATTGGTCTTCTAAGTCGATCAAGGCGATGTCCAAAGGCGGTTTGCCTTCCAACGCATTGATTGCGTCAATATTTTTGACTGCCCAATCAACCACGGTGAGGGTTTTCAAACCCAAGAAATCGAATTTAACTAAGCCTGCTTCTTCAACATCGTTTTTATCGTATTGCGTCACCAGACCTGAGCCATCTTCTTCACAATATAGCGGCGCAAAGTCCACCAGCTTGGTCGGGGCAATAACCACACCGCCCGCATGTTTACCAAAGTTACGCACCACACCTTCTAAAGAAATCGCCATTTCCATGACTTCAGAAGCGTCTTCGTCGCCCGCTAGAAATTCAGGTAAAGCAGGTTCTTCTTCCAATGCTTTTTTCAGCGTCATGCCAATTTCGAAAGGGATCAGTTTCGATAATTTATCACCAAGGCTGTAAGGCTTACCTTGAACACGAGCCACATCTCGCACTACCGCTTTGGCCGCCATTGCACCGAATGTGATGATCTGGGACACCGCGTCTCTGCCATAAGTGCGAGACACATAATCGATTACTTTGTCACGGTTTTCCATACAGAAGTCGATGTCGAAATCCGGCATAGAGACACGTTCTGGATTCAAGAATCGTTCAAAGAGTAGATCGTATTCTAGAGGATCAAGATCGGTAATTTTAAGCGCATAAGCCACTAATGAACCCGCACCGGAACCACGACCTGGGCCAACTGGAATGCCGTTATCTTTAGACCATTTGATGAAATCCATTACGATTAAGAAATAACCAGGGAATCCCATTTGATTAATAATCGTCAGTTCGAAATCAAGGCGATCCCAATATTCTTGCCGGCGCTTTTCAATGCGCTCACCGTATTTTTTCGTTAGAAAATCAAAACGCTCTTGCAAACCGTCCAATGACAGTTTGTTAAAGAATTCTTCCATTGTCATGCCTTCTGGCACAGGATAATCCGGCAAGAAGTACTCACCTAACAAGACATCCACGCTACAACGTTTGGCGATTTCTACGGTATTTTCAAGGGCTTCAGGAATGTCTTCAAACAGCTCCGCCATTTCTTCTGCGGTTTTAAAATATTGCTCTTCAGAATAGCGTCGCTTGCGTCTCGGGTCGTCGAGTGTGACGCCGTCATGTATGCACACGCGAGCTTCATGGGCTTCAAAGTTTTCACGTTTTAAAAAACGAACATCATTTGTCGCCACCACAGGACAACCTAACTCTGTCGCTAAAGGCACAACCGCATGAATATAATCTTCTTCTCCCGCGCGACTGGTGCGTTGTAATTCCACATAAAAACGGTCTGGGAAAACAGACATCCAGTAGGACATTCTTTGTTGCGCATCTTGAAGGCGGCCTTTTTTCAACAACAAACCAATGTCACCAAATCCTGCGCCAGACAGAGCAATGACATCTTCACTGCACTCTTCTATCCACTCTTTCTGAATGATTGGACGGCCTTCCACTTGGCCTAATTGGTAGCCTCTCGAAATGATTTCTATGATATTTTTGTAACCCTTATTGGACATCGCCAACAAGGTAAAACGATAGCGGGCGTCAACAACGTCGTCTTCTGCGACAACGACATCCGTTCCACAGATAGGTTTAATGCCTTTGTCTAATGCGCCTTTGTAAAAACGCACAAAGCCACATAGATTGTTCTCATCTGTCATCGCCACTGCAGGCATCGACATAAGCTCAGTCGTGCCAAGTAAGCCTTTTACTTTGACTAAGCCATCAACCAAAGAGAACTCTGTGTGTACTCGTAAATGTATAAACGATGTAGACAAGGTGTTATCCCTCTATAATCTTTTTAACTGGACCAAACGTACGCCGATGAATTGGCGTAATACCATAAGTACGAATGGCTTCAAGGTGTAACGCCGTAGGATACCCTTTGTGCTTTTCAAAGCCGTATTCGGGATACTGTTCAGCGGCACTTACTATGTCTCTGTCTCGCGTTACTTTCGCAAGAATAGACGCAGCAGAAATAGCGGCATGACGAGCATCACCCTTTACCACTGCCTCCGCAGAACAAGAGAGATTTGGCGGTACGCGATTTCCATCCACCAGCACATGCTCAGGCGCTATAGACAATGAAGCAACCGCTCGAGACATCGCTAACATGCTGGCATGAAGAATATTGATGTCGTCGATTTCTTCAACAGTCGCACTGGCGACTGCATAAGACAAGGCTTTTTCTTGGATTTCAATAAACAACGCTTCGCGCTTTTTTTCACTCAATTTCTTTGAATCTGCTAACCCTGCAATCGGGTTATTAGGGTCTAAAATAACCGCGGCAGCGACGACTTCACCTGCAAGCGGGCCTCGCCCAGCTTCGTCTGTGCCCGCGACTAAATCACCAAAATATACATCACTAACAAAAGGTTCCATTACACACCTTGGCTTTTAAGGTCACGCTCTTCAAGCATTGATAAAATGGCTTTTGCTCCTTGAGCACCCGCGTCTTTTCTCAACATTTTATGTAGATTCAAATACTTTTCTTGAATGGCTTCATCACGATAAAAAGATCGCCATGTTTCCAGTAAGTGACTTGCCAGATTCTCCGCCGTTGCCTCATCTTGAAGTAACTCAGGCACCAAAGGCTCATTTGACAAAAGGTTTGGAAGAGAGACATAAGGCACTTTAATCATGCGAGACATAATCGCATAAGTGAGCTTATTCACTCGATAAGATACTACCATTGGGCGTTTAACCAACATGGCTTCTAATGCCGCCGTACCAGACGCCAACAAAATGGCATCTGATGCAGCCATTACGGTTCGAGACTGACCGTCAACCAACACCGCATCTGTATTGGCTTCTTGAAGAAGTGCTTCAATTTGATGCTTTCTTTCAGCATTTGCCGCTGGCATCAGAAAAACCGCATTGGGCTCTTGTTGCTTAATAAGCTTAATCGTTTCAATGAATAACGGTGCCAGACGTGACACTTCACCTTCACGAGAACCGGGAAGAATACCAAATACAGGACCTGTAATATCACCAAGCTCTAGCGCTTTTCTGGCGTCTTTGGCATTACTTTCTAATGGAATGTCGTCTGCTAATGTATGCCCAACACACTCGACTGGGACATTGTGTTGGTGGTAAATAGGCAATTCAAACGGAAACAACGCCAACATCAAATCAACCGATTTTTTAATGTTGAAAATACGCTTTTGACGCCACGCCCAAACAGACGGGCTAACATAGTGAACAGTTGGAATGCCTTGCGCTTTCAGTTTTTTCGCTAAAGGCATATTAAAATCAGGCGAATCGATGCCGATAAAGGCTGTTGGAGGATTGCTGACACACGCTTGATACAATCGTTTACGAATGCCAAGTAACTCTCTTAAACGCCCTAATACTTCGACCAAGCCCATAACAGAAAGTCGGTCCATTGGCACCATGCTCTTCAAACCTTGAGCTTCCATCAAAGGACCACCAATGCCTTCAAACGTGGCATTTGGTTGTTGTTTTTTCAAATTTGCAATCAAATTGGCGCCCAATATGTCCCCAGACGCTTCACCCGCCACTAACACATAACGTGTCGCCGACAATGATTCCATTTACCTAACCTCTTATAATAAAAAACCCCGAAACAGTCCGGGGTTTTCTTTTTCAAACATGTTACTTATCTGACGATGCCACGTTTGGATTGCCTTATAGATAAAGCAAAGTCTGCGACTTCTTGAATACGGTATATGTCGTCTTTTTCCAGCTCTTCTAAGGCCAGATCTAAAGTAAGACCCTTCATATAAATTGTCTTATAAGCGGTTCGCAATGCTCGAATGATCTCTTTAGAAACACCTCGTCTGCGCATGCCTTCAAAGTTCATTCCATGCGCTTTAGCAGGATCACCTGACACCATAACGTATCGAGGAATATCTTTAACGACCATAGACCCCATGCCACACATACTGAATGAATTCACCTGACAAAATTGATGTACGCCAGTATAACCGCCCAAAATGACATTATCTCCAACAATGACATGACCTGCCAACGCCGCAAAATTCGCCATAATGTTGTTATCGCCAACAATACAATCATGACCAATATGAGTGCTGGCCATGAACAAATTGTTGTTACCAATAGAGGTAATACTATTATCTTGGATCGTACCACGATGTATCGTGGCATTTTCACGAATGACATTATTGTCACCGATAATAAGCTGAGTCGGTTCACCCTTGTACTTTTTATCTTGATTCACTTCACCAATAGAAGTGAATTGATAAATTTCATTATTACATCCAATCCTTGTGTGGCCGTTAATAACGACATGTGACTTGACGACAGTACCAGCGTCAATTTTAACGTCTGGACCAATCACACAAAAAGGACCAATCTCCACACTGGAGTCAATCTCTGCTTTCGGATCAATTAAACTCGTTGGATGTATTGCCACTCTACTCTACCTGTCTGCACACATAATGGTTGATGAACACACTAGCTCACCTTCAACCGTCGCTTTACATTCAAACTTCCAAATACCACGCTTTTCAGTCACAATTTTTGCCTCAAGTTGAACACGGTCACCCGGCACAACTGGACGCTTAAAGCGCGTTTTATCAGAACCTACAAAGTAATACATAGAACCGTCTGCTGGCTTTTTATCCATGGTTTTAAAGCCAAGAATACCTGCTGCTTGTGCCATTGCTTCAATAATAAGAACACCTGGCATTACAGGATCTTCAGGGAAGTGACCATTAAAAAATGGTTCATTTACTGTTACATTTTTATAAGCAACAATGGACTCATTTAAATTTAGTTCAACAACACGATCTACCAATAAAAACGGATACCTATGAGGTAAGTATTGGCGGATTTCTTTCACGTCCATCATTTATTATCAACCTTTTCTAAAATCTTACTAACTTGTTGTTTCAATTGTGAGAATTGCTTAGCCATATCGTCAATACGTCTGACCCTAGCAACAGTTCTACGCCATTTTGCAGTGGGCTCCATTCCCATTCCAGAAGAGTAGGAACCCGCTTCATCGATAGAGTTACTAATCATACTCATACCTGTAATATGAACGTGATCGGCAATCGTTAAATGCCCAGCCATACAAACGCCACCAGAGATAGTACATGAAGAACCAATCTTTGTACTACCTGCAATCGCAGTGCTTGCTGCAATGGCGCTATTATCACCAATTACGACGTTATGAGCAATTTGAACTTGGTTATCAATTTTTACACCATGACCAATGCGAGTGTTTTCAATTGCACCACGATCAATAGTTGTACTTGCACCTATTTCAACTCGATCGCCAATTTCTACAGCACCCAGTTGATTGATTTTTTCCCAACGCCCTTGATGTGGCGCAAAGCCGAAACCGTCTGCACCAATAACCGAGGTGCTGTGAAAAATACACTCTTCACCAATAACAACATCATGATAAAGGGTAACATTTGGATATAAACGCGAGCCCCGACCGATTATAACGCCTCGAGAAATTACACAGCCAGCACCGATAACACAATCGTCTGCAATCTCAACATCATCATCAATGACAACATTCGGCCCAATAACCACATTTCGCCCTAAAGTAGCAGAGTCAGAGACAACAGCACTTTGATGTACTCCAGCCCAACTTTCTGTTGTTGGAGTAAAAAGATGTGAAAGCTGAGCAAAGGCCAAGTACGGATTAGCAACAATAATCGCATTATCTAACGATGAGGCTAATTCATCCGTTTTTACCAATACAGCACCAAGAGAAGTAGTAGACAATTGAACCTGATACTTAGGATTAGCTAAAAAACCTAACTCATTTCCTGAGCCATTTTCGAGCGTCCCGAGTTTCTCAATAACCAAGTCGCCATTCCCTTTAACAGAACCTTGAACTTTGGATGCCAACTCCCTTAGCGTATAACTCATAGATTAGTTACCTTCATTAATACGTTTCACTAGCTCACTTGTAATGTCTACGCCCGTATTGGCATATAAACTTAATTGTCTATTAATCACCAAATCTAACTTACGCTCTTCAATTAAGGTCTTAAGCGCTGCCTCGCCTTGTGGCGTTAACGACTGAATCAACTGCTGCTCTAACTCTTTTGCTTGACGTTGCATGTTGGCAGCTAACGCTCTCACTTGATTCTGTTGAACCGCTAATGCTTGACGGCGTTTTTGAAATTCTTCTGCCGATAACGTGAGCTCATCACGTTTAAGCTCATTTGCTGACGCTTCCAATTTTGCTTGCTCTTGCTTAATACGAGCATCCATTTCAGCCACTTTTTGCTGAGGCACTTTTGCCGCTTCTTGACCCGCATTGCTTTGCAATAAAGCCGCTCTAAAATCCACAACAGCCACTTCAGTCGCATTCACATTACTTATTAATAGTAGACCAATAAAAGCGCCCAATAGTTTTTTCATATTTTTTATTCCTTTGCTTAATACATTTCGCTTGGGTTAATGGTTTAGCCTAGCTTAAGTTGTTTAAAAAGTCGTACCTAAACGGAACTGAAAGATATCAGTATCGTCATCGTCATCTGCGTTCAAGGCTTTGGCCAAATTAAATGAAAGTGGTGCTATTGGTGTAATCCAAGTCCAGCTCAAGCCAACACTGTATCGGAAATCTGATACATCAACACCTGCCGTACAATTCTCACTGACAGACAAACAAGAATCTGTAAAGACACTACCAATATCAAAAAACAATGCAGTACGAACAGATTTATGATCTTCAACCATAGGCAAAGGGAAGATAATTTCTGCTGTACCAGTGATTAATATATTGCCACCCATAGCATCACTATCGTTATCGGAATAGTCATCATAGGTATTCTTTGGCCCTAATGATGAAGAATCATAACCACGAACAGAACCTACGCCACCAGCATAGTAGTTTTCATAGAAAGGCAAATAGGTTGTATCTCCATAACCATTACCATAGCCAAGTTTTGCTCTTGTATGGAATAGCCATAAATTGGAATTATTAATATTCCAATAGTTGTCTGCCGTCAGTCCAATTTTAAAGTAGGTTTGATCACTGCCTGGTGTGGATGCACTGAGGCTGGTTACAGTGGAATAACCATTTGTCGGCAATGTTCCGCCAATCAAGTCTCTATCACTCCAAGAAATAGTAGCAATAAGGTCATCAAAGTTATTTCCATAGGTATCAACAAAGAAGTCGGTTTCTAAAGAGGTATCATCAGACGGACTAATGCCTGTTTCTTGGATGGCAACACTGTATGTAATGCTTTCCGTATCTGAGAATGGATAACCATAACTCACTTGAACACCTTTTTTATCAAACTGGTAATCTTCGATATCATCATCGTCATAATCACTGGTTTGATAATACGCTTTGATGCCTCGGCTGACGCCATCGACCGTAAAGTAAGGGTTGTTATAAGTAATGGAATAAGAAGAGTAGTCGTCAGATCTTGAAAGGTTGAAAGCCAATCGATTTCCCGTTCCTAAGAAATTAGATTTGGAAACACCAAAACCAAAGACGACACCATCATCATCAGAAAAGCCCACACTCGCCTGAATACTACCAGAAGGTTGCTCTTGAACAGCTACTTCGATATCCACCTGGTCTGTTGTACCTGGCACTGGTCGTGTTCTTAGATTTACGCCCCCAAAAAAGCCTAAGCGCTCTATACGACGTTTAGACGACTGTATTTTAGAATGGACAGCTAAATCACCCTCGAACTGAGTCATCTCACGTCGTAACACCTCATCTTTCGTTTCACTGTTACCACTGAAAGTAATACGACGAACGTACACTTTAGGTCCAGGCGTAATTTGATAACTCAAGTTTACCGAGTTATTTTCTAGTTTCTCGGGAATAACATTTACTTTCGCAAACAAATACCCATTATCGCCAAGTTCCGTTGAGATACCGTCAATAATACGCGTCACTTCACTTCGTGAGAAAATATCACCTGTTTTATGCGTAACTTGTTTCCATACATTTTCTTCTGCTATAGGCAAACTACCCAACAAAGATATTTTATTAACCTTGTAAGGTTTCCCTTCGTCCACATTGATAACAACATACACATCACGCTTATCAGAAGACAGGCTGACTTGGCTGGATACCACAGTAAAATCTAAATAGCCTCTATCCAAATAAAAACTCGTGAGTTTATTGATATCACCTTCTATTTTGGCTTTTGCGTATTCATCTGCTGAACTGAAGGGATTCCAATAACCCGTTTCTCTGGAATCGAAATCTTTGGTAAGTGACTCATCATCAAATGCTTTATTGCCGACTATGTTTAGATGGACGATTTTTGCTGTATCGCCTTCATCAATTTTAATAAGAATACCCGTACGGTTTCTTGGCATTTCTTCTGTCACAATATCCACTTTGGCGCTGTAACGACCCAAAGCATAATATTGACGCTGCAATTCTTGGGCAATTTGATTCAAGGTTTCAGGCTTATAAATCTCGCCAATTTCTAAACCCGATAGAGTCAAACCGCGCTCTAAATCTTCCGTATTTATCAACTCGTTCCCTTCAATGGTCAAGTTACCAATTGAAGGTCTTTCGACAACATCAAAAACAAGAACATTGTCTTCTTCATAAACATTAACATCACTAAAGAAGCCCGTATTAAAAAGCGAACTAATCGCCTGATATACCTTATCAGAGTCGTAAGATTTTTCTTCGTCAAAACCTATAACATCAAAAGCACGCGCAGACGGCATTTGAACCAAACCATCAATACGAACATCTTCCACTGTTTTTGCAACACTCTGCACGCTTATTAAAGCCAAAAATACCGCTGAAACGACTTTCACACATACCTCTCTACAAGCGGGCAATATCATTAAAAATAGCAATAGCCATCAAAGTAAATAAAAGAGAAGCTCCTACACGATAAGCCAAGTTCTGAATTCTTTCAGCAACAGGTTTACGGCGGATAGCCTCAATACTAAAAAACAACAAATGCCCTCCATCTAACATCGGAATAGGCAACAAATTCAGCACACCTAAGCTAACACTTAAGTACGCCATAAATTTTAGAAACGATTGCAAGCCAGACTCGGCAGACGCACTGGCCACTTTCGCTATGGTTATTGGACCAGATAAATTATCTAACGAAATTAAACCTTGTAGCATTTTGCCAATTGACGACACAGTCAATGACACCATTTTAGCGGTTTGCTCAACGCCATAAGACAAAGATTCAAGGGGGCCATAATAGCGCTCTCTTATAAGACTTTCATCCAATTTAGGAGGAACAACACCTAATCCAGCATAACCCACCATTTTGCCATCTTGTTCTCGCGCGTTAGGCTTCAACAGTAAGTCTGCCACCCTTTGCCCTCTTTGCACCTGAACGGACAAGTTTTGCTCTGGACTGGCTTGCACTAAACCAACCACTTGCAACCAATCATCAACCGGTTGGTTTTCTACAGAAATGATTTCATCACCGACTTGAAAGCCTGCGTCGAATGCCGCTCCACCTTCGATGACCTGCTGAATTACAGGGGCAACCTTAGGTCTCCATGGCGTAAAACCAAAAGACTGGATCAGGTTATTAGACTCACCATCCGCTAACCAGTCATTCAATTGCACAGAATCACTTTGAACAGATTGAACCCCTTCAACCCGATAGTTAACGATAATCGTTCTCGACTCACCAATCAAGCTTGCTAACGCCAAGTTTACATCTTCCCAAGATGATACAGACTCACCATTAACACCAACCAATTCATCTCCCATACTCAGCTGAGTCTGAGACGCAGGACTTCCCTGATCAATTGATCCAATTTTTGGCGCAAAAGACTGAACACCAAGCAATGCCACCAAGGTGTAAATAGCCACTGCCAAAATAAAATTAGCAATTGGGCCCGCGGCGACAATCGCTATTCTTTGCCAAACATTTTTATTATTAAACGCCTGACCTTTCATAGCTTCTGGTACATTGCCTTCGCGTTCATCCAGCATACGGACATAACCACCAAGAGGAATCATCGCCAGAGTAAATTCAGTGCCTGTTTTTCCTACATATCGATAAATTGGCTTTCCAAAACCAACCGAAAAGCGCAACACTTTCACACCACATAGACGTGCAATAAAATAATGTCCAAATTCATGAAAAGTGATTAAGACACCGAGAGAAATAAGAATCGAAAGAATATTTTGAATCATAAGGAAGAACCGCGTGAGATAACATCTTGAGCAAATCGTCTAGCAACCAAGTCCGCTTCAAAAACATCGTCAAGAGCGCTAACAGAAACAGCATCAACAGAAGACAAAACTTTTTCGTTTAACTTCGCAATATCAAGAAAATCAATGTTGCCCTGTAAAAAAGCATCCACTGCAACCTCGTTTGCCGCATTCAATATCGCCATCGCCGTTCCTCCCATAAACCAAGCATCAGCCGCCAGTTTTAAATTAGGAAAACGCTCTAGATCTGGTGATTCAAAGTGCAATTTTGCTACATCCACTAGGTTTAGAGCAGGCACTTGCGTCTCCACTCTATCCGGCCACGTCATGCCATAAGCAATCGGAATTTTCATGTCAGGATTGCCCATTTGAGAAATCACAGAACCATCAATATAGGACACCATTGAATGAATAATACTTTCAGGGTGAACAACCACATCAACCTCATCTGGCGTCACACCAAACAACCAACAAGCCTCAATAAGCTCTAAGCCTTTGTTCATCAACGTCGCGGAATCTATAGAGATTTTCTGCCCCATAGACCAGTTAGGATGTTTGCATGCTTGAGCCGGAGTCACTGATGCCATTTCCTGTAAAGACCAAGTACGAAAAGGCCCTCCGGATGCGGTTAAGATAATCTTCGAGACATCTTTTTGATGCGCACCTAAACTGGTTTGAGGAAGGCTCTGATAGATTGCATTATGTTCGCTATCAATCGGCAGCAACATAACTTTATGCTGCTCGACTTCATCCATAAAGAGTTTTCCAGCCGTGACTAAAGATTCTTTATTGGCCAACAAAATACGCTTACCTGCACGAATGGCCGCAAGCGTTGGTCTTAACCCTGCGAATCCCATTATGGCGGCCATTACTTGATCAACTGCAGAGTCGGCAACAATACTTTCTAACGCCTCGTCTCCCCATTCAAAAGAAGTAGGCAAGCCTTCACACTGTTTTGCCAATTCATCACGGGCTTTTTTAGAACCCATTACTGCTCGTTGAGGTTTGAATCGAAGACAAATGGTGGCCATCTTCTCAACACTCTCATTCGCAGAAACACTGATTAATTCGAACTTTTCAGGGTGTTGAGCAATAATGTCCAATGTACTTTGACCGATAGAACCTGTTGCGCCCAGCAAGCAAATACCTTGCATTACAACCACCCAGAAACACTAAGCATCAACACATAGATAGGCGCCGCCGCAGTCAAACTATCCACTCGATCCATCACGCCACCATGGCCCGGAATCAGGCGACTCGAATCTTTCAGCGATTCATGACGCTTAAACAAACTTTCAGTCAAATCACCCAACACAGAAACAGAAGACGTAAAGAGTGCAATAAAGGCTAAGCCAAACCATTGAGAAGGCGAAAACTCAGCATACATTGAAAAAGCCATCACACCAGCCTGCGTTAAAAGCAAACCACCCACAACACCTTCCCAAGACTTCCCAGGACTAACAAACCGAGCCAGCTTACGCTTACCAAATGCTCGACCAGCAAAATACGCACCTGAATCGGCTCCCCAAATCAGCCCCATGAGCAACAATATCCAAACAACAAAATCACTTGATGA
>CALLIL010000116.1 GCA_938009755.1 uncultured Marinomonas sp.
ATCGCTAGTTGCACTAAATCATGGGCCTCTTCTCTCTGCCCCCCTTCACATTTAGTTGAAATCTTCCTTGCGCGAGCGTAGCGGGCGGCGTCAGCCGCCCGCGGAGCGGAGCGCTTGTAATTCATATAAAAATTGTCAAACAAACGTCAGCTGAGAGTACGACCGATGGAACGGTTGAAACTCAACTCTGCAAGCTGCGTGGTACATCTGTATTTCGCTAATACACAGCAGTGTAGTTGCACAAAAATTACGAAAGGTTGTTCGCGCGTGTTGTACGATGGGAGAAGCTTGCAATATTGTACGTAGGGCACGGGCGTGCAATACGTAGTCAATCTCAAGAAAAAAATCGTACCAGGTGCGTCGCTGTGGTGAGCCCCATCAATATGCAATGGTGGGGCGATACTCATATCTGCAAGCTGCGCGATACGTCGGCCGCGCGTTTTACAAATGGATTGCTCTTTGGAGATATGCAAGTCAATGCCCCCTGTTGATGCTGCCAGGCAATTTTACCCACAGGAGGGACTTCAGTCTTCAATCCATTTGTTCTTCGAGTTCAAGTTCAACCCTTGATTGTTCTGCCCCGCCAAAGAAAGGGAAGGACCACCCTGCCCGCCCTCCAGAACGGGAGGACGAGAAGAAAACTACGTTGGCAAGGCAGCCATACCCCCCATGCCGATATCCATCCTATGCGCAGTGCAGAATCCATTTTGCGGACATCCCCCCACGCGTTCTGTCCCGGACACACAGGAGAACGGTAGCAGCAGTTGGTACACTGATACCACCGGTATCAAACTTGAGACGAGAAACAAACGCAGTACGATATCTTCGGATGTGTTTCATTATACAAGGTACTTGGCCTCTGCTGTTGCAACCAGGTTGCAGCTAAATTTGTACCTGAAGAAAATGGCAAACGCCCGAGAACACGAGCACCAGTGGTCTCATTCTCTAGCCCCTCCGGCTTGTCCGTCTGTCTGCTCGTCAGTGTCGAGTTCAGTGCCTGTGTGCTGCAATTGAGCGGTCGTAGTGTTTATCGATGCTTTGCCCTACAGCAGCGGGATGAGTCGCCATCGGCGGGACTGTCAGATTCCATTCCGCAAGCAAAACGCCGTCTTCAGATGTTGGAAACCCTCCACAGTTTGTTCGTGACGGCGCTTTGCTGCTTTGCTACCGCAGAGTGGGACAGCTTTGGTGTCGATGCGCTCGTCTTCACCGCCATGAATTCTCCTCCACCTGTGCGCAGAAGGAACCGTGCAGATTCGTCCGAGAAAGTTGATTTTCTAGCTGGAGCAAGGGTGGAAGAGCAAGATTCCAGGCAAGCTTGAACCTTTGTTCCTTCGTGGAGTTACTACTGCTTTGTTGGTTCGCAACTATCAATAGCAACGCGCCACCTTCTGCGGTACAGATAGTCCAGCACTACGAACTACCTGGTGTCAACGAGCTTTCGGTGGTGATATCGTAGTGTTTTCAGTCTGGTACACTATGACGCCCATGAAGTGTACAAGGATGTCCCATACCCCAACCAGGTTGTCGGTGCTCTCCTTGCCGAATGTCAGGATAGTAATACAAGCGGCACCATCTTCGTAAAAAGTTGCTGTTTTCGTATGGTGTACATAGGAGATTGCGATTCGTACAGGCGTCCCCGTTTTTTTTTCTTTTGTGCGCTTATTGGCACTATGATGCCTTATATCTCAGTGTATTATAAATCAATCGGTTTAACGGCTTCTGAAATCGGTCGACTTATGTCGACTTTTACCTTGTCAGGAATTCTTGTGCCTCATTTTTGGGGGTGGTTAACCACAAAAGCTGGTCTGCCGAAACGTATCTTACAAATTGGTATTTTAGGGTGTTTTATTGCCGTTATTCCCTTTAATTGGAATGACGAATTTGAAACCTTATGGCTGCTCACGTGTGTGATGGCTCTGTTTTATTCGGCTCTTATTCCAATGACGGACGCTTTGGTGGTGAGAAGTATTCGTAAACTGGATGTTCCTTACACCAAAATTCGTGTTGGCGGTTCGCTTGGTTATGTTGTCGCTGTCGCTGGTGGCGGTTTTCTTATCGGCCAATTTGGTATTGGCATGGTGATTCCAACCATGTGTGTTTTTTTGGCTTTAGCGGTGGTCACCACTTTTTTCTTAAAAGAGCAGCAGTATGAAGCCAAATCGCACCAAGAATCTGTTTCCTTTCTTTCTTTGGTAAGAACGCATGAATCTCTGTTGTTTTTTGGTTTGGCGTTTTTGGCGTTTATGTCTCATGCACCTTTTAATGTGTTCTTTGCCGTACATTTGTCTGATCTTAATTACAGTGGTGAAGAGATCGGTTTATTGATGGCGATTGGCGTTGTGGTTGAAATTGTGTTGTTTTTATTTTTTGGCAATATGATCAAACATTTTCATGTGGTTCACCTTGTAGCGTTATGTTTTATTTGCGGCACTCTACGATGGTTCTTGGTCGGGTGGTTTGCTTCTGTCGCTTGGGTTTTGATTTTCACCCAATTACTTCATTGCATTACGTTTGCTTTGTTTCATATGGTGTCCATTGAGCAGGTTCGACGTTTATTTCCTGAGCGTTATGCAGGACAAGGCCAAGCCATGTACAGCGCTTTGGCCGTCGGTTTAGGTGGCGGCATTGGTATGGTGCTAACAGGCTATTTATGGGAATGGGCAGGTGGCGCTTGGGCGTTTACCGCGGCCGCTTGTACGAGTGCATTGGCGTTGGCGATTTTATTGGCCAATCAATATCGCCGCTAAAGAAAGGAGGTGAAGACCAGTCAATAAGGCTGTGCTTCACTTTGCAGTAGTTCAATAAACGCAATGGCAGCACGGCTCAATGTTTTTTGTTTGTGGTGAATCACGCCAAGTTTTCTTTCTACGTTAAGGTCTGGCAAGTTCAATACCGTGAGCTTGTTATCTACCAAGGTAGAAGGCAATAAAGACCAACCCCAACCGATGCTAACCAGCATGGCCAATGTCTCTAAATTGTTTGTATTCATTCTAACGTTCGGTTTGAGCCCATGTTTGCCAAATACTTGCTCTGCAATTTTTCGAGTAAAGGTATTGGTGTTTGGTAAGACGCAAGTGTGTTCGGCTAATTCACCCAAATTGATGTTTTTAGCCGTAGCGAGCGGATGGTCTTTACTTACTACACAAGCCAAAGGGTCAGACCAAATTGGCAAAGATTCAATTAATGGATTGTCTTTATTCGATAACGTGATCACACCTAATTCTGCATTCCCTTTCAATACGCTTTGATACGCTTCCTCGGATTGTGTGAACTCGATGTCCAGTTGTGCGCCAGGAAAATCCTCTTGAAACCGTTTAAGAGACTTTGGTAAACGACGCAAGCCAACGTGGTGACTGGTTGATATACGCAGTTCTCCATTTACGCCTTCCATCTGCAAAGACATGCTACGTCTTATGTCTTGTAAATCTTCAGCCATTTTTCGCGCCTTGGGTAACAAGCGAATGCCGGCTTCTGTTAATTGCACCTGACGACCAATGCGATCAAATAGCTTCACACCCAAATTACTTTCGAGTGCCGCAACGCGTTTACTAACGGCGGGTTGCGTGACAAAAAGTTGTGCGCCAGCTTCTGAAAATGACCCTGTTTCGGCCACTTTTATAAAGGTAATGAGCTCTGCTATGTCTATCATTCCAAAAAATTATCCGAAATATGAAAAATATGAATTTGAGTTATTTAAACCAAAGATTTAGGATAGCGCAATAAGATTTTTAGGAGAGAATTTATGTCAGCAAAAACCCTTTATGACAAGTTGTGGGACAGCCATCTTGTTCAGCAAAGAGACGACGGAAGTGCGTTAATTTATATCGATTTGCAGTTGTTGCATGAAGTGACATCTCCGCAGGCGTTTGAAGGACTAAGAATGGCTGGGCGCAAGCCTTGGCGCATATCTTCAAGCTTGGCAACGCCAGACCATAACGTACCAACGACGAAGAAAGAGCGTATTTCTGGTGTAGAAGGAATTGAAGATCCCGTTTCTAAGATTCAAGTGACAACACTGGATGATAACTGTAATGAATTCGGCATTACAGAATTCAACATGAAAGACATTCGCCAAGGAATCGTACACGTTGTTGGGCCAGAACAAGGTGCGACGCTTCCAGGCATGACGGTTGTTTGTGGTGATTCTCATACCTCGACTCACGGCGCTTTCGGCGCGTTGGCGCACGGTATCGGCACATCAGAAGTTGAACATGTACTTGCGACTCAGTGTTTGGTGCAAAAGAAAAGCCGCAATATGTTGGTACGAGTTGATGGCGAGCTATCACCTTGGGTATCTGCAAAAGACGTTGTCTTGGCGATCATCGGTGCGATTGGTACCGCGGGCGGCACGGGTTACGCCATTGAGTTTGGTGGCACGGGCATTCAGTCTTTGTCTATGGAAGGCCGCATGACGGTTTGTAACATGGCGATTGAAGCGGGCGCTCGTGTTGGTTTGATTGCGGTTGATGACACCACAATTGAATACGTGAAAGGTCGTCCTTATGCACCAAAAGGCGAGCATTGGGATATGGCTGTTGAAGCATGGAAAGATCTTGTTTCTGATAAAGACGCGCAATTTGATGAAGTGGTTGTGATCAAAGCAGAAGACATTAAACCTCAAGTGACTTGGGGAACCTCTCCAGAAATGGTAATTGCCATTGATGAAGCCATTCCTCGTGCCGAAGATCAAACTGACCCTGTGAAAAAAGAAGGCTATGCTCGCGCATGGAAATACATGGGCTTAGAAGGCAAAACCACGTTAGCAGATGTGACGCTTGATCGCGTGTTTATTGGTTCTTGTACTAACTCTCGAATTGAAGATTTACGCATTGCGGCAGACGTTGTGAAAGGTCGCAAAGTAGCATCAAGCTTAAAACAAGCGATTGTTGTTCCAGGTTCTGGCTTGGTGAAAGCGCAAGCTGAAAAAGAAGGCTTACATCACATATTTGAAGAAGCTGGATTAGAGTGGCGTGAGCCTGGTTGTTCTATGTGTTTGGCAATGAATGCAGACAAGTTGGGCGCTGGTGAGCATTGTGCGTCGACATCAAACCGTAACTTTGAAGGTCGTCAAGGTTTTGGTGGTCGTACGCATTTGGTGAGCCCAGCCATGGCAGCGGCAGCAGCAATCGCTGGTCATTTCATCGATGTTAACGAATTAGTTAAGCACTAAGCATTCTTTAGGAGATAAACACATGCGTCCTTTTACGAAACACACAGGTTTGGCGGCTCCTTTGGATTTGGCAAACGTGGATACGGACATGATCATTCCAAAGCAATTTTTGAAGTCCATCAAACGAACAGGCTTTGGTAAAAATTTATTTGATGAATTGCGCTACCAAGACGAAGGGCAACCAGATCAGCCTTGTGAAGGTCGACCTTTGCGTGAAGAATTCGTCTTGAATCAGCCGCGTTATGCGGGTTCAAGTGTATTGCTAGCGCGTCAGAACTTCGGTTGTGGTTCTAGCCGTGAACACGCGCCTTGGGCGTTAGATGATTACGGTTTTCGTTCTGTTATTGCACCAAGTTTTGCGGATATTTTTTACAACAACTGCTTTAAGAATGGCTTGTTGCCAATCGTTTTGGAGTCAGAAGAGGTTGACCAACTGTTTGCAGAAGTTTCTGCAAAAAAAGGCGCTCAAATTGTCATTGATTTGGAAGCACAAACGGTGACATCGCCTTCTGGTACCGAGTTTAGTTTCTTAGTAGACAATTTCCGTAAGCATTGTTTGTTAAACGGTTTGGACGATATTGGCTTGACCTTACAGCAAGAAGATTCGATCCGCCGTTACGAAGAAAAACGAATGAATGAAGCGCCGTGGCTTTTCTTGTCACGTGAGCATTAAGACTGGATATATAAGGGTTTAACATGAGTAAAAAAGTATTAGTCTTGCCGGGTGACGGCATTGGCCCAGAAATCGTAGAGCAAGCTGTACGCGTATTGGATGCTGTAAACGAGCAGTATTCTTTGAACATCGATCACGAAAGTGCTTTGGTTGGTGGTTCTGCTTACGATGAAACAGGTTCGCCATTACCTGATGCAACATTAGACAAGGCCAAGGCTGCGGATGCGATTTTATTGGGTGCGGTTGGCGGCCCTAAATGGGACGGTTTAGACATGGCGGTTCGCCCAGAAAAAGGTCTATTAGGTTTACGCTCTAACCTAGAGCTTTTCTCTAACCTTCGCCCAGCTATTTTGTATCCACAGTTAGCAGAAGCGTCTAGCCTGAAACCAGAAATCGTCGCGGGTTTGGACATCTTGATTGTTCGTGAATTAACAGGCGGTATTTACTTTGGCCAGCCTCGCGGTATTCGCACATTGGAAAATGGCGAGCGTGAAGGGTTCAATACCTATGTTTATAACGAATCTGAAATTCGTCGTATTGGTCGTTCCGCATTTGAAGCGGCTCGCCAACGTGGTAAGCGCGTGTGTTCCATCGACAAATCCAACGTACTGGAAGTGACCGTACTTTGGAAAGAAATCATGGAAGAAGTGGCGAAAGAGTATCCTGATGTCGAATTGACTCATATGCTAGTAGATAATGCTGCAATGCAGCTTGTTCGTGCGCCAAAACAGTTTGATGTAATGGTTACTGGCAACATGTTTGGTGATATCCTATCTGACGCTGCTGCAATGCTAACAGGCTCTATTGGTATGTTGCCTTCAGCGTCTTTAAATGCAGAAGGTCGCGGTATGTATGAACCTTGTCACGGTTCGGCGCCAGACATTGCGGGTAAAGGCATTGCGAACCCACTGGCAACCATTTTATCTGTTGCCATGATGTTGCGTTACTCTTTGGATGCCAAAGAAGCAGCGGATGCCATCGAAGCAGCGGTAAGTAAGGTTCTAGACTTAGGTTTAAGAACAGCAGATATTGCATCAGAAGGATGCAAAACGGTCAGCACACAAGCCATGGGCGATGCTGTGCTGGCAGCACTAAAAGCTTAATTACCAAAAGGGTATTAAGTGTATTTCATTGGGACATTGCTCTTGGTATGAGTGACCCCACACAAAAAGGTAGAGATAACCATGTCAAAGAAAACGGTAGGTTTAGTCGGCTGGCGCGGAATGGTTGGTTCCGTATTAATGCAACGTATGCGAGAAGAGAAAGATTTCGATCACATTGATCCAATTTTTTTCACAACCTCACAAACGGGGCAAAAAGGGCCAGAAATTGGTAAAGATATTCCATTACTTCAAGACGCTAATGATATTGAAGCATTGAAAAAAATGGACATTATAATCACCTGCCAAGGTGGTGATTATACCAAGGCGATTTACCCACAGTTACGAAAGGCGGGTTGGAAAGGTTACTGGATCGATGCGGCTTCTTCATTACGTATGGAAGATGAAGCGATTATCGTGCTGGATCCAGTTAACCAAAACGTCATCAAGCAAGGCTTGAAAGATGGCGTGAAAACCTTTGCGGGTGGTAACTGTACTGTGAGCTTGATGTTATTGGCGCTCGGTGGCTTATTTGAAAAAGGTCACATTGAGTGGATGACGTCTATGACGTACCAAGCGGCTTCTGGCGGCGGTGCACGTCACATGCGTGAATTGATTAATCAAATGGGTATGTTGCAAGGCTCAGTGGCTTCTGAGCTTGCTGATCCTGCTAGCGCTATTTTAGACATCGACCGCAAAGTAGCGGAACAAATGCGTTCTAACACGATGCCAGTTGATCAATTTGGTGTGCCATTGGCGGGCAGTTTAATTCCGTACATTGATGCGCAATTGGATAATGGACAAAGCCGAGAAGAGTGGAAAGCACAAGCGGAAACCAACAAGATTCTTGGTAATACAGGTTCTATTATTCCTGTTGATGGTTTGTGTGTGCGTATTGGTGCTATGCGTTGCCATAGCCAAGCGTTTACTATCAAGTTGAATCAAGACATTCCAGTTGCAGATATCGAAGGCATGCTTGCTGAGCACAACGATTGGGTAAACGTGGTTCCAAATGATAAGCAAATTACTATGGAGCAACTAACACCAACGGCGGCTACTGGCACCTTGAATATTCCTGTAGGACGTATTCGTAAGCTGAACATGGGGCCTGAATACATCAGTGCTTTCTCTGTGGGTGATCAGCTATTGTGGGGTGCGGCAGAGCCTTTACGTCGCATGTTGCGTATCTTGCTTGACGAATAAGTCTTGTTGGTACAATAAAAAGCGCTGATCAGAAATGATCAGCGCTTTTTTTATGCAAAATATTGAAAGGTTTGCTAGATTTTAAAGTGTGTGATATTGATAAATAAGTGTGTTGAAACGTGTTTTTTTAAAAGGTTTGAACACACTTCTTTTTATTCA
>CALLIL010000117.1 GCA_938009755.1 uncultured Marinomonas sp.
AGATAATATTTTTCACCAGTACGATGTTCCAAAATTATTAGAAAAAGTGACCATCGAAAGTATTGAGGATATTCATGATGCCTCGGTTACTTTAAAAGAACTTGCTGATGAATGCAGTTTTAGAATCGCCTTGTGCGACGACATATCGTCACGCGACCCAATGGTTGATGCGGAAGGAACCATATTAAATGCGGATATATTTGGCTGGTTAGCAGACGGTCAACGCTGGTGGGAAGAAAGTTCATTAGCGCTAGATTCACCAATGGTTAGAGCCTGCCGCTATGAAAGCGAGCCAATGTGGTGTAATAAAACTGGGTTCTTTTGTCACAGTGAAAACCCTTATATCGAAGAAATTAATCTCAAACATTTCTTTACCGATGAGCACGCAAATCAGCGCAGCTATCAAGCGGCTATTTTGATTCCTATTCATTTGCCGTTTGCACAGATTTCTGCCAACAGCCTCCACCCTATTGATGAAAACAAGAGCGATCTCACAAAAGAATTTGAGTATTATTCGGATTTCTTTGCGATTCTATTACGTCGCTACATCTCAGGTTATGTCGCTGCAATTCGTAAGACACGTCGCATTCCAAGTGCGCTGGTTTTATCCAAACGAGAAGTAGAATGCTTGCAATGGGCAGCCATCGGTAAAACTGATAAAGAAATTGCATTGATCATGTCACTGTCGCACGCGACGATTCGTTATCATATTCATCGCGCTGGAGAGAAACTCTACTCAGTCAACCGCGCTCAAACCATATTCAAAGCCGGTCAACTCGGATTTTTAGGCGCCAGCTCATAATTAACCACAGAAATTAAAATAATCTCCGACATGGATTATGTCGATTCTATTTATTGCAGGCAGACAGTCTGTGCCGGTTCCTAGTAAAACCGCTATACCTAAGGCGTCAATATTTGGTGTATGCTGAATAACCTTAGATAACGTACACATTTTATTTCTTTAGGGATTTTTAACGATGAATAAGTATGAAAACCTACTAGGCGACAATAAAGATTGGGCAGAAGTCAGAGCACAGAACTCTGCTAAATTAATAAAAAAACAAGTCGACATGCTGAAAACGCAAACAGACATGGCTGAAGCAGCATTACCACTGCACAAGTCTGTTTACATTGGCGAGTCACGTCATAGCGCAGAACGAAATAAGATTTTTTTAAATCAACCACTCGTCGCCTGCCTATCGGGCGATATTGCCGAACCTGGAACGGCGATTTTATTTGATGCAGCTGGGCCGTCTATTATTGTTTCAAGAGGCAAAGACGGGCAAGCGCGAGCATTCCTTAATATGTGCACACACCGTGGCGCTAAATTAATAGAAGAACATGAACCCTGGTCTGGCAGCTCCAAACGATTAAGCTGCCCTTTTCATGCTTGGTTATTCGATAGTGACGGCAAACTGCGCGGCCAACCTGGTAAAGAAGGCTTTACCAACTGTGACATTGGTCAACGCGATTTAATCGAACTACCCAGCACCGAATACCTTGGTTTGATATTGGTGCGAGCCAATCCAGATGGTGAGCCAATTGATGCAAAAGCGTTTTTGGCTGACTTCGCCCAAGCGCTGGCGCCACTTGAGTTATGGCGCGCAGAGCCGGTTAAAAAAGGCATTATGACGGCCGACTCTAATTGGAAGTTTGCGCTTGATACCTATGGCGAAAGCTATCACTTTGCGACACTGCATAACTCAACCATCGCAAAAACTAATTACAATGATAAAAACGTATTTGAACCATTTGGTCGTCATCATCGAGTCAGTTTCCCCAGTTTTAAGCTGCGCGAATTACTCGAGTTAGATGAAAAAGACTGGCCCAAATTTGACGCCGGCGGCGTGCACTTTTTGTTTCCAAATACGGTTATTTTTTATGGCTCGGTTGCCAAAGACATGTTCTTTACACAAGTGTTTCGACTGTTCCCCGACGGCGTTGGTAAAACCATTTGCCATTTTGCTGTATACGCCCCTTTCGGCGTTACTTCAGAAGAACATAAAGCCAGCTGCGTTGCCGCATTCGATGCAACCGCTAATGTGGTACAAACGGAAGACTATCGCGTTGCCTCGCATGGCTATGCAAACCTGATCACAGCTCCCAAAGATCACCATGTTGTGCTTGGCGCCAATGAACCAGCGCTGCATGCAGTGCACAAACATATTGCCGAGGTGATTGGAATGCCACTAACGGACATCTAGCCCTTAGATAAGCTATCTATGAACTCAAAAAAAACAAATGCGGCTGTTGCTTACACAGGTGAAGATGATTTTCGTTATGAAACGGTCACCATTGAACCACCCAGAGCCGACGAAATATTAGTCAATATTAAAGGCGTCGGCATTTGCCACACCGATTTAAGTTTCAAGTCTGGTGCTATTCCATATCCTTTCCCGGCAGTATTTGGCCATGAAGGTAGTGGCGTGGTGGAGGCGATTGGCGATGCTGTTACCAAGGTCAAAACGGGTGACCACGTTGTGATTACCTTTCGTTCATGCGGTGCTTGTGAATTATGTTCAGTCGGCGATACCGCGTACTGCCAAAACTTTTGGCCGTTGAATATCATAGGTTGTCGAGAAGATGGTACCAGTTCGTTAAGCAATGACGTTGGCAGTGTCGCATCAAACTTTTTTGGTCAATCCTCGTTTGCGGCTCATACAATCACGTATGAACACAATATTGTGAAAATTGACCCTAACTTGCCTATTGAATTGTTTGGTCCTTTAGGGTGTTCGGTGCAAACAGGTGCGGGTGCTGTGATGCGATCATTGAGGGCTCGAAAAGGCTCAAGTATATTAATTGCCGGCGGTGGTTCTGTCGGTTTAAGTGCTGTGATGGGCGCAGCCATTCAGCAATGCGCGACTATTATCGTGCTCGAACCATTTGAAGGCCGACGTGAACTTGCGAAAGAATTGGGCGCAACGCATTGCATAGACCCAACGTCAGAAGATGACCTTGTCAGTACCATCAAAGAGATTGTGCCTAACGGTGTTAACAACGCACTAGACACCACCGCCCTTCCTGAAATAATGGAAGCCTGTTTCGACAGCTTAGGCGCCAACGCAATACTTGGCCTAGTGGGAATAGCACCGCCAGGCACACCAATGCCAGGCAATCTTGATGATCTATTTATGGGTGGCAAAGGGATAAAATCGATTGTCGAAGGTGACTCTAATCCCGACGAATTCATTCCAGAGCTAGTCGCTCACTACCAAGCAGGTAAGCTCCCGATTGAACGGTTAATTAAAACCTACAAATTAAGTGAGATTAATCAGGCGATTGCCGACCAGAAAAGCGGCGCTTGTCTAAAAGCAGTTTTAATCCCCGACTCCGAAGAGCCCTCAGTTTAAGAACACCAATGCGTTCGATTAAAAAGCCCTCAGCCCAAGAGCGCCAATGCTTCGATTAAAGAGCCCTCAGCCCAAGAACGCCAATGCGTTCGATTAAAAAGCCTTCAGCCCAAGAGCGCCAATGCGTTCGATTAAAAAGCCCACAGCCCAAGAACGCCAATGCTTTCGATTAAAGAGCCCTCAGCCCAAGAACGCCAATGCGTTCGATATAAAAAGCCTTCAGCCCAAGAACGCTTAACGCGTTCGATATAAAAAGCAGTTTTAAACAACACTCCAGTCTTGTTTTTCAGCCCAGTCACTTAACGAAGTGAGTTTGATTGGTAACTTATCTGCGAAACTGACTGGGTCAATATCCAGCGGAGATTTTGCTTGATCGTTATACCAAGTATAAAACTTAGCCATACCATGATAGACACTGTTCGGTGCTATCTCACGAGAGCCCGTCACCATTTCGCTCATATTTTCAGCAAAGAATTGTGGCGTAATGCTGTTAAATGAAATCCTGCGTCCCGCAGCCTTGCTTAACCTTTCAGCCACGTCAAAACCCGTCAAGGCTTCTGGCCCACCAACAATAATGCTCTCGCGACTCAAGCTGTCAGACATCGTAGCATGCGCTGACATCGCAGCTAAGTCTTCCAAACAAATCCAACTTATTTTAAGCGTTTCACTGGCCGGGTAAACAAACAGATCATTGTTCACAATCGCAGGTTTAAGCCAGGCGCGAATCATATTATCCATGAATACCGCTGGCCGTAATATTACGTAGTCAACACCTGAATCTCTGAGACACTGCTCAATGACTCGCCGACCATCGTGTGCCGTCATGCCTAAATCTTGCTCAGCAACATAACAACTGGTATTAAAAACGATTTTCTTCAAGCCCACATTGGCAGCCGCTTGTGCAATATTTTGTCCAAAGGCAGTTGCGACGTCTAGATTATGTTCAAACGGCAAGTGCATCGCCACCGCATCCACCTGTGCAAAGGCTTCCTCCAATGATGTTTGGTTATGTATATCTGCCATTAGAGTCGGCAACACAGGATACGGCGTGCCGTGCATGGCATCAAGCCGTCTAGCCCCCGCAATCACAGTCGCGCCTTGGTCCAGAAGAGCTGCGACCAAGGGAATACCCTGATCTCCCGACGCGCCTAACACAAGTACTTTTTCGATTGACGACATCTTAACCTTCTTCCGCGCCACTGCCTATTTCGGCTGCGAGCGCGGCCGTGTCAAAATAATGGATTTGCAGCTCAACTAATTTGCCATCAACCACACGACCAACTTCACTCACGGTTTGGGTAAACCGACGGCCGGTTTTTTTGGCTGTCACGGTGAAATCAACTATCACCGCGGCCCATTCCTCACCACCGATTACCTCTTTGGTGACAGGAGAAGGATCATCGAAGTGCTGCATCACGGCTGGAAATAGTCGCTGCAATGCGTCTTTTCCTTGCCACAGACCGCCGTACGGTAAAGACTCAGGCTCAACCACCTTAAAGTCATCACTCAACAGCGCTTCAACGCCAGTCCAGTCACCGTTGCGCATGCGCAGATAAATCTCACTTAATACTTGTGCAGGTAACAGAGCCATTAAAATTGAACTCGTTTAGTGAATCCGCCATCTATAACTAAGTTCGTACCGGTTGTATAAGGACTTGCCGGGCTTGACAGAAACACCACGGAATTAGCAACTTCTTGTGGCTCTCCAAGACGCCCCATTGGCATTTGTGCCACAACACCGTCATAAAATTCAGGCATATTTTCTTTAATCGTCGCCCAGTTACCCGTTGGGTAGCCAATCGGTCCAGGTGAGATGCAATTGACTCGAATGCCTTGTGGCGCAAGCGCTTGAGCCAACTGAGACCCATAAGTGATTAACGCTGCTTTAATCGCATTAAACGCCTGAGGCGCAACAAACTTTTCAAGTGCTGCCGTCGATGTCATAAAAATAACCGACCCACAATCCGATTCGCTCAGTGCCGGTGTTAAGGCTTCAATCGCAATGGTTGCGCCTTTGATATCAAGATCTAAACAACGATCCCAATCACCGGTTGCGCCTTGACCAGATGCGCTGGCAGTGTGAATAAAAATGTCACAGCCACCTAATTCTGCAACCGCCTTCGCTAACCAAGCAGCATACTCTTCAGGATTGCCGGTCATGTCTAGCTCAGTCGCAAACACCTTGCCCGAACCCGCTGCATCAACGGTTTTAGCGGCTGCGTCTACTCGTTCTGCGTTACTTGAGAAAAAAGCGACATCACAGCCCTCTTCCGCATACGTTTTCAATGTAGCTAGCCCTAAGCCATGCGAACCGCCATTCATTATTACTTTTTTACCGCTTAATCCTAGATCCATTGTTACACCTGTATTTGTTGGTTTGATTTATTATTTAACAGATTATTCTATCCTCATTTGATGCGTTCTTGAACGATCAAAAATAGTAGTAATCTAATCGAGTGTGTTTATTAGTTCACCGCCCTGTCTTTGCCTTCCCAATAAGGTTCGCGTAATTCACGCCGTAAGATCTTACCAGACGGATTCCGTGGCAGCGTGTCGATAAAGTCGACCGACTTAGGGCATTTGTACGAGGCAATTTGAGTACGTGCAAAATCAATCACCATTTTTTCATCCAGCTCTGCGCCATCTTTGGCAACCACAAACGCCTTGACCGCTTCACCCCAGAGCTCATCTGGTACCCCGACAACCGCCACGTCGGCGACACTTTGGTGTGAATAGATGGCATTTTCAACTTCCGCTGGGTAAACATTCTCACCACCGCTGATAATCATATCTTTAACACGATCGTGAATGTATAAATACCCATCGTCATCAAGATAGCCCGCATCTCCGGTTCGTAACCAACCATCGGGGTCAATCGTCTCACTGGTTGCTTCGGGTAACTTCCAATACTGTTTAATGTTCTTATCAGAGCGCGTTGCAATTTCGCCAATTTGCCCATCCGGCACGGTGTTGCCGTCTTCATCAATTATTTTTATTTCAACGCCCCATAAGGGTTTGCCCACCGAGCGCATTTTTTCATTAAAACTGGGGTCGTGGTCTTCTGGTTGTAAGGCCACAATCGTACCGCCCGTCTCAGTCATGCCATACATTTGCACAAAACCACAGCCAAAACGATTGATTGCCTGACGCATCAACTCTAACGGAATCGGTGACGCACCATAAAAAATATAATTGAGCGAGCTTAAATCCGCCGTCTCAGTTTTTGGATTATTCAATAATATTTGTAAGGCCGCGGGCACCATAAAGATCTTTTGAATACGGTATTTTTCGATCAGCGCCAAGGTAACGTCTGGATCATACTCGGCAATCACCACCGCATGCCCGCCGTTATA
>CALLIL010000118.1 GCA_938009755.1 uncultured Marinomonas sp.
GAATAGATACGTGTTGTTATGAAAGGCTTTTTTACTTCGCACAACATTCTGGCACAAGTTGTGCTTTCTATATCGACAAAATGGCGCTTTATAAAAAGCATATTTTCTATTAAGAAGTGATTTCACTTTATAACGACGACTGGAGAACAATTATGTCAAACAAGACCCTTGCCTTGATAGCAGAGCATGATGCGAAGTGGGTTGACCTTCGCTTTACTGATTTTAAAGGTAAAGAGCAACACGTATCTATTCCAGCTTCTACTGTAGATGAAGAGTTTTTTGAAACTGGCCAAATGTTTGATGGTTCATCCATCGCAGGTTGGAAAGGTATCAACGAATCTGACATGATCATGATGCCTCAAGACGACACTGCAATCATCGATCCTTTTACTGAAGAGCCAACTGTTATTGTTCGTTGTAACATCATCGAGCCTTCTACTATGCAAGGTTACGACCGTGACCCACGTTCTGTTGCACTTCGCGCTGAAGAGTTCCTTAAATCAACAGGCCTTGGTGATACTGCGTTCTTTGGTCCTGAGCCAGAATTTTTCGTATTTGACGACGTTAAATGGAAAATCGACATGGCAGGTTCTTCTGTAGAAATCAATGCAGAAGAAGCAGCTTGGGCTTCTAACAAGAAGATCGAAGGCGGAAACATGGGTCACCGTCCAACAGTAAAAGGCGGTTACTTCCCAGTACCACCAGTGGATTCTCACCACGATCTACGTGGCGCAATGTGTGGCGCAATGGAAACAATGGGCTTAGAAATTGAAGTTCATCACCACGAAGTAGCAACCGCTGGCCAGAACGAAATCGGTGCTAAATTTAACACACTAGTTAAAAAAGCAGACGAAGTTCAAATCCTTAAGTACTGTGTACATAACGTTGCTCACGCATACGGTAAAACAGCGACTTTCATGCCGAAACCAATCGTTGGCGATAACGGTTCTGGTATGCACGTTCACCAATCTTTCTGGAAAGACGGCGTTAACCAATTCGCTGGTGACCAATACGCTGGTCTATCTGAAACAGCTCTTTACTACATCGGTGGTATCATCAAGCACGCTAAAGCGTTGAACGCATTCACAAACGCTTCAACAAACTCTTACAAGCGTCTTGTTCCAGGTTTCGAAGCACCAGTTATGCTAGCTTACTCAGCTCGTAACCGTTCTGCTTCTATCCGTATTCCATACGTTGCAAGCCCTAAAGGTAAGCGTATCGAAGCTCGTTTCCCTGATCCAACCGCTAACCCATACCTAGCGTTCGCAGCAATGTTGATGGCTGGCCTTGACGGTATCAAAAACAAGATTCACCCTGGCGATGCAGCAGACAAAGATTTGTACGACCTTCCGGCTGAAGAAGCCGCTGCTATTCCTCAAGTTGCAGGTAGCCTAGAAGAAGCATTAGCTTGCCTAAGCGAAGACCGCGCATTCTTGACTCAAGGTGGCGTATTCTCTGACGACATGATCGATGCTTACATCGACCTAAAAGGTGGCGAAGCTCAACGCGTATCTATGACAACTCATCCTCTTGAGTTCGAACTTTACTACAGCGTTTAATCACTGCTTCTAACACATGGCGTAAGCCTTGATGTTGAAATAACGAAAAGCCTCGATTATATCGAGGCTTTTTTTTGCCCTAAAAAAAACATAAGCTGTAGCTTGCACCAAAAAAAGGCACAAACCTTTTTTAGACAAACAAAAACCTTACTAAACAAGCGACTTTAAAATGCCCAATGTTGGTTCGTTTTTTGCAAACATCAAGAAATCAAACCAGAGGCCCATATTGTGTATAGTTTACTCGTCGATCATTTATCTACTGCTATTGTCCAAGTAAACAATAGATTAGAGATTGAATACTTAAACCCTGCAGCAGAAATGTTACTTGCTGTCAGCCGCCGCCGTATTTATGGCAGTGATTTAAAAGCGGCATTCCACGAAAGTGAAGAAAGCATCCAAGCACTTCTCTCGGCGATTGAAACAGGACACCCTTTTACAAAACGCGACGCAGAAATTGAACGCGGAAACGCCAAAAAATTATTTTGTGATTACACCGTTACACCAATCATGGGAGCCTCGAATAACACAGAGAGTTTAATCGTTGAACTGCACCCTCGTGACAGAATGAAACGCATCTCAAAAGAAGATGAAATCATTGCCAACCATGAAAGCAGCAAAGAATTAGTACGCGGCTTAGCTCATGAGATAAAAAACCCACTTGGCGGGATTCGTGGCGCAGCACAGCTGATTAGTCGTGCGTTTACAGACGAAGCACTCAACGATTATACGCAAGTGATTATTGAAGAATCGGATCGTTTACGTGACCTTGTTGATAGATTACTTGGTCCACGACAAATTCCGAAAAACAAGCCACTGAACATCCATAAAGTCATCGAACGAGTACGACAATTAATTTCAGTGGAAACAGAAAATCAAATTGAACTGATTCGCGATTACGACCCAAGCATTCCCGATTTAATCGGCGATGAATCACAACTTATTCAAGCTTTATTAAACATTACTCGAAATGCCATGCAGGCATTAATGGAAACAGACACTGAACCAAAAAGCATTCGGATTATCACGCGCACACTGCGTCAATTCACCATGGGTTCAAAGCGTCATCGTTTGGTTTGTAAAATCAGCATTATCGATAATGGACCAGGCATACCGGAAAACATCATGAAAACCTTATTCTATCCTATGGTGAGCGGAAGAGCCGAAGGCACTGGACTTGGGCTTTCCATAGCACAGTCTGTAATACATCAACACCAAGGTATTATCGAGTGTGATAGCTACCCAAATCACACTGAATTTAACATATTAATTCCCATTGAGACGACAGTCCAAAGTTAGGAGAAGCAGCACATGGCACAAGATGAAGTAGTATGGATTGTTGATGACGATCGCTCAATTCGCTGGGTTCTAGAAAAAACATTAGAACAGGAAGGTATCCAATGCCGCCTATTCGATTCCGCTGAAAATCTCGTTAATGTTCTGGATAAAGAGCAGCCAAGTGCGATCATCAGTGATATTCGCATGCCTGGCATGGATGGCTTAGCGCTACTGGAAAAGCTTCAAACAGACCACCCTTACCTTCCAGTCATCATCATGACTGCCCATTCAGACCTTGAAAGCGCTGTTGCGTCCTATCAAGGCGGCGCTTTTGAATATCTACCTAAGCCATTTGATGTTGAAGAAGCCGTAAGCTTGGTGAAGCGTGCGATTTTACACCACCAAAATTCTCGCCCAAGCACCGAGAACATGGAAGAAGAAATTGAATCTCAAGTGGATAAAGAGATCATTGGTGAAGCCCCTGCTATGCAGGAAGTTTTCCGCGCAATCGGTCGCCTTGCCAACTCCAACATTACCGTTTTAATCAACGGTGAATCTGGTACAGGTAAAGAATTGGTTGCTCAAGCGCTCCACACTCACAGCCCTCGCGCCGCCAACCCTTTCATCGCTCTAAACATGGCTGCGATACCTCACGACTTGATCGAATCTGAATTATTTGGCCATGAAAAAGGTGCATTTACTGGCGCAAACACACAACGTCGTGGTCGTTTTGAACAAGCCAATGGCGGCACACTGTTTCTAGACGAAATTGGTGACATGCCAGCGGAAACACAAACTCGTTTATTACGAGTTTTGGCCGATGGAGAGTTTTACCGTGTGGGTGGCCACACACCAGTGAAAGTCGATGTTCGAATCATTGCGGCGACTCACCAAAACCTTGAAACCTTGGTGCAAAAAGGCTCGTTCCGTGAAGATTTATTCCATCGCCTTAACGTGATTCGCATTCATTTGCCTAAACTAGCAGAGCGTCGCGAAGACATTCCTAAATTGGCTCGTCACTTCTTAAGCCGTGCCGCAGAAGAATTGGCAGTAGAGCCAAAAGTATTAACCAAAGAAACAGAAAGCTACCTAACACAACTGGATTGGCCCGGTAACGTACGTCAGCTTGAAAACACTTGTCGTTGGTTAATCGTAATGGCTTCAGGCCGTGAAGTGCTTGTGGAAGACTTACCACCAGAGCTTTTGGCTGCTGTTCCTAATGAGCAACCTTTCTCTTCTTGGGAAGACGCCCTTAAAAACTGGGTAGACAGCACGTTAGCAACAGGGCAAAAAGGCATCTTGGATCAAGCTGTGCCGAAATTTGAACGCATTATGATCGAAACCGCACTAGCGCACACTGGCGGTCGTCGACGCGATGCATCATTGCTGTTAGGTTGGGGAAGGAACACACTGACTCGTAAAATCAAAGAACTCAACATAGATCACGCAGAGCAAGACGAAGACTAAAACGAAAAAATAGAGACAGCACAGACAACAAATTATTGTGATTTTTGCCTGAGTTGTCTCAGCTTTCAATTTTTAGGCTTGCTTTTACACTCGCAATCTCCTACTAATAAAGACTGTTAACTGATTATTAATGAAGGGAAAACGGCCATGTATCCAACGCTCCAATCTATGGGTGTCACTAGTATTGATGACATTGAAAAGTTCACTTTGCGCTACGAAGGCGGAAACGACGTCTTAAAAATTTATTACCATCGCGAAAAAGGTTCTCTATTACCTAAAAGCAAAAAGTTCAAGTTTGGTCGTGCGACAAAAACCGTATTGGCGGATGGCGGACAACAAACGTATCGCCAAGTACAAGAGCCTTCTCTTACCGTTTTACGAGCGATGGAAGAGTTAGAGCAAATCGTTGGTAGACAACATGACATTAAAGTCTCGAAAGACGACTTAGTCAAAGAACTAGAACATTTAGAAAAAGTCATGACCAGCAAAATCAGCGAGATCAAAGAAAAAATCGAAGCAATGCAATAACTCATAATGCGGACAGCATTAAGGGATTCCTTCCGTTGGCTGAACAACAGGTTCAGCCAACATTGCTGACTGGCTCCACTCCTAAAATATCGCTACAATTCTCGCCTCTATTTTTCTTACTTATTATTTTGTCTTTTGAGCTTCGATAACTATGAATCTTGTTACCTCTGTTTCCGAACTGGCTGAAATTATTCAACAAGGTGGCGTCATCGCCTACCCAACCGAAGCGGTTTGGGGATTAGGCTGCGACCCATTTAACGAAGCGGCGGTAAGACGAATTTTAGCGCTAAAATCTCGTCCAGAATCAAAAGGTTTGATTTTAATAGCTGGCGATGAAAGCACGTTAGTACCATGGCAAAAAACACTTTCAAAAGACGTCGCTGAACGACTCATTAGCCACAATGACATACCAACGTCTTGGGTTGTACCTGACACTCAAATCACGCCAACATGGGTAAGAGGCGAGCACCAAAGTGTCGCCATTCGATTGACTCAACACCAGCCAGTGAAAGCACTTTGCAAGGCGCTTAATAGCGTCATCGTATCAACGTCAGCCAATCCAGCAGGACAAGCGCCAGCACTCAGTGCAGAAGAAGTGAACGCCTACTTTGGAGATAAAATAGACGCTATTTATGATGCACCGCTAGGTGAAGCTTCTCAGCCATCACAAGTGAGAGACATTCTAACGGATCAATTATTTAGAGCTTAATTTTGTTGGTCGTTTGCTGGCTGTAACAGGTTAGACAAAGGTACTAAAATCACACCGTCTTCTGCTAGCAGACTTAACCGTTTCTTCAAATAAGCCGTGGTTTCTGCATAAGGATGACCGATAGCCAAGGCGCTGCCGTCTTTTCTGGCCAACTTAATCAAACGTGAGAATTGCGTATCAATGGCCTTCTCGGTGCGGATATTATCTAAAAAGACTTCTCGACTGACGGTTTTCAAGCCATGTTGCTGAGCCGTTTCCTTTGCCACGCTATCACGGCTGGTCAAGCTGTCGATAAAGAATAACGAGCGCTCTTGCAGCACTTCCATTACCCACGTCATGTGTTGCTGCTTTGTCGTTAGTAAGCTTCCCATATGGTTATTCACACCTTGAATACCCGGTAAACCATCAATGTCTTTTTGCAGTGTTTCTTTAAGCTCTTCTTCCGTCATCTTGGCGTATAAACCGCCCGGCCCAAGGTTCAAACCTCGCTGATTCTCCATCGGCGCATGCAACAAAGTAATACGCTTTTGTTGCTGAGAAGCTTCTGCGGTTTTTAACGCAAAAGGGGTTTCTGGCAAAATAGCCAACGCCACCTCAGTTGGCAAAATCAATGACGATTCCATACCGTGTCGATTGTAGCCCAAATCGTCAATCAGAATGGCTATTTGGGCAGGTTTTGGATGCACATCCATCGGCATGATTTCAGCGGGCACTATACGAGAAGACGAGTCACTGTCTTCCACCAGCAGAGCATCTGAAGGCTCTTTTGACGTATCTATTACGTCTAGTGTTGCGTCATTTTCAGCGAATTCAGACTCCTCTGAATCAAGCATTACCGACTCAGCTTCCACTTCAAACTCTATAACATCTACCGCTTCGATTTCAGAGGGCTCAATTTCAGGAATAATAATGTCCGTTTCTAAGTCATCAGACAGCTCAATAGAAGACTCATATTGATTGATCATGTTTTCTTCTAAGATTGGCACAATCGAAGGTGACCAAGGCGCCGGCATATTTTGAATCGTTTGCTCAAAAGGCGTAATGTGAATGTAGGTTTTCTTCTCTAATACTGGCCCAAGCTGTTCAACCGAAACAGGCTCTTGGCTTGACGTTGTCTCAGCAAGCACAAGCGATGGCCAGAGAAAAAAGAAAAGCCACGTAGCCACATAAAAGGGGTTGATGTGAGTAAAACGAGCGGTGTGTACAATAGAATACGTTAAAAAATGCTTCACTGGACCTGAACTAATTTTGGTAAGGTTTTTAAAATACTGACAGCTTGAAACAACTGAAAATCTGTTTTGGCCAATTCACTGATATCCGAATCGACGTCAGCGCTGGTGCGCTCTTTTCCGCCCGTTCCGTTCCCCAAATGCCCTTTCAATTCAGCTTCTTTCACAAAGAATTGGCCTTTTTCTAAAGACAATGTTGCTTGAGGAATCACAAGGTCTGGCGTAATACCTTGAGCTTGGATAGATCGGCCGTTAGGTGTGTAATACAAAGCCGTTGTTAATTTGACCGCGTCACCATTTGAAAGGGGTATAATGGTTTGTACTGAACCTTTGCCAAAGCTTTCCGTACCCAAAATGACCGCACGATTATGATCTTGCAGAGCGCCCGCCACAATTTCTGACGCAGACGCAGAGCCTTCGTTAATCAGTACAACCACAGGCGTTGTCGGCAAGGCCGTATTTTTTTCTGTGGCAAGAAATTGACTGTTCGCCAACTCATGGCGGCCTTTGGTGTAAACCACCATGCCATTATCAATAAAGTTATCAACCACTCCGACGGCGCTTTGCAATACGCCTCCAGGGTTATTTCGTAAGTCTAACACCACGCCTGCGATGTCTTTTTCATCTTGAAGCGATTCAATGGCCTCGGCAAATTCTTCACTGCTGTCGCCTTGAAATTGACTGATACGAAGGTAAGCAATATTGCCACCCAACCATTTGCTTGACACACTCGCGTCTTCGACCAAACGACGAGTTAACTCATATTGTTTTAATTCCCCGTCACGCTCAACATCCAACGTCACCTTGGTTCCAACTTCACCGCGCATCAAGGTAATGATGTCTTGCATACTCAAATCGGTGATCAAAGTACTGTCAATGCGCACAATAACATCGCCAGACTGAATGCCCGCTTCCCACGCAGCAGAGCCATCAACCGCGGCCACCACAGTTAAATGGTTTCCTTTCATTTCGACTTCGACACCAATACCAGCATAATTTCCAGACGTGATCTCTTCAAACTGTGTTAAATCGTCTTTGGTGAAATATTCTGAATGAGGATCAAGCCCTGACACCATTCCTTTTAGGGCTTTATGAACAATTTCTTCGTCCGACAAAACTTCTACATAACCTTCTCGAATTGTTTCAAAGGCTTCAACAAAAGACTGAATCTCAGCGCTAGGCAAGGCATTTTCAGCCCAAACCACTTTTGAAAAAGGCAGCGAGATAAGGCACGTCATAAAGGTAATAGAAATGCGTTGACGAAGAATGCGGATCATTATAATTCCTATCAATGTTGGTGCTCGCTTTGCGCATTGAATAGCAAAAGCACGTCTATCATGACAATAAAGGTCAACCAGATACGACCCAAGACAAAGGTTTCAATGGCGTACCATTATGACGTATTGCAAAAAATAAAGCAGGGTCTGATCGACCACCAGAACGGCCAGCCATCGCAATGGTGTCATTTGTGCCCACCCATTCGCCAACTTCTTTCAACAAGCTCTGATTGTACCCATATAAAGACATGTAACCATCACCATGATCTAAAATGAGCAAAAAACCAAAGCCTCGTAACCAATCAGAGAAAACCACTCGCCCTTGGAAAATAGCATGAACGGCTTCGCCTTCTTTGGTTTTAAGCGTTACGCCGCCCAGATTAATACCGCCCTCAGAAGGCAAAGTAGAGAAACTGCGCAATGGACGAGGCAACTTGCCTTTTTGAGTGGAGAAAGGCACGTCTTGATCAGGGATTTGAATATCAGCGAGCGCTTCATCGAGGCGCTCAAGCATTTCTTGTAAATTCTTTTGGTCTTTCTGCAACTGAGCCGCTCGTTTGCCACCTTGCGCTAAATCGCTGTTTAACTTGGCTAACAATGTGCGGCGATCTTGCTGCTGCCGAGTCAAACGGCTGCGCTCTTCTTGCAGCACCACTTCTTCCCTGGCTTGCTTTGCGCGTTGGCTGCGGATGTTTTTTTCGACGTCATTCAGATCACTGACCTCATTAACGAAACCATTGATTAAAGACTGTCTTGCCATCGAAAAATAACGATTGTATTGCACCAAACGTTGAGCATCTTCCGAACGATCACCATTTAAAAGCAGCTTAATACTTTCTTGGTTATCGGAACGATAAACCGCCCTAAGTTGGGCGGCTATTTGATCATTTTGTTCTTGAATACTAAATTGCAGCGATCGCTGCTGGACCCTTAGCTCGCCCAGCTGCTTCTCACCTTTTTTTAGACTTTCTTGAAGGGTTTGGATCTTCTTCAATAAATCCTGAATATCGGTTTCTTTCACTTCAAGCTGCTTCTCCACATCAGAGCGCTCTGCTTTTAGGTCTTTCAACCAGCCATTCAATTTTTGCAGATCTTTCTGCAAAGCTTCAATTTGCTGCTTTGCTTCTTCTGGCGTTTGTGGCTCTCCTGCCGACCAGCCTAAGCCGGGCAACAGAAGCAAACACAAAAACAGACAACGAGAGATCAAGGTCATTTAGCTTACGCTCGTTTCAACAAGCTAACGCCTGTCATTTCTTCAGGTTTTTCAATGCCCATCATGTCCAACAAAGTCGGAGCAAGGTCACACAAAGCACCTTCTTGTAAGCTCAAGCCTTGCGTTGGAGAATACAAAACCAAAGGCACAGGACCAATCGTGTGTGACGTTAATGGCTGAGTGCCATCGTCGCTCAACATTTGCTCCGCATTACCGTGATCGGCCGTAATCAAACATTGTCCACCGTTCACTTTTAGCGCTTCAATAATGCGACCTAAACATTCATCAACCGCTTCAACCGCTTTCACCGCCGCATCAAACACGCCACTGTGACCCACCATGTCGCCATTGGCAAAGTTACAAATAACCGTGTCGTAAGTACCTGCTGTAATCACTTCCACCAGTTTATCTGTCATTTCTGGTGCGCTCATTTCTGGCTGCAAATCATAGGTCGCGACATTTGGCGAAGGAATCAACGCACGCTCTTCGTTCTCAAACAAGGCTTCTTCACCGCCGTTAAAGAAGAAAGTAACGTGAGCGTATTTTTCCGTTTCCGCAATGCGAAGTTGGTTTTTACCATTTTTCGCTAATACTTCACCCAATGTATTGCTGAGCGCAACAGGAGGGAAAGCCACATCCGCAGCGATGTCTGATGCAAATTCAGTGAAGGTAACAAACGCAGCAAACTTAGGGTAAACCGCACGCTCAAAACCAGAAAAATCCGCTTCTGTAAACGAGCGAGTTAACTGACGAGCACGGTCAGGGCGGAAGTTAGCAAACACAATCGCATCGCCGTCTTCTACTTGTACCGCATCACCAATCACAGTCGCTTTTACAAATTCGTCGTTTTCATCACGAGCGTACGCCGCTTGAATCGCTTCTTCTGCTGAATCAGCTTGGTAAGTGCCTTTGCCTAATACAATGGCGTCGTAAGCGGTTTGCACACGATCCCAACGATTATCACGATCCATTGCGTAGTAACGGCCCGCTAGCGTTGCAATTTTACCTACGCCCAATTCTTTTAATTTGGCTTCAAGCTCCGCGACTGGGGTAGACGCTGAACGAGGTGGTGTGTCACGACCATCAGTGAAACCATGTACATAAATTGCCTTCGCACCGCGTTTAGCTGCTAATTCGCACATCGCGCCAATTTGTTCACCATGGCTGTGTACGCCACCATTGGAAAGAAGGCCTAAAATATGAACCGCTTTGTTCGCTTTTACCGCTTTATCAACGGCATTAACAAGCGCTTCATTTTCAAAAAAGCTTCCGTCCTCAATGGCTTTACCAATACGCGTAAAGTTTTGATAAACGATTCGACCAGCACCGATGTTCATGTGACCCACTTCAGAGTTGCCCATTTGCCCTTCTGGCAAACCAACGGCTAGACCCGATGTTTTCAACAAAGAATGCGGATGGTTTTCCCATAGAGAATCCCAGTTTGGCTTTACTGCTGCAGCAATGGCATTGGACTTAGACGTTTCGCTGTATCCCCAGCCATCAAGAATGAAGAGTGCTGTCGTTTTTTTGCTCATGTTAATCTATCCCGTAAACTGATGATGATTTATGATTCGATACTACCACAGGCTTGTAATTTTGTTACAGAGCACCGCGGCTATTCGGTCTATTAATTAAACTTATGATACCTGTATTTCTTTTAACAACCAGTCTCTAAAAACCATCACTTGCTCTAAGTCAGCTTTATCAACAGGATAAGAAAAAAGATATTCATGGGGCGTTGCAACTTCTTCCCCAAAAGGCGCGACCAATTCTCCCGTTTGCAGACTGCGCTCTGCCAAAATACTCGGTAAAATCGCGATGCCCATACCGTTTTTCGCGGCTTCCAGCACCATGTGAAAATGCGCAAAAGACGGCCCAGAAAAAGAACCACTTTCCAGACCTTGCGCCACCATCCAATCTGGCCAAGCATTGATACGCGACGACAAATGCAAAAACGGAAACTGCGTCACATCTTCCACATGCCATTCTTTTTCTAACGTGCCGCCTACGCGAGTTAATAACTCTGGCGAACACACCGCTACCATGGTTTCTTTAATAAGCTGATGAGAAATAGCCCGAGGCCAATGGTCGCCACCATAATGCAAAATGATATCAATGTTGTCTGGGTCAATCTTTGCGGCGTCATCTAATGAACGTACTTTAATTTGAAACTGTGGGTGTTCGAGTTGGAATTTCGCCAAACGCGGCATTAGCCAATAAGACGCCAAGGTCGGTAAAGAAGAGATGGTTAACGTGGTTTTCTCGTCTTCCCTATGCAGCATGCGTAAGCAAGCTGTCTCCATACCATCCAACAGCGGCACCACTTCTTTGTAATAAGCCGCGCCCGTGCTGGTCAATACCAAACGTTTATTCAATCGAATAAACAAATCTCGAGAAAGAAACTCCTCAAGGTTACGAATCTGACGACTGACCGCGCTCTGAGTAAGGTGCAACTCTTCCGCGGCCTTTGTAAAACTTAAATGACGAACCGATGCTTCAAAACACTTCAAAGCGGTAGATGAGGGAATATAACGGCGCATTGAGACGTTATCCATTCGATAAAAAAGAAAGTCGTCACTTTATCAGTCGCAATACTTTTATGCATTACCAAATGATTTTTTATCTTTTGTCTGCACTCACCCTCTACACTAAAGTGTATTGATTACTTTATTTGAGACGAGACACGTTATGAATCCGACTGATTTTTTCGCTTCCCTTTGGAAGACCTACATTCAAGTCACTCCCCAAGCAGAACGCATTCAACAACTTTTTGAACAACAAGGCGAAACGGTCCTCAACGATCACGTTGCATTTAGAACCTTCAGTGATTCGCCTATTTCTTTAGACAAGCTTGAAGCACAACTCCACAACATTGGCTACCAAGCTTACGGCGCATTCCGCTTTGAAAACAAACACTTAAAAGCCCGTTGCTATAAGCATGTCTCAGATGCCGACGCGCCAAAAATCTTTCTGTCAGAGCTCTTAGTGAACGAGCTTCCTCAAGACTGCCAAGACATACTTCAATCATTGATCAAACAGATTCCACAGGACGCCGTTAAAACGCCTGCGATTTTTTGGGCGGGAAAACTGTGGGAAACGCCGACACAAGCAGATTATCAAACCTTATCTCAACACAGTGAATACGCCGCTTGGTTAGCCACCATGGGATTACAAGCCAACCATTTCACCGTGAGCATCAATCACCTCAAAAAATACCCAAGCATCGATCAGGTCAACCAATTACTGGTCAATGAAGGTTACGCATTAAACAATGTCGGCGGTTTGGTAAAAGGCTCTGCGGATGTTTTCTTAGAGCAGTCCTCTACGATGGCAGACAAAATACACTTTACCTTTGCCGACGGCTCGCAAGCTCAAATACCAAGTTGTTTCTATGAATTTGCCAAACGCCATGAGCAACCAAATGGAAAACTCTTCGATAGCTTTATTGAAGGCAACGCGGACAAAATTTTTGATTCGACCAACCGTTAGAGAACAACGTCCAGTAGAAAGGAGGTAAATTGACTTCCTTTCTACCTTCAATGCCTTTTCTACATTTCACACGCCTCACAAAAAAACGCCTAAACATCCTCTTCTTGTCACTTTTCTATGGCACTATGTACCGTTTCTATTGGCCGTGTATAATGCGGGTAATTTTTATATAGGTCTTAAGATTATGATGAATCAATTTATTGAATTTGCGACAAACCACTGGGAAATGGTGGCGGTATTTTTAGCCATTCTTGCGACTGTGCTTTTCATGGAAAGCAAAAACGGCACACAAGGTGTTTCAACGGCCACGGCGGTCAACATGATCAATGTGGAAAATGCCGTATTGATCGACACTCGCTCTAGCAAAGAGTTTTCAACAGGTCACATTACTGACTCCATCAATATTCCGGCGGCTAAGCTAAAAGAGAGTCTAAGCACTCTTGAGAAACACAAAGGCGCCCCAATCATTGTAGTATGTAAATCTGGCGTTCATTCTGGCGCAACAGCAAAAGACCTGAAAAAAGAAGGCTTTGCTAAGGTGTTCAAATTACAAGGCGGTATTGCAGAATGGCAATCATCTAACCTTCCTTTAGTGAAAGGATAAGGGCATAAATCATGGCAAACGTAACCATTTATTCAAGTAAGTACTGTCCGTTTTGCACACGTGCAAAACAACTTTTATCGTCCAAAAACGTCGATTTCAACGAGATCAATGTGGATGGGAATAATAAAGTTCGCCAAGAAATGACTAAGAAAGCCGGCCGCACCTCTGTTCCACAAATTTGGATCGGTGAAAAACACGTTGGCGGTTGCGATGACCTTTTTGAGCTTGAATACGACAAAAAGCTCGACGCACTACTTGCACAATAACTATTGGCACCATAATAAAGACGCGCTTTACAACACGAAAGCACATCGCTAAAGCGCGGCTCTTTTTCACATCATTTTTAAACATAGTAAGAAAGGAACAACCATGGCTGAAAATACAGAAGCAAACGCAGCAGCAGAAACACAAGAAAAAGCAGCACCACAACTTGCTCTACAACGCGTTTTCTTAAAAGACATTTCTTTTGAATCTCCTCGCTCTCCAATGGTGTTTCAAGAAGAATGGAAACCAGAAGTCGGCCTAGAGTTGAACACGAAAAGTCGCCAAGTTGGCGAAAATGTGTATGAAGTGGTTCTAGAATTAACGATCAACGTGAAAAACAACAACGAAGCAGCTTACTTAGTAGAAGTTCAGCAAGGTGGCTTATTTGCAATTTCTGGCCTTGATGAGCAGCAATTGCATCACGCATTAGGCGCATTCTGCCCAGCAACACTTTTCCCATACGTACGCGAGAACATCGACGCGGTTGTGGTAAAAGGTAGCTTCCCTGCGATCATGATTTCACCAATCAATTTCGACGCACTGTACTTAGACAGCTTGAAGAAACAACAAGCGGAAACAACGACTCAATAAACAAATTTGTTTATAAAAAGTGCAGTAAATGAAAAAGGAGGCTTGTCGCCTCTTTTTTTTATTGCATAATAAAACGCGACTGTTTAAACCTAGCTTCAAAATGGAATATGAGATGAAAAAGAAAAAACCATGCCAGTACTGTCTTAAAGTTCGATGGTTGGTTCTTTATCTCGGTTGCTTTGCCTTATTTGGCATTTTGTTTGCCAATCAGTTTTTAGGGAAAGGCGTATAATATGAAATGGATTTTACTCTGCTTAAACCTTGCCTTATTAAGCGGTTGCGCAACCTATCAAGAAAGCATTAGCGAAGGTCTCACCCAAGCAAAAGCCGGTGATTGGAACGCCGCAGAAAGCACCTTAGAAGGCGTCTTAAATAACTCCCAAGACCAACTCCTCTATTATTTAGAAATTGGCGCTCTGGCTCAAAACCAAGGCGACTACGAACGCAGCAATATTTTACTAGAACAAGCGGAAACACTCAGCGACACCTTTCTACAAGACAACTTTTCTAACCGCTCTTGGGCGCTCCTGAGTAACCCAAGACAAGGCGATTACAAAGGCAGTGGATTAGAACGCGTCTACATTAGCTATCTCAAGTCTCTTAACTATTTAGCCCTTGCAGAACAAGCCACAATCTCAACAGAAAAATTAAAGCTGCACGATGCCGCATTAGTCGAAGCGCGACGCATCGACATCAAACTCAATGAAATCCGCGCACAAAACCCAAGCTACCAAGACCTAGACGAAAAAGAGAATCAAGCGTTTTACCTAAAAGCACTAAACTGGCTCGGCGACTTTTATACGGGCGGCAGAGACACAGACAAGTTCCTCTATCGTGACGATGCGTGGGGCCGCTATATGGAAGGCCTGCAATACGAAATCAGCCAAGAATACGACGATGCCAGAATCAGCTACCAAAAAGCCGCCGAATTGTATGAAAACGGATACGCAAAACAATACGATTTATCTGGTTTAACCGCAGAGCGCGCTTGGTTAGACGTGATTCGCATGATGAAAAAAGGTGGATTTAGCCAAAGCGAAATCGACACAATGGCAGAGAACAAACTGTCTTCTGACATGCGCAACACCTTGGCTCAATACCAGTCGGGGCAATCGGAATTAGTGGTGCTGGAAAACCAAGGCTTCATTCCTCACAAAAATGAAATGACGCTTTTACTCTACGCTTCTCCTCGCTCTTACTCTTTGGTGCTGGAACCTCTTCATAATGGTGGACGTAAAGAAGACAATGATATCTTTCGCTGGTTTACCATGGTGTACGCGGACATTAACCCTTTGAATCTTATTGCCAACTACAAAGCGGGTGGCGCGTGGGGAACCGTGTCTGGCGTATTTACCAAGCGTGTAATTTTAGGACCAGCGGTTTGGCAACAACTGAACGCCCTGAGCGTCGACGACTTATTAACCACCCGCGCGATTCGCGTCACCGTGCCTTATTACCCTCGCTTTACCTTAGACAACGCACAGCCGCATTTGTCGTTTGCGACGCACGATGGAACCACCGCACCATTAAGTTCAGGCCTAAGAATGACCTCTCTTGCCGACATTGCGTTACAAGAACAGCTCGCTCAAGGTCAAAGAGACATTTATGAAGGTTTAATCAGAGAGCTATTGCGCAGCTATTTAGCCTACCAATTAGCTGCTAATGTGAAAGACGAAGGTGCCAGCTTGCTTTTGGGAATCCTTGGACAAGTGGCTGTGTTTGCGTCTTCTGCGGCTGACACACGAAATTGGCTGACGCTTCCCGCACAAATACGCTTAACAAGAACGCCATTGGCACCAGGAAAATATTCGCCAGAATACAAGGTAAACAACAAACGCTTTGCGCTGGGCGATGTTTCTTTAGAAGCCAATAAAATAAAAGTCTGGAACCTACGCAATCCGCATTAAATTAAGTACACTCAATACAAACATTAGGCGGTTTGCCTCAAACAATCGGCCTTACATAGACACAATAAAGGAAAGTACCATGCAAACAACGAGATCCTTTTTCTTACAGTGGAAAACCTTAACCACGCTTATTCTGGCAATTGCCTTAACTGCCTGCTCTAGTGGCAGTGTAAAACGCCTTAGTGCAGACGAAGAAGTGGCTTTGTCTGATCGTTGGAACGACACAGACTCCAAGCTTGTCGCAGAAGAAATGATGACCGACATGCTGACCTTCCCATGGTTCAGAGATTACAACTTTAGCCAGAAAGGCAACCCAACCATTATTGTTCAAACGATTCGCAACAAAACGTCTGAACACATTCCTGTCGACACCTTTATCAACGACATCAAACGCAGCTTATTGCGTGCAGGTAAAGTGGATTTTGTTGTCTCTGGCGCAGAGCGTGATGAAATCCGCAATGAGCGTGAAGAGCAAGAGCTTAACGCCGCACCAGACACCGTTGCACAGTTTGGCCTAGAGCAAGGCGCAGGGTTTGCCTTGTCTGGCACCATCAACTCGATCATCGATTCCAATGGCGACCAACGCGTCAGCTTCTACCAAGTGGATTTGAAATTGATTGATATGACAACCAACCGAGAAGTTTGGAACGGTCAAAAGAAAATCAAAAAATTGGCTGACAAAGGCTTCTTCTAAGCATGATGCATTCCTCTTTTCCTAAACCGCTAAAATGGGCACTAACACTAAGTTTGGTGTCTATTTTAACGGGGTGTTTTGGCTCTAATACGAAAACCGAGAAAACCCAGCCGCTGCCAGACTGGGTGACCTCACCACCAAAAGACAGCACCCATTTATACGGTGTTGGCAGCGCTGATCGTATTGAAAATCTCGCTTTGGCTTTTCTTCAAGCAGAGCAAAACGGCAATGCACAAATTGCCCAGCAACTGCGCACCCAAGTGAGCCAGATAAACACCCAAGACACGCAAGTAACGTCGACTCAAGGAAACGAGCAAGTATCAAAAATACACACCGCTTATACGCGCGTCACCACTGCGCCCATTGAGCTTGAACAAACCACAAACGTAGACAGGTTCGTCGATACAAACTATGTCTATGTGTTGCAATCGATCGATCGCTCTCGCATTGTCGCCAAGCTGTCTGATGCCTTGAACGACACAGACAACACCATCCGACAACAATCAAAAAATCTAAGTACCACGGTGAACCAGCCGCCAGCAGAAGACGATTGGCGAATCTATATGAAGCTGATTCCTCACTTCGCACAACGCAAGTCTTATGAAGAAGAGCTACAACTCTACTCCACCGAGCGAACCCTTGCAGGAAAAGCCGATCAAGACATTACAGACATTGAACAACAGCTCAGTAACGCTTTATTTGCCTATGGCTTTGACACCTCAACCACAAATCACTCGCAATCTTTGGCCAGTGCATTATCTGAATACGGCTTCACGCCAAAGAACAACTCTTTGTTTCAGTTAAGAAGCAGCACATCCATCAGCACAGAAACACAAGACAGCCGTTCTTATGTGTTTGAAAACGGCACACTGGAATTGCTCGACCCTCAAGGCGACCTTTTGGCGTCTTGGACAGTCAGCGCAAGAGGCATCGCCAAAAACCAGCAAGCCGCGGAAAGCAAAGCCAGCGAGAACTGGTCACAGCAAGCCATTGAAGCCATGTTCACGTGGCTGACACGCCTAGACTAATGCCACCGACAATGGAGAGACAAACTCTCCATTGCGCCCCTAGAAACCCATAGAAAAAACACGCCTTCTCTTGTGATAAAACTGTCATAAAGAACACACAAGTCTGTCATAAACAGCGTCTACTCTGATGATTAATTAGTCAAACAGTGACTCAATTTAGGAGGCGTTTATGCAGACAACATTTCGATCCGTGTTTATTTCCGATGTTCATTTAGGTACGAAAGCCTGTCAGGCTGTGCACTTATTGGACTTTCTGAAAAACATTCAAACAGATACGCTCTACTTAGTAGGCGACATTATCGATTTACAAGAAATGCGCCATAAAGCCTACTTCATCGACACTCACCACCAAATCGTCGAGCAAGTGCTACAGATGTCAAAATCTGGCACCAAGGTTGTGTACATTCCGGGCAACCACGACGCCTTCTTCCGCCAGTTTGTTGGGCAAACCTTGTCTGGCATTGAGATCAAAATGAACGCTCGCCACCAAACCGCCGACGGCCGAACGTTTCATGTAAGCCACGGCGATGAGTTCGATCAAATGGTGAAAATCAGCCCGCTCATGCTCGCCATTGGTGACAAAGCTCATGGCCTTATGTTGTCTCTCAATCAATGGATTAACGGCGTAAGACGCTTTATTGGTTTGCCATATTGGTCACTGGCGGGCTATTTAAAAAGCCACATCAGCAAAGCCAAAGAGTTTATCGAACGTTTTGAAACCGCCGCGCTAAAATCCGCAAAAACCCACAAAGTAGACGGCTACATTTGCGGTCATATTCACTTCGCTTCTTTTAAAATGAAAGACGGCACGCTGTACTGCAACGACGGAGATTGGGTCGAACATTGCAGCGCGCTGACAGAATCCGCCGCAGGCGAACTCAGCTTATTGCATTGGTCAGAAAAACCAAGACTGCTGGAAACCGAACCAAAAGTGGAAAACTGGGATTACAACCCACTGCCTTCGAATAGCTAAACGGCTGGCATCACGGGCTGTGTTCGCAGCCCGTGGTGATTGTAAGATTTGGTGGGGGAATGTTAGGGATTGGTGTTGGAGTAATTTGTTAGAAATAAATTAAGGGCTACCTATCCGTATTAGTAGCCCTAAAAAATAATTAATCGTCAATAATGCTACCTTCATTATCACGTGTATAATCTGAGCCACAAGCGCCGCAAACATCCACATCAATATTATGATCATAGATATAAGTCGATACCTCGTTTTCACTTAAATGCTCTTTCTCAATAAAAACGTCAACAGTTCCTTGACAGTTACGGTCGGAACCATCAGGACATGGAATTTGATAAGTAGGCATATTGTTTCCTCTAAAGCTTTATAATTAAGGTATAGGTGCACATTGAATGTGCGTGACTAAATTTTAGAATATAAAATTGGTGTATGTTATTAGTGCTAACGCCTTTGTAGCCGCACTAAATTGCGAGGCAGTTTTGTATAATAAACATAACGTAATAAAAAACCACGCAATAATTTAGTTCTGACTGACAAACTTGTTAGCTTAGAAATTTTTTACGATATAATCTGCTAACGTATCATACTCTGCAGCCATTTCGTTCATTAAATCGATTTGATTTGGAGCCCATTGCCCCCTACCACGCAGTGCGTTTGTGGGACGAAACTCTGCTAAATATCTAATTGGTACATTTTGGATAATACTGTCAGGGGCCATCACATTTAGATCCTCAATTCCTGCTACAGGCTCAATCCCAACAAAAGTTGGAATTGAGTTATATGCAGATATTCTGCCAAGCTGTGGGATTAGCGAATTACTTATAGACTCACTAATTGATTGATGGTGTACAGCATCTGCACCTACCTCGTGTTTAACTCCCCCTCTTTTTCTAGTATCAAAACCATTGAAAATCCAACCACCAAACTTGGGAACACCCTTTAAACCGATAGTTTTATCACGTGGATTTCCTTCAAGATACCTTTCTTTACCTTGCTCCCAGTCTCTAATGAAAGAAGGCAGCATTTCACCTATAAGGCCAACGCAATACGCTGAAAATAAATCTGGTGTACACGGAACTAAAAAGTAGTCTGAACAGTAGAGAGCTGAGCGTACCAACGTATTGAATGACGGAGGTAAATCGATCAAAACATAATCATATTCAATACCATTTTTTTCTCCAGCTTTCTGAGCAATCAACTCTGGAAGAATAAATCTATACAAACCGGAACCACTAATAACATCTGTACCAACATTTAAAATATCAGAAAATGTGTTTAACCAAAAATCACCAGGGGCTATATGAAGTGTGCCATTCTGCGTAGGCACCTTTGGTGGGAAAGTATAGACTTCGCCCATCTGATTTTGTTGTATATAAGGTAAAGCAAAAGCCTTTATTGTTGAACCAAATGGATGATCGTCCGTAGATTCAAGCAGCTTTGAGAATTCTTCATCGCCTAAACAGGCAATTGATAAGTTACACTGAGGATCAAAGTCAATTAACAGTACGCTTTTACCTTATAT
>CALLIL010000119.1 GCA_938009755.1 uncultured Marinomonas sp.
GACATAAAAAAACCACCTTCAGGTGGTTTTTTTATGTCTTGTGATTTTTTATCGGTAGGAAAGCAGTTAGTCAGTTGAAGAGTTATTATGCGCTTCACGACTGCGGATTGTTTCTACCATATCTTGGTTTTTAGTTTTTTCTAAAGAATCGAGTCGATAATGCAAAGCTGTTTTTGCAATCATATGTGCCGCAACAGGCGCGGTTATCAGCAAAAATAGAGTGATAAGCAGCTCTTGAACAGAAAAAGCGCCTTTAAGGTGGCTTTGGAATATCATTGATGCCGCTAAGACACCTGTGATCCCAAGCGTTGATGCTTTGGTTGGGCCATGCAACCGCATATAAATATCGGGTAAGCGTGCGAGACCATATGAGCCAACCAATAGAAAAACCGCGCCGATGATCAAAGCGATACAAATAATGAGTTCTAGATAAAAAGGCATAATAAGTCCTATTCTATGATGTCGCCGCGAAGTAAGTATTTACAAAGTGCAGCTGTACTGACAAAGCCAAGCATGGCAATCAAGAGTGCTGCTTCGAAATAAAGTACGCTGCCCATATGAATGCCGTATAACAAGATCAGCGCAATAGCGTTAATGTACATGGTATCCAACGCTAAAATTCTGTCAGAGACTGTCGGGCCTTCTAGTAATCGCCATAAATTCAAAAATAAAGCGATGCAGATACAAATAGCCACAATAGTAATGGTGATGGTTAGCATCCAAAAATCTCCTTAATTGGCTTCTCATAGCGCTGCTTTATATCGTTGATCAACTCTTCCTCATTTTCTAGGTGAAGGGCGTGGATATAGAGCCAAGCTTTGTCTTTTGAGACTTCTGCACTGACGGTTCCGGGCGTTAAAGAAACAGTACTGGCTAAAATAGTAATACCTAAGTCTGAGTCCAAATGAATAGGAACAGCAACAAAGCCTGGTTTGAGTTTTTTAACGGGACCGATAATAAGCAATGCCACTTGAATATTGGCTACTAAAATGTCTTTCAGCACCATAAAAAAGTAACGTACAGCAAGCCATGGTTTGCGAATTTTTGGCTGTTCATCTCGCATTCCTGTGACCAGCCAAGGAATGGTAAGAGCAAAGAAAGTAGCTAAAACAATCTGGCCAGCACTAAATGAATTGTTGAGCAATAACCAGACAATAAAAAGCAGTAAGCTGTGAAAAGGCATAGGTAACATTATTGGATTGCTCCTGGTAATAGTCCATACGCGGAAAACAAAATGTCATGTACATTTGCGGCAGCTTGTAAGGTAAATGCGCTGATTTCACCACCAAAGAGTACTAAGACTGGAGAAGCAAGTAATAGTAAAGCAATGCCTGCAATTTCAGTCGCCTTTGCTGGCTCTGCCTCTGGTGCTACTGAGCCACTATGACGCCAGAAAAGTGTGGTTCCTGCCCTTGAAAGTGTAATAAGAGCAGCCAAACTACCAATTAAGATTAAAGGCCAAACCCACATAGTTTGAACCGTTGTTTGGGTTGCTTGTAACATCATTACTTTGCCAACAAAGCCTGATAAGGGCGGCATGCCGATAAGTGATAATGCTGAAATGGCGAACCCAAAACCTAATAGCCGCGGCTGTAAAAAAGCTCGGGAGCGTACAAAGCGATCTTCTGCTTTTCCTCGCTGTCTCGCGAGCAGGTCAGCTAAAAGAAAGAGGCCTGCGGATGCCAACGTACTGTGAACCATATAATACAGTGCGGCGGATGTGGCAACTTCTGAGCCAATGGCAGCGCAAGCTAATAAACTGCCACTGGATACCATAACAAGATTTGCGCTAAGCACTTTGAGACTAGGGCTAGCAAAGACTCCGACCGTACCAATCGTGATGGTAAGCAAAGCCAATGCCCATAGCCAAGGTGTAGCAATATTCGCGAGTTCACCAGCTTCATCGCCAAAGATTAATGTGAAGACTCTGAAGATGCTGTAAATACCGACCTTTGTCATGATAGCAAACAGCGCGGCGACGGGTGCGCTTGCACTGGAATAGGTTTTCGGTAACCAAAAATGCATTGGAAGCATGGCGGCTTTTAAACCAAAAACGACCAATAATAAGAGTGCGCCTGTTTTTGCTAACGTGGCGGTCTCACCTTCTAATTGACCTACCTTGATGGCCATATCAGCCATGTTTAATGTGCCTAATGTGCCATACAAAATACCAAGACCGAATAAGAATAGACTTGATCCTACGAGGTTTAAAATGACGTAGTGAAGCGCGGCTTGGGTTTTTTGTTTGCCACCGGAATGCACTAAAAGAGCATAAGAAGCAATCAATAGCACTTCAAAGAAGACGAACAGGTTGAAAATATCACCCGTTAGAAATGCGCCGTTAATTCCCATGATTTGAAACATGAACAGAGGGTGAAAGTAGGCGCCGCCTTTGTCCCGTCCAGCAATGGCAAATAGCATCACTGCAAAAGCCAGAAAAGAGGACACAGACACTAATAAAGTCGACATTCTATCAGCGACTAAAGCAATACCAAACGGCGCTTGCCATCCTCCTAATGCGTAAAGCTGAACGCCTTCATGGTCTACTTTGAACAGTAAAACAGCAGAAGATATAAGCAAAAGCAACGTGCCAGTCACCGCACTGATTCTCTGTGATGTTAGGTCACGAGAAATAGGCGGTAATAGCATGATGGCGCCAAATAAGAGCGGAATCAGAATAGGAAAAATACTAAGGTGTTGCATTTAGTGACTCCCTCCTGATCGATGAGATGTGTCGGTTTCATTAGTAGGCAATACGCCATCAACATGATCGTTACCTAAGTCTGCACGTGCTCGCATGGCTAAAATCACCACAAAAGCGGTCATAGCGAAGCCAATAACAATCGCCGTTAGAACCAAAGCTTGAGGCAAAGGGTCACTGTATTGCTCTGATTGACCCAAAACAGCAGCGGCATCGATTTTAAGTCGTCCACTGGCGAATAAAAATAAATTTACGGCGTAAGAGAGCAGCGTTAGGCCGATTACAACAGAAAATGTGCGTCCCCTTAATGCTAAGAAAATACCGCAAGCTGTAAGTAAGCCGACGCAAAAAGCGTATATACCTTCCATTAATCATTATCCTTTTGTACAGGGCGTTCGCTGGTAGTGAGTTGACCCAGGTTCGCTAGAATTAACATGGTTGCGCCAATAACGGTGAGATAAACGCCAAGGTCAAACACCATGGCACTGGCGAGCTCAAATTTGCCTATAAAAGGTAAATAGAAATAATCAAACCAAGAAGAGAGGAATGTGTGTCCAAATGCCCAGCTGCCTAAACCGCTGAGTGTGGCAATGCTGATGCCAGAGCCAATCATGATTTGGTAATCGAGTTTTACTCGAGTTTTAATCCACTCAACACCGTGCGCAACATATTGTTGAATGATGGCCACAGAGGTAATCAACCCCGCAATAAAGCCGCCGCCAGGCATATTGTGTCCCCGTAAGAAAATATAAGCAGAAACAAGCAATGCTAACGGCAATAAACTCTGGGAAATAATAGAAAGCATAAGAGGGTTTTTATCCTCTGACCACGCTAAACCATTCTCGTTGCTAGATGGCATAAACAAACGCATTCTCGCGATGAGCTTATAGATACCTAATGCCGCAATGCCTAGAACAGTGATCTCTCCCAAGGTATCAAAGCCACGGAAGTCGACCAAAATAACGTTGACCACATTGGTCCCGCCGCCTCCAGTTTTACTGTTCTCGGTGAAGAAAGTAGAAATCGTATCCAAAGGACGAGTCATTAAAGCGTAGCAAATGGTACCAACAACACCACCGATCAAAGACGCTAAGCTTAGGTCACGAACCACTCGACGAGGCGAAGACTCTTTTAGTGTTTTTTGTGGCAAAAAGAACAGCGCGAGTATCAACAAAATAACAGTGACCACTTCAACTGAGAGCTGAGTCAGAGCAAGGTCTGGCGCAGAGAACTGAGCAAACGCCAACGACACAATTAAGCCCACAACGGAAAGGGTTAGCAGTGCGATCAAGCGCTTTCTGTGCCATATCACAGTGGCCAATGCCGAAATACAAAGCAACACAGCCGCCGTAATAGTAAGTGCATCCACTGGGAGTTCTGGTCGCTGTCCCGCCGTCGCGTTCAGCTTCATTAAAGACGAGGCTGTCATGATTAAAGCCAATACAAGCGTTAAGAAAATATAACGTTGCAAAGAACCATTTTCTGTCAAAGCAATAAAGCGCTGCGCTTTAGATGATAGAGACTGAATCACGCCTTCAAATACCAATTTAGGATCATTGGCTGGGAATTGAGACTGAAATTTAAACAAATGCGAGCGGAAATGGTACATCAACAAGCCACCAATCAGTGCGATAAAACTCATAAGTAGCGGGAAGTTGAAACCGTGCCAAATCGCCAGACTGTAAGTTGGTGCAGGCGTGTTCAATGTGGCGCTGGCCGCAGAGTAGAGCAAATCACCAACGACTAAGCTTGGAACAATCCCAACCACCAAACACAAGGCCACTAGAATCTCGACTGGAACACGCATATAACGTGGTGGTTCATGAGGTGTTTTCGGCAAATTAATTGGCTCACCATTAAAGAAAACGTCATGAATAAAACGCATAGAATAGGCTACGGCGAATACGCCGCCTAATGTTGCCAACACAGGGATGAACCAAGACAAAGAGCCAAGAGATGCTTGATGCAGCGTCTCAGTAAAGAACATTTCTTTGGATAAGAAACCGTTCATCAAAGGCACGCCAGCCATGGATGCGGAAGCGACCATGGCAAGTGTTGCTGTATAAGGCATGTATTTCCATAGGCCGTTTAACTGTCGCATGTCTCGCGAGCCAGACTCGTGATCGATAATACCGGCTGCCATAAACAATGACGCTTTGAATGTGGCGTGGTTAATAATATGAAAAACCGCCGCGACAGCCGCTAGGTCTGTTCCCATACCGAGTAATAAAGTAATTAAGCCCAAATGACTGATGGTTGAATTTGCTAATAAGCCTTTTAAGTCATGTTGGAAAAGGGCGATGTAAGCGCCCATTAGGAACGTAGCAAGACCTGTTAAGCTAACAATAAGGAACCACAAATCAGTGTTAGCAAGTGCCGGATAAAAACGAGCCATTAAAAATATGCCCGCTTTTACCATTGTTGCTGAGTGCAAGTAAGCACTTACTGGTGTTGGTGCGGCCATGGCGTTTGGTAGCCAGAAATGGAATGGGAACTGAGCCGATTTGGTAAATGCACCTAATAAAATAAGAACCACAATGACAGGGTAACTTGCACTCGCTTTAATAAGGTCTCCGCTGTCCAGTACGGTTTGCAAGCTGAAACTTCCAACGGTATTACCAAGAATAAGCAGGCCAGCTAACAGCGCTAAACCGCCTGCGCCTGTCACTGTGAGCGCCATTCTTGCGCCTTTACGAGCGTCTGTTTTGTGACCCCAGAAACTGATCAGCAAGAACGAGCTGATACTGGTTAATTCCCAAAAAAACCATAACTGAATCAAATTGTCAGACATGACAACGCCGAGCATGGCGAACATAAAGAGAATCAAATAAGCGTAGAATTTTCCGATGGAATCTTGAGCAGAAAGGTAATAGCGAGCGTATAAAATCACCAGTAACCCAATACCTAAAATCAAGATGGCGAAAAGCAGTGCCAATCCATCAAGTCGGAATGCTAGCTCTAAACCGATACTTGGTATCCAAGGTAACGCCGCTTGAAAACGTTCCCCTTGAAAGATCTCCCCCGCGTAAGAAAGCACTAAATACAAGGCAAATGCAGGTAATGTGGCGGTTAAAAAAGCACACGCTGTACGACTAAAGCGAGCCGAAAGCAGAGGGACGAATACACCGAGTAAAGGAAGAAAAGGCAACCAAATTAAAGTGTTCAAGAAACAGCCTCCTTCGTAAGAGGTTGGCATACACCATGAATAGAGGATATGCCTATGATTCTTGGATTAATAAGCGGTTTTATACGTGCTTCTTTCATATGTGCTTCTTTCATGCCGTGAAGTTAAACCTCAGTAATTCAATTGCTAATAAGCATAGCTGTTTCATTACTGAATCAATAGTGTAAAGAGGAACTCATAGAGAAAATATCATAAATGATCTAAAAATATTCATTATAACCTCTATAAAATTGGAAAAAATGCCCCCTATTTTTTAGAGAGAAATATTCAATGTCAGAGTAAGGTTGTAATACATTAATAGAATGTAAGCCTTGATTGACGTCACTTTGCATGGTTTCTCCGCTTTTATGACTTTCTAATGAGTCACTTATATAAGTGGTTGCTGCTATACTTTTTCGGCGCATTTTACGAATGTTTCTCTTTTTCAAAAAAAGTATTTTTTATCAAGGAAACTATTTTAAAACCTGCTGTCTACAATATAAGCAAAGCATTTTACTAAAATTAAGGTCATTAATGTGTAATAAAGCCCATAGGTCTTACGTCTAATGACATAAGAGTGAGCATGAAACGTAACAATTGAGCTGTATGCTACTCGTTAGTGTTTAAACATCTAAAATGAAAAGGAACTTATATTGATTGCTGAGTTACAAGCACTTCTTGCCGACGCTGAATCTTCAGTGCTTATTTTATTTGTTGGCATTGTGTTGTTGTCATATTTATTGGAAGACTTAGCTATTGTGACGGCGGGCACATTGGCCGCGCAAAATACAATGTCACCAACCATTGCTTTGGTGGCCATTTTTGTTGGTATCGCTACTGGGGATCTTGGTCTTTATGGTGTTGGGCGATACGGACGTAAAGTTCGATATTTGCGTTATAAAGCATTAACGAATCGACACTTTAAGATGATTCGGTCGCGCTTACATCAAGGTGCTTTTTTAAACCTCTTTATTATCCGTTTTATACCAGGGTTAAGAAGTGTTGGCTTTACTATGAGTGGTTTCTTTTCAATACCGTTACCACTTTTTTTGTGTGCTGTATTGTCTGCAACGGCGTTATGGACGGCACTTATATTTTTGGTCATTTATTATTTAGGCAGTCAAGCCTGGCTTCAGGCAGCCGAATATCAATGGCTTATTATTCCTATTGCTATTGGCGTTTTATTTATGGTTAACCGAATTCTTAATAAATCATTTTCTAAAGGTCTTTCATGAACACTATGTCTGGTATTCATTTAATACCGTCTCATAAAATCAACGCAGGAATGCCGACACTTGAAAAAGACACGAAGCGCAGTGTTTCGCCATTCGAGTTTTTGCCAACATGGTTTTTTTATACGCCAGTTGTGGTTCAAAGTGTCTTTCAAGGCTTGTATTACCGAGACCTTCGTCTTCCTTTGGTGGTTAATCCAAGTATTAAGTTGAGCGGTATGGTTGGTGAATCTAAGCATGACATTATGCGTTTAGCTGGCCCAATTGCTGAACCTTGGATATCGTCTTTTACCACAAGAAGCAAAACTCAGGACGCCATTGAGAGCCAAACGCAAAGCGCGTTAAAGGCTATGGCGGACGCCAATTTGTCCTTTCCGTTAGTGGCGAAACCTGACTTAGGTTGCCGCGGAGTTGGCGTGAAGTTGCTTCACGATGACAATCAACTGGCAGAATATATTCGAACGTTTCCTGCTGGGGCACGATTTTTGTTGCAGGAAAAAGCACCTTACCAAGCGGAAGCAGGGGTTTTTTATGTTCGTTATCCGGGTGAAGCAAAGGGCAAAATTATTTCGATTACATTGAAATACGCTCCGTCTGTGATTGGTGATGGCGTGCATACGTTGCAACAATTAATAGAGCGCAGTCCTCGAGCAGGCAAGTTAAGCCACCTTTATTTGCCTCGACACACTGACAAGCTAAATTGGATTCCTGAAAAAGACGAAGAGTTCCAGTTGGCGTTTGCAGGCAGTCATAGTCGTGGCTCTATTTTTCGTGATGGTAACCAATACATCACAGAGGCTTTGACACGTAAATTGGACACCATTCTTCATGATGTCGAAGGCTATCACTACGGTCGTTTGGATATTAAGTTCGACAACTTGCACGATTTCATGAAAGGAGAAAAATTTACCATCTTAGAATTAAATGGCGCAAGCAGTGAAGCGGCTCATATTTGGGACAGAAATACGCCGTTGAAATCGATATTCAGCATGTTGTTAACGCAATATCGTTTGTTGTATTCGATTGGTGCAAAACAGAAAAAACGAGGTCATAAGCCTGCTTCTATCAAAAGCTTGCTAGCGGCTTGGAAAGAAGAAAAAACGTTGACTGAGCACTATCCAAGTACAGATTAATACAAACGATATTTTATTAGGCAAATAAGAGCCGTTATTTTACCGAGTGAATCAAAGAGAAAATTTATGTTTGCTACATCAAAAAATACACATGAGGCGTTATTAGGTAGAGATCTCGCCGTCTCGCATGGCTGTATTGAAGCACTAGAGCAAGGTCTTGACTGCTTGGCGTCACTCACTGACGAGCAATACCTTGCGACGGCCAAACCTCATGTGACCAGTACGATAGGTGAACATTTTCGACATTTGTTGGATCTTTTTCATGCAATTTACAATGCGCACCATAAAAACGGTGAGCGATCAGGTCAGATTGCAGACGTTATTAATTACAACCTTCGTAGACGTGGACATACTGTCGAAACATCTCGTCAAAGAGCGATTTCTGAAATTACACACTTTGTCCATTGGTTGGAAGGAATAACAGAAACGGAGTTGAAAGCGTCCGTAGAATTGGTCACGGAAGTCTCTATGACACATCAACAAGCTCAAGTAATGTCTTCGACGTTAGAGCGTGAGCTGACTTTTGTCGCCTTGCATGCGAACCATCATTTTGCCATGGTAAAAGTAACGATTAGCTTGCTTGGTATGAGTGTGAGTGAAGACTTTGGTCTTGCTCCAACCACTTTGTCGTACTTGAGAGGTCAATCATAATGTGTTCGGTTTCTTGGTTGATTAACGACAGCGGCTATCAAATATTTTTCAATCGTGACGAGCAAAAAACACGTGCGCAAGCCTTGCCGCCGAGTGTACAGCATATGGATGGTATGAAGGTTTTGATGCCTATTGATCCGGTTGGACAAGGAAGCTGGATCAGCACAAATGAAGTGGGTGTGAGCTTGTGCCTACTCAATAATTACCAAGCGACTAACCCGAAAGGTTCGGTATTTAGTCGAGGTTTATTGCTCAAAAACTTGTCGAAAGAAAAAAGCATAGCGGAAGTATGCACAGCGTTCGAACGCTTGGCACTGTCTCAATTTGCGCCTTTTGTGTTGTTAGCGTTTGACCTGAGTGTGAGTCAAAAAGACGGGCAAGTAATGTCACTTACTTGGGACGGTATAGACTTCACCATTGAGCCGGCACAATTGCCTTTGTTTTCCTCTGGCGTGGATTTAGAGTGCGTAACGGCTTATCGAAAGTCTGCATTTGAGGCAATCGTGGGTGAGCATCCAAATGAAGCGAGGTTGCTAGCGTTTCATCAGCATCATCATGCGGAGCATTCTCATATGTCGGTTTGCATGCATCGAGACGACGCAGAAACGGTGAGTTTTACTCAAATTATCGTTACTTCAGAAAATCAAATCATGCGCTATATTAATGGCTCACCTTGCGGATATTTAACGCAAGAGGCTTTGCATCAAAGTGGCATCACCTTACCAAGCCGTCAGGCGTTGTCGTTAACTGTTTAAGGAAGGAAAGAAACATGAAAAAAATCATAGCAATCGCGTTCTTATTCGTTAGTCAATTTATCTATGCTGCTGACCCAATTTATACCGGTTTTTTTAGCAACAAAGCCCTTAATGGTTACGATACAGTGTCTTATTTTATTGATAACCAACCTATTAAAGGCAGCTCTGAATTTCAAACAGAATACAAAGGCGCTAATTGGTATTTTTCTTCCCAAATGCATTTAGATTTGTTTATCGAAGATCCAGAAAAATACGCGCCTCAATATGGCGGATACTGTGCGTGGGCGATCTCTGCAAACAACAGTTTTGCTTCTGGTGACCCAAAACAATGGTCGATCGTCGAGGGCAAACTCTATTTAAACTACGATAAAAACATAAAAGCCAAATGGGAATCTGATCGAGCATTACACATCTCTCAAGCGGATCAAAATTGGCCTGCGTTAATTGCAGAATGAATGGTTTACCTGACAGCAAGTTAATAAAGAATATTAAATGACAAACAAAAGGATCACTTTATGAAATTTCAGCCTCTTAAGCACTTACCCTCTGTCTTTATAGGATTTGTTTTTGTTCAATCCTTGTTTTTTAAATTCAGTGGTTCTTATGAAACAGATTACATCTTTGGCACATTAGGTGACTGGTCTGGCTTAGCGTGGTTTAGCGCATACGGTGCTTATATGGTTGGTTTGGGTGAACTGGTTGCGACTATTTTATTATTCTCCCGTTGGCATGGGCTTGGTGCACTGTTTAGTGTAGGTGTTATGTCTGGCGCCATTATTTTCCATCTGTTTACGCCATTAGGTGTCGTGATGCCAGAATTCAATGCAATGGGCGACATTGTTGGTTACGACGGTGGTTTGCTCTTTGCTATGGCTTGTTTGGTTTGGTTGTCCGCGGTGTTCTTAACTATCCGTGATTTGAAAAGTGAAACAGGCATATTGAACACATTGTTTAATGCCTTTTTCAATAAAGGAAATACATTATGATCGAGAGTCCTTTTCGTTTACCTAGATTCACTCCGTTTGGTTTGGGTGAGTCTGTGGTGGAATGGGCAACAGGGCTGTCTAAATTAGATCGCCTTTATCAAAAACGACCTGAAACACAGTCGAGCTTTGAATTTATGCGCTACACCTTAGATGCGCTCAAAGCCGACTATGAGATAACGTTTGGTTCAAAAAACAATATTCCTAAAGAAGGGCCTGTGGTGATTGTTGCGAATCACCCGTTGGGTGCGATTGAAGGCGTTATTTTGGCAGACCTTATCGGCGGTGTGAGACAAGACGTAAAAGTACTCGCCAATGAAATGTTGAAGCGATTACCGGAAATAAAAGACCTGTTTATTGGTGTCAACGTATTTGGTGGTGAAAAAGCCAAACGAACCAATGCATTAGCAATACGTGAAGCGAATCAACACCTTGCAGATGGCGGTGTGTTGGTTATTTTCCCTGCCGGTGAGGTGTCAACTTATCCAAAGGGCGAATCTACATTATTGGATATCGAGTGGCGTAACTCTGTTGCAAAGTTTATCAAACACAGTAAAGCGACAACGGTTCCAATGTTTATCAATGGTAAGAACAGTGCTTTATTCTACAATGCTGGGCGCGTTCACCCATTGTTGAGAACGGCCATGTTAGGGCGTGAATTGCTGAACAAACAATCATCCAATATTGAAATCTCGATTGGCAGTGCTATTGATTTCTCGGAGTTGGAAAGTTTCGAAAAAGAAAAAGACCTGGTGAATTATTTACGACTCAATACGTATTTAATGAGCCCTGATAACACATCAAAAGCGGTAGCACCTGAAGCAGACTTTAATGTGCCTGTTATCGCGCCGATTGACTCTGATGTATTGCAAAAAGAAGTGGCGTCTTTACCGGAAGAGGCGCTTTTGTTTGAACAAAGTGAATTTGCAGTGTATTGCGTAATGTCACAAAGCATTCCGAATCTAATGCAAGAGATTGGACGTGTTCGAGAAGAAAGCTTCCGAGCCGTTGGCGAAGGCAGTGGCTTGGCTTGCGACGTAGACGAATACGATTTGTACTATCAGCAAATGTTTGTGTGGCATAAAGAAAACAAACAAATTGTGGGTGCGTATCGTCTTGGTTTAGTGGATAAATTAATCGAAGCGCACGGCATTGACGCCTTGTATTCTAGAAGCCTTTTTAATTACGACGAGGCTTTTATTGATAGCTTGGACAAGAGTTTGGAAATGGGGCGCTCGGTCGTGGCGATTCCTTATCAAAAAAATCTGAACGCATTATTGATGTTATGGAAAGGCATTGCCAGCTTTGCATCGCGTAACCCTAAATACACACACTTATTTGGGCCAGTGAGCATCAGCAACGATTACAGTGACAGCGCCCGACAGCTCATGGCAGAAACCTTATCTATTCATTACTACGACGATGCGAAAGCGGAGTTGGTATCGCCATTAACTCCCCTGAGAAACAGTGGCGACAAGTTTTGGCAATCCAACTTATTGTCGTCTTTGGCAAGTGTCGCGCTTTTATCAAAAGTATTAGCACGTATGGAAAAAGGCAAAGGCCTTCCTGTATTGCTTCGCCAGTACTTAAAAATGAACGGTAAACTGGTTTGCTTCAATGTCGACCCTGCATTTAATGACACGCTAGATGGTTTAATAGTCGTCGACCTCAGAAGTGTGCCATTAAAGACACTCGCCAAATACATGGGAAGAGATGAAGCGGAAGCCTACTTAGATAAACATCAGTAAGACGAACAATAAAAATAGACATTAAAGATAACTAGGCAATGCTTTTCTTGCGATGTCATTGCCTAACTGAAAAATGTGTCTATATGCTCTAGCAACATAGCCCAATTTTATTGGGCTATGTTGCTTAAATGAGCGGGCTGATTAATCATTTCATACAGAGTGTTTATTTGTTCTTGGCAGTCCGTTTGCGAAGATGGACCGCCAAAACAAATGCGCAATGCTTGAGGCGGGTTGTTATCTGTTGCGAAGGCTGCGCTAGATACTGCATTAACTCCATGAGCTCGTAGTTTTGTCGCTAAGTCGGATGGGTTCCAGCCAAGGTTTTTAGGCAATTTTAGCCAAAAATGGAAAGCATTTTCCTCCATAGTGTAATGATGTGATTTTAATGTTTTTTTGATTAAAACCTGCCTCAAGTTTGCTTCTCTTTTGATGCTTTGGATCATGTGATCGAGAGTCCCTTCTTTTATCCAGCGGCAAATAATAGTATGAATAAGTGGATTCTCCATGACGTTTAACGAGCGTAAAGCGCCTGCAGTGTATTCGGCTTTTCTTTGTGTCGGGCAAAGGATAAAGCCGGCTCTTACGCCCGGGCCAAAGCATTTAGACAAGCCGTTTATGTAATACGTTATTTCTGGCGCCAGCGTGGCAAAAGTCGGCGCTGTGTCATCACTGATTAATCCATAAGCATCGTCTTCAATAATAGCAACGCTAAAACGAAGCGCAACATCCACTAGTGCTTCTCGACGGCTTTTTGAGATGCTGCTGGACGTTGGATTCTGCATGGTTGGATTAATATACAACGCTGCCACTTCGTGAGTTTTACAGGCATCTTCAAATGCATTGACTAATGGGCCATCACTGTCTCTTTCAAGAGATAAGAGATCTTTACCAAGCTGGGCCGCAATGGATTTGATTCCAGGGTAAGTTAGGCTGTCGACACAAATGACTTGCTGATGGCTGCATAGCTGAGACACTAAAGCGACTAAGCCACCATGGATGCCTGGGCATGAAACAACACGATCTAAAGTCGCGTTGTTCACTCGTCGCTCAATCAAGCTTAAAAAACATTGTTTGGTTTCTTTGTTTCCTCCGAAATCTTGGTAACGTACGCTGCTTAAGATATCTGACATGGCGATACTGCTTAAAGCACCGTCTTTTATTTCTTCAATAAGTGTTGGAATGGCTGGCTCAATCACCATGTTCATGGTCATTTCGTAAGGCGCTAAGCTTGGTTTTATTGCTGGGACCTTACCTTTAATGAAGCTTCCTGCGCCTGTTGTGGTGTCAATTAATCCTCGTTTTTTTGCTTCGCTGTAGGCACGAGAGGCGGTGGAGTAGTTGATTTCTAGGGCGTCAGCCAAATCTCTCATTGGTGGGAGTTTATCTTGTGGCTGCAGTTTTCCTGACTCAATATCTTCATTTATTAATTCGGCTATTCGCTTGTAAGCTGGATATTTTCCTTTCTTATCGAGTTCTTTTTTCCATGTAATCAGCATTGAAGTAGGCATTTAAGGTCCTTGAAGCGTGATAAATAAATCAAAATTTATTGAGTGCTTTTATTTTGCATTCAATTTCATTCGGTTTTTTCTATGTATTTTCTATTTTTTTAAACTCTTAAAGAAGTAATTATATTTTTATAGAAAAATTTTTACTGCACTAAATTGGCGTTTTTGTAGTTTTAAGCGTCATTTTAGGGCGATTGGTTTGTATTTTGAACGTATTTTTCTTTTGATAAAGAATTATTCAAAAAATATTTTTCTATAAAAATATAATTACT
>CALLIL010000120.1 GCA_938009755.1 uncultured Marinomonas sp.
ACATACAAAACTATAGATACAATAATCATGAAACTCCAAAATAGAATTTTGCAAAAAATATTAATTTCTCACATACAAATATGACGAAAGATAAATGCTAGGAATTACCTTAGTTCGGCATTCGATGAAACTGCCCTAGAATTGATTATCTATTCTTATTGAGGACTCAAAAAAAATATTTTCATATTGATTGCTTTAACTATTTCCCTATACAACATTGAAAAAACTTCCAACTAAAAATTGCTATCATATAACACTGCTCCGCTATATTCAGAAACTCAAATCAAAATTAGTATGCGTGATATAATCCGCTATTGGCTCGTAAAGAGCGAGTGTGAGCGGCTTACCTGAATACTGGCACCTTACACAGAGGACGGTAGACTTATCAGGAAGTCTATATGGTGAATGCCTGTAAAGGCTAATCGGACCCCTTGTGCTAACGATTTGCTTCGGTCACCGCAGCCAATTAAGTCATAAGGGTATATAGAATTACCACTTTCAATATGTATGTCGAATTTCGAAGCGACTGTGTACATTCTTTTTTTCTGATCGCAAAGTTAATAAAGGGTAATATCAAATTACTCTATTTTAAATACAACTCCAATTTTTTTAGGTCATCAGATTAACTGAGGCTCCACCTCTGTCATACACAGCCACAAAACTCATCAGGTCATTTCCGTGAGATACCACTTCTTGCGTAATCCCGCCTGCAAAAAATATACAACCTCGAAAGCACCTAAACAGCGTGTAATTATGATTTACTTTGGTCACAACGACGATGAACCCAATCGAAAAGGACGGGCAAAACTAATAAGGTCAATATCGTGGACGAAATAATACCGCCAATCACTACGGTGGCTAATGGTCTTTGTACTTCCGCGCCGGTTCCCGTGTTCAAGGCCATTGGGATAAAACCAAGGCTGGCCACCAAAGCGGTCATCAAAACAGGTCGTAATCGAACCATCGCTCCGTCGACAATTGATTTTGTTAACTCACCAGTCTCTCGCCAAAGCTGTCGAATAAAAGACAGCATAACGAGTCCGTTCAAGACTGCCACTCCGGAGAGTGCGATAAACCCAACCCCTGCCGAAATCGATAAGGGCATTCCGCGGATATATAGAAACAAAACGCCACCAGTTAGCGCCAGTGGTACACCACTAAAAACGATCAATGCATCTTTGAAAGAAGAAAACGCGATCACAAGAATGGCGAGAATCACGAGCAGTGTAATCGGCACGACGATTGTGAGGCGTTGACTGGCAGATTCCAATTGCTCAAATGTTCCGCCGTAGTCTAACCAATACCCAGGTGGAATGTTGCCCTGCTCCTGAATGGCTGCTTTTACTTCGGTAACAAAACCGCCAAGATCGCGCCCTCTTACATTAGCCGTCACCACGACGCGACGTTTACCGTTCTCACGGCTGATTTGTGCTGGTGCTGGCGCAATATCAAGTGTCGCCACTTCTTCGAGCGGAACGTAGTCGCCATTCGGCAAAGGTACGGGTAAGTATTTTAATCGATCAATATCTTGCCTTATTGTCTCGGGCAAGCGAACGACGAGTTCAAAACGCCGATCACCTTCATACAAAATGCCAGCAGATTCACCGCCGATCGCGGCAGACACCCAATCTTGTAGATCAGAGACATTCAGTCCATAACGACCCAAGGCGGTACGTTTCGGTTTTATTGATAAAGTTGGCAATCCTGTCACTTGCTCAACTCTTGCATCTGCAGCGCCTTCGATAGAATTAACAATCGAAAGCACCTCATTAGCTGTTCTAACCAGTTGATCAAGATCATCGCCAAACACTTTAACGCCTAAGTCCGCTCGCACGCCTGAAATGAGTTCGTTAAATCGCATTTGAATTGGCTGTGTGAACTCGTAATTATTTCCAGGCAACTGTTCGAGCGCGCTTTCCATTTCCTCTACCAATTCCGCCTTCGTTTTGGATGAATTCGGCCACTCACTCCGAGGCTTTAGAATAACGAAATTGTCCGCTACATTTGGCGGCATGGGATCAGTGGCCACCTCAGCCGTGCCGATACGAGCGAATACTTTATCGACCTCTGGAAATTCTTTGATTGTTTGCTCGAGAATTGCCTGCATTTCGACGGCTTGTTCAAGACCCGTGCCTGGGATACGCATAGCGTGCAGCGCGATATCACCCTCATTAAGCTGCGGAACAAATTCCGAGCCCAGGGTGGACGCTAACCACATACTGAAAATAACCAATATGCTTGCGAAACTAACCACGACTACGCGAAATTTCATTGCTAACTTAAGCGCTGGCTCGTAGATCTTTTTTGATTTAACGATGATGACACTTTCTTTTTCGCTGATTTCGCCGTTCATGAAAACGGCGACCGCTGCTGGTACCACGGTCAGTGACAATATCATCGCCGAGATCAATGCCATCACGACAGTCGCAGCCATCGGGTCGAACATTTTGCCCTCAACGCCAGTCAAACTGAAAATCGGAATATAGACAATGGTGATGATCGCAATACCGAAAAGACTGGGTTTAATGACTTCTGCGGTTGCCTCATAAACGGTATCTAAGCGTTCACGCAAACTTTGTCTACCTTGTTGGTGTTGTGCTTCACCGAGTCGCCTAACGGCATTCTCGACAATGATGACCGCGCCATCAACGATCAAACCAAAGTCGAGCGCACCGAGACTCATCAGGTTGGCAGAAACACCCGTTCTTACCATGCCTGTGATAGTCATTAGCATTGACAGTGGAATAACTGCGGCCGTGATCAAAGCCGCTCGAATATTTCCAAGTAGTAAAAATAACACCACGATCACCAAAATAGCACCTTCCAACAAATTCTTAGTGACAGTCGCAATGGCCTTATCAACCAACGCTGTGCGATCATAAACAGCCTCTAGCATTACCCCTTCAGGTATCGACACTTGTATCTCATCAAGCTTTACCGCAACATCTTGTGCTACTTGGCGAGAGTTCTCACCGATCAACATCATCGCAGTCCCTAGCACTGTCTCTACACCATCACGTGTCGCGGCACCAGTGCGAAGCTCCTTACCTATAGCGACCTCCGCAATGTCCTTTATCATAATGGGCACTGAATTTGATTCGGCGACAATAACTTCCGAAATATCGTCAATGGTCTCTAGTTGGCCAGGTGATCGAACTAACAGCTGTTGACCATTTCGCTCGATGTACCCTGCCCCACGGTTTTCGTTGTTGGTCTGCAACGCCTGAACTAAATCTTCAATACTCAGCCGATGGTAGAGTAGTTTTATCGGATCGGGCGTGACGTGATACTGCTTGTTGTATCCGCCGATACTATTAACCTCTACGACGCCTTTGACTTGGGCGAGCTGGGGCTTGATGATCCAATCTTGTATCTCCCTTAACGCGGTAGCCGTATAGGGCTTGCCATTCGCCATTCGCGCATCGGGTTCCGCCTGCACGGTGTACATAAATATCTCACCTAAGCCCGTCGAAATCGGCCCCATCTCAGGCTCTAACCCTGAAGGCAACGCGCTTTTGATCGCGCCTAATTTAGCGTTAATCAGGTTACGCGCAAAATAGATGTCAGTACTCTCTTCGAATACCACCGTCACTTGCGATAGCCCATAACGCGACAGTGATCTCGTGTAAGAGAGATTAGGCAACCCTGCAAGCGCGTTTTCAACAGGGTATGTAATGCGCTGCTCTGATTCGAGCGGAGAATAGCCCGGCGCTGAGGTATTGATTTGGACTTGAACATTGGTGATATCGGGCACTGCATCGATGGGTAGCTTTTGATAGCTCCACACCCCAATACCAACGATAAAGAAAATGCTGCATAGGAACAGCACGCGTCGCTCAATCGCGAGGCGTAAAATAGCGTTAATCATTATAGGCTCCTAGTGCTCGTGTTCTGCTTCAGATTTTTCTAAATCAGCTTTGAGTAGATAACTGTTATTGCTGACGTACTCATCACCTTGAGCAAGCCCCCCGAGAACTTCAAAAAACGTGTCATCACGACGACCCAACTCTAAAGGAGTGAATGGATACGTTTCGCCATCTTTAACGAATACTCCTTGCCGACCTTCGATCTCTTGAATGGCGTCTACGTGCACGGCCAAGTCCACCGAGAATTCACTGGTAACCACCTGCGCTTCTATCATCAGCCCCGGTGTGAGAGTTTGATCAGTATTATCGAGTTTGATACGTGCTAGCTGATACGGCGTGTCGAGCGACGGAACTACATGGTCAATTTTGGCATCAATGCGATTGTTCCCCTCAAGAATGTGGACTGTTTGGCCTGCTCGAATGGAGGATTGATGCGAGGAAAAAACACGTAGTTCAGCCCAGAGAGTTTCTAGGTTAGCGATCGAGAACAGCACTTGGTTTTGTGTGAACTCGCCAGTGTTCGCATGCCGCTGCATAATACGGCCGGATATTGGAGCAAGAATTTTATAAGTTCTTAAGCTGTCATTGGATTCGACCTCGGCGAGCAGATCGCCAGTGTTAACAGTGTCTCCCGTCGACACAGCAACAGATTTAATTAGGCCTTCATATCGAGCACGAACATGGCTCAGTTGTTCTGGCCCTGAAGTCAGTGTTCCGAATAGTTTACTCGATTGTTCAAGTTGCTCAGCACCTGCGATGGAAGTGGCAATACCAACTTTAGCTGCCATATCGGCTTGTATACGACTAATTGGCTCTTCAGAGTCATTATCTGAGTGTGAATCTTCTGAATGAGAGTCATGCTCTGCGTGAGAATCATGATCAGTATGCTCATCGTCAGAGTACGCAGACGAAAAGCCGATTAAAACAAAAGCGGTTGTGAGTAATATAATTAGATGTTTCATAGTATTTTATCCTCGGGCGGGCAACGAACCCTATCCCGTAAGGTTAATTAAGGTTTCAGCGCTTGGCCGGTTAATTTTTCGATAACGGCGTGCCCGATCAACGCAGTTGCAGCGGTGTCGATCAACGATTGTTTGGTTGCCAGCAATTCCTCTTGGGCTGCAATTAGATCAGTGTAACGATAGCGACCTGTTTCATACGCTCGGCGAGTCAACTCAAGTGCACTCTCGAGTGCTGGTATTGTTGTCTCTCTTATTTTTTGAAC
>CALLIL010000121.1 GCA_938009755.1 uncultured Marinomonas sp.
AAAATCATCAAAGAAAAGCAAGACAAGACAACGAAGGCAATACGCCACTCAACCGAAAGAGCACTGAAGGAGCCAAACTCAGAATCGGTTAAAAGCCGCATTGGAAAGTACACCGTCGCGTAGAAAAGCGCCATGATCAAGCCACAAAACAAACCACACAAGGCACCAAGCACCGCTAGAATAAGCAAGTCGTCGTAAGATTTTGCTTTGCTCAGCCACTTTTCTTTTAAATTTAACTCTTTCAGACCGTTACCTCACTTTAAACGCGAGTAAATTTGGTGCACTATTCAATCAGTTATATGACAAATTCGCAATTGCCTTTCTATAGGCAGAAACAATAGGAAAATACAGTGTATAAAATAGGTATCGTTGGCGGCACAGGTTACACCGGAGCCGAATTATTAAGACTGCTTGCAAACCACCCTCAAGCAGAAGTAACCACCATTACTTCTCGTAGTGAAGAAGGCAAGCTCATTTCTGATATCTATCCTAGTTTACGCGGACACTACGACTTACGATTCACTAACCCAAGTGTAGATGAACTGGCAAAATGCGACCTAGTATTTTTTGCAACACCACACGGCGTGGCAATGGATCAAGTACCAGCACTGATTGATAAAGGCGTGAAAGTCGTCGACTTAGGCGCAGACTTCCGCATCAAAGACACAGTAGAATGGGCCAAATGGTACGGCATGGATCACCGCACACCAAACTATGTGGAACAAGCCGTTTATGGTTTACCTGAAACCAATCGCGACGCGATTAAAGGCGCTCAGCTTGTGGCAAACCCAGGCTGTTACCCAACCGCAACACAGCTTGGTTTAATTCCTCTATTGGAAGCAGGAATCATTGAGCCTGCACACATTATTGTTGATGCAAAATCTGGCGTTAGTGGCGCAGGCCGTGGCACAAATATCGGTTCGCTTTTGTGTGAATCCAGCGAGAGCTTCAAAGCTTACGGCGTCGCCGGTCATCGTCATTTGCCTGAAATCAAACAAGGCTTGCAGAAAGTCAGCCAGTCACCTGTTGGTTTGACCTTTGTACCACACCTTGTTCCTATGATCCGTGGCATTCATTCCACCATGTACGCCACATTGACAGACACCTCTGTTGATCTTCAGGCTCTATTTGAAGAACGCTATAAAGACGAATTCTTTGTTGATGTGATGCCAGCCGGAAGCACACCAGAAACGCGCAGCACTAAAGGCGCGAACTTCTGTCGTATCGCAGTTTATCGCCCACAAGATGGCGACAAAGTGGTTGTCTTGTCGGTGATTGATAACTTAGTAAAAGGCGCCGCAGGTCAAGCAATTCAAAACATGAACATTGTTTTAGACTTACCTGAAAACATGGGATTGACCGCTTTAGGCATGATGCCTTAAACGAAAAATATCCATCCAATAAAAAATGGGCTCCTAAGAGCCCATTTTTTATATAAAATACTAAAATAGCACGACCTTTCAAAAATCACACATTACTCAACAAGTGTTTTAAGATATTGCTTTGGCGTAATCCCAAATCGTTGATAAAAACGTTGACTAAAACGCTCTTGCGATTGATAACCACACCTTAATGCAATGTCTATTTGTCGCTTGTTTCCCCTTTGCATAAGAGTTAACGCATAATTCATTCTAACTTGCATTAAGACCTCTTTGAATTGCGTTTTTTCATTTTTTAAACGTCGAATAAGCGTTGATCGACTCATCGAAAAGTGCTCAGCAACCGAATTCAATTGATAATCCTGTCCCGGTTCTTGCATTAAGTATTCACTGAGCTCTTGACCAAAAGGTAAAATGTGACTTGAGAAAAGCAAGTGTAACTTCCCTTCTTCCGCCAATTGTTGATAAAAGCCATGCACCCAAAATATTTGAGAGTGACGACTTAACTCGTCCCAATGCAAGTTTGAAAAAATATCTAAGGTACTTAATAAGCTTTTAGATGGGCAATAAACCGGAAAGTAGGCACTTCTTGATACAGATAAACTCAATTCCAACATTTCTTCTGGTGGAGCCAGATTAAATCTAAAATGAGTGGACATAAATTTGAGGCGTTCTGGTTTATTTTCAAATGTCAGTTGTTGTTGGGCACGAGCGAGCAGCAGATTTGATGAATCTAACGTAAGCTCTTGATCTTGCCAAAATATGGTTTTTTTCCCAGATCGAACGAGAAAAATACTAGGAGAATGGACAGCCACATTACGCAATTTTTGGTTATGTAAACCATATATAGAATGGATTCCAATTACGTTAGCCACTACTATCTCCTCCCAGTATTATAATTACTTTTAACGGTTGTATGTCGCTGTTAATTTAGCCGTATCTATAGCCATACTATTAAGTGTGTAGCCAACAATTGCGGATGAAACACTACTACTTAAATCGAGTTTTTCAACAGGTAAAGCCCACACTATAAATTGATAACGATGCATGCCATGACCTTCAGGAGGGCAAGCACCACCAAAGCCTGTGCTGCCATAATCTGAAGACAGTTCTACAGCACCTAACAATGGCAAATCAACACCTCGACGTAATGTTGTCACATGTGCTGGAATATTAAAGCTTACCCAATGCCACCAACCGCTTCCCGTTGGAGCATCAGGATCGTAAGCTGTAATAGCAAAGCTTTTTGTTCCTACAGGAACGTCAGACCAGGAAAGTTGTGGCGAAACATTTCCGCCGTCACAGCCAAAACCTGAAAATTCAAAGTCTGTTGACATTTTTTGACCTTCTTTAATATCAGTACTCGTGAGCTCAAAGCCAAAGCTGTTTACTGAAAGTCCTGACAAGATGACTATACTTGCTGACAAAATTAATGATCGTACTTTTCTCATATTATGTTTTCCTATCGATGCTTGTGGATTGAATATCTGAACTAAGCTTCAGAGATCGACGTTTATATTAAGAATAGAAAAAGCATTAATCCTAACGAAAAGTATCAATATTTGAATTTATTAAATTCAAAATGAAACTATGCATCTATTATATTATCTTTTTGTTATGAGGCTCTCTTGTTAAGTATCAAAGTCAGTGTTCGTCTATTTTTAAAACGACAATTGGATATACATTGAACATAAGCAACACTGTTCACTAAGCACTTAAATGCGTAATCAACTAAAAATGGGCTCCTAAGAGCCCATTTTTTATGTCTTCAATTCAAGTATCACCAACGATCCAATCGTGTCGCCAGACACATGTGCGTGACCACTTTATCAAGGTTTGGCCAAGCGTCCATGTCACTTCTAATCTCGTTCAAACGCGCCATGGAACTGGCCTGAACCAAGAGCAATAAATCCAAATCGCCACTGATGGAATGCGCTAGTTTTACTTCTGGAATAGCGTCCACCAATGGCTGAACAAGGTCACAAGATAAGGGACGAAAGGTTAAGGCCAAATACGCCGTTACACCATCCTCTTTTGAAATTGAAGTATGCGCATGATAACCCGTAATAGTGCCATTCTCTTCAAGACGACGAATGCGCTCTGTCACCGCCGAGCGAGACAAATTCACTTGGCGACTAATATCAGACACCGACAATCTGGCGTCTTCCACGAGTAGCGCTAATATTTTCTGATCGTACTGATCTGCCACTTCAAACCCTCTTTTTCGATTTGCCTTTCAATGTGTCGGGCATTCCGACACATTGCGCCCTAATAGAAGCAACTTGCATAGCGCTTTTTAAGCGTCGTTATTTTATCCTTTGTTTCCATGAAAAACAGCAATAAAACCAACTAGACAAACCCTCAGACAATCGACAAAGGCAAACCATGACGCAATACAATAAAACCCTCGGCCCGTTACAAGGCATCGCCATGACAGTCACGACATTCATCGGCACAGGATTAATGATTCTGCCAGCCATGTCCGTCACAGAAGCGGGCTCTTTTGCCTTTTATGCATGGCTGATTACCGCCGCCATGATTATGCCCATTGCCTTTATCTTCGCGCTGTTTGGTGCCAAATACCCTTCTGCTGGCGGCGCGTCTCATTACATTGGGCGCGCTTTTGGTGCTCGCTATGAAAAAGCCGTTGGTTGGTTATTCCTCAGTATTTTATTAGTTGGCCCAGCGGTCGCTATAAAAGTTGCTTCCGCTTATGTGGCGATTATTTTTAAAACCTCTGATGAGTGGATTTTAACCTTTAGTATGCTCACTCTAGGCGGGCTTTTATTATTCGCCATTGCTGGCATACAAACTTCCGCCCGCTTTCAAACGGCGGTCGTAGTGGTGATGATTCTGGTGATTCTATGGCTGTGTTTTATTGGCGATATCCAATCCAGCCGACACGTAATCGAAACGCCTATTTCATGGCCTGAATGGCAACAAACCTTGTACGCCACAGGCGTGATATTTTGGTGTTTTTTAGGCATTGAAGTCATGGCGCACATGGGCGCAGAATTTAAAAACCCAACACGGGATTTCCCTATCGCCTTATTAGGTGGCATCGCCATTGTGATTTTAGCCTATTTGAGTTTGGTGTTACTCATTGCTTGGCACCACACTTACGGCGACGAAGTCACAAACAGCCAATCATTAGCTTTGTTAGTAAGCAAACTCGTTGGCGAAACCAGCAGCCGCTTCTTTGCCGCTGGCGCTTACGTGATTGCATTTGCCAACATTGCGATTTATATCTTAGGGTTTTCTCGCATGGTGCAAGCCATGGCACAACAAAACGCCTTACCAAACACTTTTGCTCAGCTTAGCAAAAACGGCACACCGAAAAACGCCGTGCTCCTAGTTGGCATCATCATGGCGATGTCTTTGTTGTTCGCCGAGTATTCAGGTTGGAAAATGGCGTGGTTCATCGAAATGACCAATGGCAGCTTTTTGCTCATCTACACGCTGACCTGCATCGCCGCGCTAAAATTAATCAAGGGTGCAACCAGAATCCTCTCAGTTCTCGCCTTGGCAAGCTGTGGCTTCATGTTGTTTTTTATTGGAGAAAGCGTCTTTTTCGCCATCATAGCTTTCATCATTGCCTTAACCTACGAGCAGATAAAAACCCTCACTAGCGATAAAAAAGCAAAACTTGATGTACAATAGCCTAAAATAGACACATCAATTCATAGCGCAACGGCCAGTCAGTCGGTTGCGCTTCTATTAGGAGAATTTTTTATGCCATTACTAGACAGCTTCCGCGTCGACCACACACGAATGAGTGCGCCAGCCGTGCGTATTGCTAAATCCATGGCAACGCCAAAAGGCGATGAAATCACCGTGTTTGATTTGCGTTTTTGCATACCAAACGAAGAGATTCTTTCTGAAACGGGCATTCACACACTAGAACATTTGTTTGCAGGTTTCATGCGTAACCACCTTAACAGCAACAGCGTAGAAATCATCGACATTTCCCCAATGGGCTGTCGTACAGGTTTTTACATGAGCTTGGTTGGCACACCAACAGAAGATACCGTTGCCGCTTCTTGGAAAGCCGCTATGACTGACGTATTAGCCGTAAAAGCGAAAGAAGACATTCCAGAGCTAAACGAATATCAATGTGGAACTTACGAAATGCACTCCCTAGAAGAAGCGAAGAAAATCGCCCAAATGATTCTAGACCGTGACGTGAAAGTAAACAGCAACGAAGAACTTTACCTAAGCGAAGAGTTCCTTAAAGAGCACAGCTAAGCTTTTGTCTGCAATAAAAAATACGAATAAAAAAGGGTGGCTTCTTAGCCACCCTTTTTTCGTTTACAAGTGCCCTACTAGAAGACATAGGAAAAATATAAGCAGTCTAGTGAAGACTGTATTTTTGCGGTCGAAACAAGCTTAACGACCTTGCTAGGGAAGGTCTGGATCTTTTCCTAGTAATTGCTTTTCTTACTTCAAGAATTCATTAAATGCGCTTAAATAACTTTCAATTCTTCAAAGTAAATATCTTTGTACCCTTTACTTGTAAGGTATGAATAAACCTGTTCACTTATCACAATACAATCCGTATCTTCACGAATGAGAAACATATTTAGATCACCTATATTACTTTTTTTGAGCACTAGCTTATCAATAACAGTCATATCCTCATTCAATACTGAATAATCAGATTTATCTAAATCTGAACAAGACACTTGTCCAAGTATGTTCAAAAGTAGATGATCCGTATACTCTCGATCATTAACCGTGTCTTTAATAACAACAGGTTGTGCTTCTATATTATCAACGCCACAATTGAGCAAATCTTGGTAGAATTCTTTTTTCCCAATTATTGCTGGCGACGTATAAAATGTAGGCAAAACGCCATTTAGATGATCATCATCAAGATAACAAATTAATGGTGACTCAAAATACTCCGACAAAGCATGGCCTGTTTTCCAAGTAGTGAACGTATTGTTTTCTTGATAAAGAATTGTACTATCAACCCTAGATTTTTTTGCCATCAAATAAAATTTGCTCATCACCTAGTCCTTCTACATCTTGAAATTGTTCTGAATATAAAAGCGTATTTCGAAATGCAGGTTTGGATCTTTTCCCACCGCTTAGATTATTCCAAGCATTGAAAATCACACAAGCATGTCGCTATGCATACAGTATCCAAAGTCATTTAAATTCTGCTGTATTATGGCGCTTGTTCCACTTTTTAGACAAACACAAAAAAGCCGCTCTACGAGCGGCTTTTCATACGCAAAGAGGAGAAAGTTAGATCGTTAACACTTTCTCGCCACGAGCGACACCAGATACACCTGTGCGAACCACTTCTAGCAAGTGAGCGCCGCCCAATGCTTGAAGGAAGCCGTCTAATTTATCCGATTCGCCTGCGATTTGAACGGTATAGATAGAAGGCGTCATGTCGACGATATTGCCACGGAAAATATCCACCGTACGTTTGACTTCGGCACGTTGTGCGCCTGTTGCACGTACTTTTACCAACATCAATTCACGCTCAATGTGCGCACCTTCAGTAAGATCCACCAGCTTGATCACGTCAATTAGCTTGTTAAGCTGTTTGGTGATTTGCTCAACCACTTGATCAGAACCATAGGTTGTTAGCGTTAGACGAGACAAAGTTGGGTCATCTGTCGCGGCAACGTTTAATGATTCGATGTTAAAGTTACGCTGAGAAAACAGGCCAACAACACGCGACAAAGCACCCGGTTCGTTTTCCATTAATACAGAAATAATGTGTCGCATATTATGTACGCTCCGTTTTGCTCAAGAACATATCGCGCATCGCACCACGAGGTACTTGCATTGGATAAACGTGTTCTTCTGGATCCACATGACAGTTGATGAAAACCAAGTCGTCAGTCATGGCAAACGCTTCTTCCATTTTGCTATCAAGTTCATCTTTGGTTCGAATTTCAACAAACTTATGACGGTACGCGTCCATCAGTACTTTGAAATCAGGCAAAGATTCCATGTATGAATTAGAGTAACGACCTTCATAGTTCATGTCTTGCCATTGGCGAACCATGCCGAGGAAACCGTTATTCAAACACAAGATTTTAACTGGTAAACCGTATTGCAAACACGTAGAAAGCTCTTGGATATTCATTTGAATACTGCCTTCACCTGTCACACAAACGACCGTTTCTTTCGGGAAGTTCATCTTCACGCCCATAGCGGCAGGAAGACCGAAGCCCATGGTTCCTAAGCCGCCAGAGTTGATCCAACGATTTGGTTTGTCGAATTTGTAATATTGCGCGGTAAACATTTGGTGCTGACCCACATCTGACGCCACAAACGCGTCGCCTTTGGTTGCACGCCAGCAAGCTTCAACCGCAGCCTGCGGTTTGATTTTGTCACCGCTTGTATCGTAACGACCACCGTGCACCGCTCGCCATTCTTCGATTTGCTTCCACCAAGTCGCTAGGGATTCCGCATTTAAAGACTGCCCTTTGGTCAATGACAACATTTCATCTAACACTTGCGTTACTGGGCCAACGATTGGCACATCGGCACGAATGGTTTTGGAAATGGCTGCTGGGTCGATGTCGATGTGAATGATCTTGGCACCCGGACAAAATTGGTCTGGGTCGTTTGTCACACGGTCATCAAAGCGTGCACCGACAGCCAAAATCACGTCACTATGATGCATGGTCATGTTCGCTTCGTACGCGCCGTGCATACCAAGCATGCCAACAAACTGCTTGTCCGTTGCAGGAAAGCCGCCTAAGCCCATTAATGTATTGGTCACAGGAACGTTTAGCGACTTAGCCAGCTCTACTAACTGCTCAGACGCGCCGCCCATAATGACACCGCCACCCGCATAAATAATTGGTCGCTTCGCAGCTAACAACATATCCACCGCTTTTTTAATCTGGCCACTGTGACCTTTCGTTGGTGGAGTATAAGAGCGTAGAGAAACCGACTCTGGGTATTGGTATTCAAATTTCGCACCCGGCATGGTCATGTCTTTTGGAACATCCACAACAACAGGGCCCGGGCGACCTGAATTAGCGATGTAATACGCTTTCTTCAGAATCATTGGAATTTCAGAAGGATGCTTAACAGTGAAGCTGTGTTTCACAATAGGACGAGACACGCCGATCATGTCGGTTTCTTGGAAGGCGTCTTCGCCAATCAAATAACTCATGACCTGACCACAAATCACAACCATTGGAATAGAATCCATATAAGCTGTTGCGATGCCTGTGACGGTATTGGTTGCACCCGGTCCAGATGTAACAAGGACGGTTCCTGTTTTACCTGTAGCGCGCGCATAACCATCTGCCATGTGCGTTGCCGCTTGTTCATGTCTCACCAGAATGTGCTTTACATCTGTTTGGCGATGCAAGGCATCGTAAATGTGTAAAGCTGCGCCACCTGGGTAACCATAAATGTATTCAACTCCCTCATCTTTGAGGAAGCGGGCGATCATTTCACCACCGGATAATAACTCCACCTTGTTAACCTCTATAGTATTCAGCTGTCTTTTAATTTTTAGTGCGGCTATTGTAACCGCATAAGACAGATAGATTAAAGTTGATAGAACGATGTTTGCAAAACTAACTGAGGTAACTTAAAAAACAAGGAACACTCAAACGCAATAAATCGCAGTTTTTACACTGCCCGCGTTTTTTCGCGAGGATAAAGCTTAAAATGACAGTATTGCGCCATACTAAACTTGTGCTTATCAGAATCATCTGATTGAGATGGGCTAGTGACCCATTAAAGAAATCATCGACAGGGTGTTGTCAATTTATAT
>CALLIL010000122.1 GCA_938009755.1 uncultured Marinomonas sp.
TGGTGCTAAGGTTTTGAGTGCCAACAATGTATCCAAGTTGCTGCTCTGTGCGCAGTTGGTGGTAGAAAGAGCTGCTGATCAATTTGTTAAACAGTGAAAAGGCCACTTTTTCTGTAATGGATTCTTCGGGAGTTGCGCCCTGAGTGCTGGTGTCAATGAGTGTATAGAGTACAACCTTGTCATTGCTTGTTGATTCGAATTGATAGTGGAGCTTTTGTTGTGTTGCCAGTAATTTGGTTTCAATGTCTAGCGGTGTGTTTTGATGTAGCCTGCCTTGAAAACGCTGATAAATCGTGTCCGCAAGTGTTTGAGTCTGTTGTTTCGTGACATTGCCTGTACTATATGCTGATACGCTAAAGCGTCCTCGAGCTTGTTTTATGAAATTTTGTAATCCTTTCGCAGAAAGGTGTGTTATAGCATCTTCTAATTGTGTTGTGGTAAAGCTGTTTTTTGTGATGAGCGTGCTAAAAGCACTGTTTGCATTGTGATAAGCCTGTCTGTTTATTTGATTCGCAAGGTCTTTTTGTAGTTGAGTTTTAGCTCGTTCGAAGTGTTCAGGGGTTGGGCGGAATAGAAACAACTGATCAACTAACCAAACGGTAAAGTCGTTTTGTTTATCTGAGTAACCATTTGTTCTTAATGTGACGCCGTTAACATGAGGGTAAAAGTGATAGCCTAAGCCTGCAATGTAGGGTGCGTAAGTGGCCTCACTGACACTTTCGTCAAACAGTCTGCACCAAAGTCTATTGTAAAGCATTTGTTCTGGTGTGTTTGCAGCACCTTCGAAGCGCAGCGCTAAAAAGTTCATTGATGTCGGCTTATTAAAGTTGGTATCTGACTTGTTCCAATAAGTAAAACCTTCTTTATTGAGGATAATTTCTGGTGTGTCATTATGCTCTTGCGTCAATGTTAATGATTCAGGGATGAATCGGTTTTTATCGGGAAGGCTGACAAAAGTATTCGTGACAGAAAGTCCTGCAAGGTTTAAAAAATATTCACTGAAATAATTATTGCTGTATAGGCTTTCGTACCAAGGTTCTACGTCCCAGCGTGGGACCTCTTTCGCCCAAATTTCAGGTAGTTCGTTATTGGAGGTAATTTGGATAAGTAGGTTTTCTGTGTTCAGCTGTTGTAGTAGATCTCTAACTTGTTTTTTGCTCGCTGTGGTTTCTAATCGATAGCTGCTTAATAAATCTTTGAGTGGCTTTCTTAAGGCTCTAGAAGATAAGGCTCTAGCTAAGTTTTTTGGATCAACATAGTTTTGATGGTTAAACATCATCTGGCTAAGCTTTAGCCCTTCTTCTAAATACATTGAGTTAATGGGAGAGGATCTTAGCAAGCTAATTGTGGCAAAAAAACGTTGAGCAATGGTGTCTATGTTTGCCATTCCTTCATTGGTTAAATTCATTTTTACGATGAAAAATGCATTGTCGCCATAGTCGGGGCTGGTGCTTGAAGAAATGCCGTTAATAAAGCCTTCTTTCTTTAATGAAGCGTATAAAGACCCCGTGTTTTCATTGCCAAATATGTAGGATAAGTAACGAGTCGGTTGGGTTTTGTAATGGTCGTTTTGTGCATTGATTTGATAGTAAAAAGTGATGGCATCGTTATCAATGAGTGGTCTGACAAATTGCAGTCTAGGTGAATTGACAGGAATAAGAGTAGGGGTGAATGTCTGCGATTTTTGTGCAGAAATTTGTTTTGACTGCGCTTTGCTTTTAATACCTGAAAAGAAGCGGCTAGCAAGTTCTGCCATTTCTTCTGGTGCAAGGTTGGCAACCATGACGAGTGCCATGTTTTCAGCGTAATAATTCTGTTCGTACAAGGACAGTAATTGTTCTCTTAATGGATTGTCTGGTAAATCTCTTAATGTCTCTAAGTTGCCTACTGTGAAGCGGTTATATGGGTGTTCGCTATTAATCAAAGTTTTAAATGCTTGGTTGTTACGTCGACTTTCTGTTTTGAACTTTGCTTTGAACTCCGCGTCTACTGCATTTTTTTCGCGTTGAGTCAGGGATTCGCTGAACAGTGGAGAAATGAAAAACTGCGAAAAGCGATCGAGGGCATCTAGATAAGCATCAGGCTTTATATCAAAGTAAAAATTGGTGGTGTCTGTGCTTGTGTAGGCATTATGTGCCCCGCCATTTTTACGAATGTAAGATTGATAGTCTCCAGCTTCAGGATATTTTTCCGTTCCTAAAAATAGCATGTGCTCTAAAAAGTGGGCGAGTCCTTGTTGCTCTTTCGGATCTGCGAAACTGCCCACGTTGACAGATAAAGAAGCAGAAAATTCTTCTGCCTTAGGGTCGTTAATTAACACTACTTTTAAATGATTGGAAAGTGTTGTCGAGTAATAATTATTTGAATCAGTCAGGCTCTTGTTCAAAATTGGAGTGAGAGCGGGTGTTGTATTGGTCATTGGTGTTGTGTCGACGTTAGGTGTGGTATTGGCTTGCGCGGAAAAGGGCGCAAGCGTGGAGAGTAAAAGTAAGTTCAGTGTGAGGTGTCTAAAAAATATTGTCATGTGCTCAGGTTAACTGAAGCCAGCAAGGGTGCGCAATGGGCATTTTGTTAATGATTGCGCATAGAGTGTGGGTTCTTTTGTGATTTTCTATTATTGGGCGTTAATGGATTGACCGTTTTCCGATGCACTGTCTTCTCCCATTAAATATAGGTACAGCGGCATAATGTCGGCAGGCGTTGGAAGGGTTCCTGGTGCTTCGTCTGGGAAAGCGGACGCTCTCATTTTGGTTCGTGTTCCGCCAGGGTTGATCGCGTTGACTCGAATGTTTGTGTTTGCTTCCTGTAATTCGGCCGAAAAGAGCTGCATCATCGCTTCGGTGGCAAACTTTGAAACCGCATAGGCGCCCCAATTTGCTCTTGCGGTTCGTCCAACACCAGAAGACGTGAAAACCACGGATGCGTTGTTGGCTTTCTTTAATAAAGGTAAGAGAGCTTGCGTTAAAAGTAACTGGCTGGTGACGTTGACTCGCATTACTTGGTCAAATAAGTTGGGGTCGTATTCTGCTAGAGGGGTTCTTTCCCCTAATAAGCTGGCGTTATGTAAAATACCATCAAGATGACCGAACTCATTTTGAATGGTCTTCGCGAGCTCAACATAGTCGTGTTCTGCTGCACCATCAAGATTCATCGGTACAATGGCGGCTTGAGGGTAATGACTCTTTTCTATTAAATCGTAAACGGCTTCTAATTTTTTCGTGGTACGACCTAATAATATAACGGTGGCACCGTATTTTGCGTAAGTAATGGCCGCTGTTTTACCTATGCCGTCACCGGCGCCTGTCACAAGAATAACTTTATTGTTAAGCAGTTTTTCTGGAGCTTGATAATGATACATGTCTCCTCCTTGCGCTATGGCGCGTCACCGTAATAATGTGGCTGCTGTGCTATGGTTTTTTAGTGTGCATAAGGTAATTTACGGACACATCTTTGTCGTTTAATTTGTAGACCTTTGTTAGAGGGTTATATGTCATTCCTGTCATGTGGTCTACTTCAAGTCCCGCATTTCTTGCATAGCTGTTTAATTCTGCTGGCTGGATAAATTTCGCGTAGTCATGGGTTCCTTTAGGAAGCATGTTTAAAATGTATTCCGCACCAATGATTGCGAATAAATACGCTTTAGGGTTGCGATTAATGGTTGAGAAAAAAACGTGCCCACCTGGTTTTGCGAGCGTCATGCAAGCTTTAATAACGGACGCTGGGTCTGGAACGTGCTCTAGCATTTCTAGGCAGGTTACTACATCGTATTGTCCTGCTTCACGCTCTGCGATTTCTTCTGCTGTTATTTTTTCATAATCGATATCTAGTTTGGATTCTTCTAAATGCAGTTTGGCAACAGCAAGAGGTGCTTCACCCATATCTATGCCTTTTACGTTGGCACCGAGTTTGGCCATTGCTTCTGATAAAATGCCGCCGCCACAGCCAATATCAATCACTTTTTTGCCGTTTAGTCCTGAAGCGTGTTCATTTATATAACCTGTACGAAGTGGGTTTATATCATGAAGTGGTTTAAATTCGTTTTCTGTGTCCCACCAACGACTTGCGAGCGCTTCAAATTTGGCAACTTCATTTAGATCAACATTGTTTTGTTGTGAATTGGTCATGTGTTGGGCTTCCGTTATAGAATTCGACTGTTTTTAGCTCGCTGGATTGAGCCTTCTAATGTATGAAAAAGGATGATTGTCATCTGTCTTCCAGTATAGCGTCATCCTGATTGACTGACCAATAGTTAACTGATGAACAGGTTTGATTTAGGTCTTCTTTCTATTTCTTTTTACTTTACTTCAAGGCAGAGCACGAAAAGAAGGATGTTAGTCTGATAAATACAACAATAGGTAACAAATACATGCACCTTACAGAGGTGTTCTATATTTCCTTATGATATAGTACAGCCCTTATAAAAAAGATATTACGTAGTCTCTTAGACTTCACAGGCATAAGGATCGATTGTATCTATGGGTGAATTAGCCAAAGAAATTATTCCCGTCAGTATCGAAAATGAACTTAAGGGATCTTACCTAGATTACGCAATGAGTGTAATTGTAGGTCGAGCATTACCTGATGTACGTGATGGGCTAAAACCTGTTCACCGTCGCGTTCTATTTGCGATGAATGAACTTAAAAACGATTGGAATAAACCGTACAAAAAATCGGCGCGTATTGTCGGTGATGTCATCGGTAAATATCACCCACATGGTGATTCTGCAGTTTACGATACGATTGTTCGTATGGCGCAGCCTTTCTCAATGCGTTACACCTTAGTAGATGGCCAAGGTAACTTTGGTTCTGTTGATGGTGACAGTGCAGCGGCCATGCGTTATACCGAAATTCGTATGGCAAAGATCTCTCATCACCTCCTGATGGATCTTGAAAAAGAAACGGTTGATTTTGTGCCTAACTACGATGGTACGGAATACATGCCTGAAGTGCTTCCTGCACGTGTTCCTGGTTTGCTGGTAAATGGCTCTGCAGGTATCGCGGTAGGTATGGCAACAAACATTCCTCCTCATAACCTTGGTGAAGTACTTGACGGTTGTCTTGCGGTTATCGATAACCCAGAAGTTACGATCGAAGAGCTAATTGAGCATATTCCTGGACCTGATTTTCCTACTGCCGCATTTATTAATGGTCGTGCAGGTATTATTGAAGCCTATAAAACAGGTCGTGGCCGCATTTATATGCGTGCCCGTCATCACATTGAAGAAATGGAAAAAGGCAATCGTCAGGCCATCGTCTTCACTGAGATTCCTTATCAGCTGAATAAGGCGAAAGTCATTGAAAAAATTGCTGAGCTTGTAAAAGAGAAAAAGCTGGAAGGTATCAGCGAGCTTCGCGATGAGTCTGATAAAGACGGCATGCGTATTGTTATTGAATTACGTCGTGGCGAAAACCCTGACGTTGTTGTAAATAACATCTTTACGCAAACTCAGTTGCAATCTGTGTTCGGTATGAACATGGTTGCCTTGGTTGACGGTCGTCCTCAACTACTTAATCTTAAGCAAATCCTAGAATGCTTCGTGAAGCATCGCCGTGAGGTGGTAACGCGTCGTACTATTTTTGAACTTCGTAAAGCGCGCGAGCGTGGTCATATTCTAGAAGGTCTTGCTGTTGCTCTTGTTAATATCGATGAAATCATCGAGATGATTCGTCAGTCTCCAACGTCTGCAGAAGCCAAAGAAAAGCTGGTGGCGGCATCTTGGCAACCTGGTGATGTGATGGCGATGCTGGAACGCGCTGGCGCAGATGTATGTCGCCCAGACGATCTTGATGCGGCTTATGGTTTTGTTGATGGTGCTTATCACTTGTCTCCTGATCAAGCGCAAGCGATTTTGGATTTGCGTTTACACCGTTTGACTGGTTTAGAGCACGATAAGTTATTAACAGAATACAAAAATCTGATCGAATTGATCGCTGAGTTGCTTAATATTTTGTCTAATCCTGATCGACTAATGGAAGTTATTCGTGAAGAGCTAGAAGAAGTTCGTGAAAGTTTTGGTGATCCTCGACGCACGGAAATTCTTACTTCTCGTCAGGATCTTACTATGGCGGACTTGATTGATGAAGCGCCAATGGTTGTGACGATTTCTAATACAGGTTACGCGAAATCGCAACCATTAGAAGAGTATCAAGCACAACGACGTGGTGGCCGTGGTAAATCTTCTGCCAGCATGAAAGACGAAGATCATATTGAGCACTTACTCGTGACCAGCAGTCATGACACCATCATGCTGTTCAGTAATTTCGGTAAAGTCTATTGGATGCGTGTGTTTGATATTCCAGTGGCAAGCCGTGGTGCGAAAGGTCGTCCAATTGTTAATTTATTGCCGTTAAGAGAAGGCGAGTCTATTTCTGCTTTGCTACCTTTACCTGTTGTTGAATCAGACGGAGATGAAGAAGCAGCGGAAACGTCAGATGTCGAAGATGCAACTACGGAAGCAAGCAGTTATATCTTCATGGCGACGGCGAACGGTACCGTGAAGAAAACGGCGTTGCAGCAGTTTGCTCGACCTCGTTCAACGGGCCTAATTGCATTAAGTCTTGATGAAACTGATGAGTTAGTCGGTGTGTCGGTAACGAATGGTGAAAACGACATTATGTTGGTTTCTTCTTCTGGCAAAACGATTCGCTTTAAAGAGTCTGATGTTCGCCCAATGGGTCGTACAGCGGCTGGTGTTCGTGGTATTCGATTGGGTGAAGGGGCGAAAGTCGTTTCCCTTATTGTTCCTCAGAACGACCTTGCTGTCTTGATGGCTTGTGAGAATGGTTATGGTAAACGTACTCTTGTTGATGACTTCCCAACCTATGGCCGTGGTGGTCAAGGTGTGATCGGTATTCAAGTTTCTGATCGTAACGGCCCAGTTGTTGGTGCTGTTCAAGTAGAAGAAACGGATGAAATTATCTTGATTACTGACCAAGGTACTTTGGTTCGTACGCGAGTCACGGAAGTTTCTTGCCAAGGTCGAAATACTCAAGGTGTTACTTTGATACGTTTGACCAATGATGAAAAACTTGTTGGTATTGAACGTGTCGTTGAAGACGATGAAAATGAAGAGGAAAATCTTGAAGCGGATGACGCAACTCAAGATACAGTAGATCAAGCGCCAGAAGGTGGCGATGAGTCTCCTGATATCTCAGAAACGGACGCCGAGTAAAAAGATAAGCGACTCCCTACGGTGAGTCGCTTTTTTCTGATTAGGTCTTTATTGTAATACCCTTAAAAAAACGAAGTAACCATATTAAAGACAGCTAGTTGGTTAGCCATTTAAAATACACAGAGGTAATAGGCGGGATATGAGCCGAGTATACAATTTTTGTTCTGGTCCAGCAGCGCTTCCTGAAGCGGTTTTGAAAAAAGCGCAGGCTGAAATGTTAGATTGGCACGGTGTCGGTGTTTCTGTCATGGAAATGAGTCACCGTAGCGAAGAATTTATGTCTATTCTTGCTTCCGCTAAAGCTCGTTTGGCGCGTTTGCTTGATATTAATGATGACTATGAAATTGTCTTTGCCCAAGGCGGTGCATCAACCTTATTTTCTCAAATACCCGCTAATTTCATGAAAGGCTATGATACTGCTTGTTATCTGGATACTGGTGCTTGGTCTACGAAAGCGATTAAAGAAGGCAAAAAGTATGGCAAGGTTCAAATGGCGGGTTCTTCAAAAGAGCAAGGCTATACCAGCGTTCCGGATTTTTCGTCTTTAAATTTGGATGAGAGTGCAGCTTACCTTCATCTTTGCCCAAATGAGACGATTGGTGGTTTAGAGTTTGCGGATTTACCAGAAACCAGTTTGCCTATTATCGCAGATTTGTCTTCTACGATTTTGTCACGAAAAATCGACGTCAGTAAGTACGGTATGATTTACGCAGGCGCACAGAAAAATGTAGGTCCAGCGGGTGTCGTGATTTGTATTATACGTAAAGACTTGTTGGCTCGAAGTGATGACAGTTTGCCTGCAGTATGGAATTTCGCCAATTTGGTTGCCAATGACTCCATGATTAATACGCCGCCTACATTTGCAATTTATTTGGCGGACTTGGTGTTTGAATGGTTGGAAGCGCAAGGTGGTGTTGATGCTATGGAAGCCATCAATATTCGTAAAGCTGAGGCGTTGTATGAATTTATTGATGCGAGCGCATTTTACTCAAACCCAATTGATCCGGCGTATCGCTCACGCATGAATGTGCCTTTTATATTGGCTGATGATTCTCTGGATGCTGTCTTTATTAAAGAGTCTGAAGCGGCTGGGTTGCGTACTTTGGCAGGACATCGCTCGGTTGGAGGCATGCGCGCAAGCATTTACAATGCGATGCCAATGGAAGGCATTCTTGCCCTCATTGACTTTATGCGTGATTTTGAATCGCGTTACGCTAAATAGTTTTTATACATAATAAAAAGTACGGAAATACACAGCATGGCTAATACCAAACAAACGGTACCTGATACCTTACCGCTTCTTCGTGATCGTATTGATTCGATTGATTCGCAGATTCAAAGCCTAATTAATGAGCGAGCCCGTTGTGCGGAAAAAGTCGCTGAAGTGAAATTGGCTGAACAAGGTGATGACGCGGTTGTTTTCTATCGCCCTGAGCGCGAGGCGCAAGTGCTTCGACGAGTGATGGAGCGTAATGAAGGGCCTTTGGGAAATGAAGAAATGGCGAAGATTTTTCGTCAGATCATGTCTTCTTGTTTAGCGCTTGAAAAGCCGATGCGCATTGCTTTTTTAGGGCCTGAAGGAACTTTTACTCAACAAGCAGCATTAAAGCACTTCGGTAAGTCTATTGTGAGTGCGCCAATGGCGGCCATCGATGAAGTGTTTCGTGAAGTGGAATCAGGCGCAGCAAACTACGGTGTTGTACCTGTTGAGAATTCCACGGAAGGTGCAGTGAATCATACGCTTGATACGTTTCGTGATTCGCGTTTGAAAATTTGTGGTGAGGTGGAAGAGCGTATTCACCATCATTTACTGATTAGTCCAAACGTGAGCTCTGAAGATGTGACTCACATTTATTCTCATCAACAGTCTTTGGCGCAGTGTCGTGCTTGGTTGGATCGATATTGGCCTCATGCTGAGCGTGTTGCCGTGAGCTCTAATGCTGAAGCGGCACGTCTTGCTGCGGAGGCGGGTTTAAGTGGTCGCGCTGTGGCAGCGATTGCAGGTGAAATTGCCTGTGAGTTGTATGGTTTGATTAAAGTGTCTGCCAATATCGAAGACAGGCCAGATAATACCACGCGCTTTTTGATCGTTGGTAATCAAGATGTGCCTGCCAGCGGGAAGGACAAGACTTCCTTATTGATTAGCGCTAAAAACGAGCCGGGGGCTTTGTATCATTTGTTGGAAGCGTTTGAGCGACACGGCATTGATATGACTCGACTTGAAACTAGACCGTCTCTTATGAGCCGTTGGGGTTATATTTTTTACATTGATTTTGTTGGACATTATACCGACGAAAAATGTGTGGCGGTGATCGAAGAATTGCGTAATAAAGCTTCTGAAGTGAAGGTGCTTGGCTCTTACCCAGAAGCTGTGCTTTAAAGTATGTTTAAAAGAGTATTGTATCTTGGTCAGTAATCAAGGTTATCCAGCATCGCATTCAGAGATGCTTAAAAGTGAGAAAGAGTTTGGCAATGTGATGATTGTCGGCCTTGGTATGATTGGCGGTTCTTTTGCGAAAGCGCTGAAAGAGCGCGGTTTAGCCACTTTATATGGATCGGATCGTAAAGAAGATGAACTGACGTTAGGTGTGTCTACGGGGGTGATAGATTACCCTGCTGCACTTACGAAAGATTTTATCAGTAAAATGGATGTGATTGTTCTAGCGACCCCAGTTAGGGCAATGGAGTCTGTTTTAGTCGAATTGAAACCGTTTTTGTCGCCTCATACTTTGGTGACAGATGTTGGTTCGACAAAAGGCAGTGTGGTGGAATCTGCGCAGCGTGCATTTGGTGAACTCCCTTCTAACTTTATTCCCAGTCACCCGATTGCTGGTGCTGAGAAAAGTGGTGTATTAGCGTCTAATCCTAAGCTTTTCGAGCAACATATGGCGATAGTGACGCCATTACCTGGCAGTAATCCTGTATTGTTAGATCGCCTGCATCGATTATGGCAGGCTGTTGGTGCTGATGTGGTTAGCATGGATGTTGAACATCACGATCATGTTTTGGCTTCTTCTAGTCATTTGCCCCATTTACTTGCTTATACTTTGGTTGACGCTTTAGCGAACGGTGATCGAAGTCAAGATGTCTTCAGGTTTGCTGCAGGCGGCTTTCGTGATTTCACTCGTATCGCTTCTAGTGATCCTGTTATGTGGCGTGATGTTTTTCTAGCGAATAAAGACGCTACATTAGCGACACTTGATCACTTTACAGAGCGGCTTGCTGATATGCGCACCGCAATAGCAGAGGGCGACGGTACGAGTATGTTTGGTGTATTTACTCGCGCTAAATCGGCAAGAGATCATTTTTTGCGTTTGTTGGAACAGCGTACTGGTGTCGTGCCTTGTGCAAAAGAGGTGCGTCCAGTTTCCATTTCCGTACTGCCAGCATCTGTTGTAAAAGGTGAGGTGTCTTTATTGGCTGACAAATCTTTGTCACATAAAGCGATTACAATAGCTGCGCTTTCGGAGGGCGTTAGTGAATTGTTCAATGTGGATTTGCACGGAGACGTGCGTATTACCATTCAGGCATTTCGTGATATGGGGGTTGTTATCGAGGAATTGACGACTCAGCGTTTACGTATCCATGGCGTGGGGTTGCGTGGTTTAAAAGCGCCCATAGCGCCGATTAATGTTCATGAATCAAGAGACAGCTTGTATCTTTTGTTGCCAGTGTTGGCAGGCCAGTCTTTCCCTGTGTCTATTGTGGCTGAAGGTGTGTTGTTGAATCATCCGGTAACCGATTTATTCGCTTTGGTTCGCTCAATGGGCGCCAGCGTTGTATCAGAAGTGACAGATTGTCTGCCTGCATTTTTGTCTCCGCTTACGCCATCTAATGTGTCTATTAGCTTAACAACTGGGTCGGAACGTCTTAGAATGGCGGCGTTTTTAGCGACGTTGTATTCTCCTGTTAAAGGCGATATTACATCGTCGTCGTTAGCGTTTTCACACTGTGAGTTATTGTTACGTCACTTTGGCGCGTCGATTACAAAGTCAGGTGATGGTTTTTATGTTGAGCCAACCGCTTTAGTTGGTACAAAAGTTGTATTGCCAAGTGATGAGCACGGTGCGTCTTGGTTGGCTTTGTTGGCGAATTTATTGCCAGGCTCTGCATTGACGATAAAAAATGTTGGACTTGATGTGTCCTCTTTTGACTATTTTTCGTTTTTACAGGCTATTGGTTTTAATGTCTCTGTTCCGCAGTTAGGAAAAAACGGACTTTATGAAGGGGATATAGAGGCTGGGTTTGCTGAGCTGAAATCCTTCACGGTGACAGAGGAACAAAGTGATCAGTTTAGAAAGGAATTGATTTTGTTGTGCGTCGCAGCGGTATACGCTGATGGCACTAGTTATATTAAAGGTATTGATTCATTGCCTTATTATTATGAAGACCAGGTGCTGTCGTTGATTGATGCGCTTGGGCATATGGATGTGTTGTGTACATATGAGAATGGTGAGTTGACTGTTTATGGTTCTACCCCTAAAGGTGGGGAATTGGACTGTGCAGGTGACGCTAGATTGGCGCTTGCTATGCTGGCATTAGGGTCAAGAAGTCATACGGTTACTTGTGTTAATGACTGTCAAAAATTATTAAAAGAATTCAATGAGTTAGAGATTGTTACTGAGCAGTTGGGTTTTCATTGTTCAGTGACGCAGTAGTTATAAGAGGAATTACTATGATAAACCAAGGCCCAGTTATTACAATTGATGGTCCAAGTGGTGCAGGTAAAGGCACTGTTAGTCAATTAATTGCAGAGAAACTGGGGTGGCACATATTGGACAGTGGTGCATTATATCGCCTGCTGTCTTTGGCTGTATCTCATCACGGCATGTCCGTTGATGATACAGAAACACTTAAAGTTTTAGCTGAGCATTTGGATATTCAATTTGAGCAGTCAGAAGATGGGAAAATTGACATTGTTTTAGAAGGTGAAATTGTTACCCAGGCGATTCGTACTGAGGAAGTGGGAAATAATGCTTCTAAATTGGCCGCTATTCCAGAAGTTCGAGAAGGCCTTTTGTTACGCCAGCGCGCATTTTCACAATTGCCTGGCTTGGTTGCAGATGGTCGTGACATGGGGACGGTGGTTTTTCCAGCGGCTCAAATTAAAGTGTTTTTAACGGCTTCGGCAGAAGAGCGCGCACGTAGACGTTCAAGCCAGTTAGAGCAAAAAGGCGAATCGGTTGACTTCGATGCATTGGTTAAAACAATCAAAGAGCGTGATGAGCGAGATGCGAATCGAACAATAGCGCCTCTTGTGCCAGCTGCCGGTGCGTTAGTCATAGACAGTACAGACTTAACCATAGAGCAAGTGGTTGAAATGATTTTTGCGGAAACGGTAAAAGCGGGTCTTGCTTAAGTGGTTCTTTTTTGCACATGAACTATGATAGAATATCGCACAATTATTATTCTAGTCGGCAAAGGGCCAGCAAGCCTTTGTCGCAACACTCAAAAAATTGACCCATATTTGCTGGCAATATGGATAGGGTTTAGTTTACTAAACCAACAAAATAGGAAATACAATGACTCAAAGCTTCGCAGAACTGTTTGAAGAAAGCCTGTTAACCGTCGAAATGGCGCCAGGTTCTATTGTTACTGGTATTGTTGTTGATATCGACAACGAGTGGGTAACTGTTCATGCAGGTCTTAAATCTGAAGGCGTAATTCCTCGTTCTCAGTTCCTAACGGAAAGTGGTGAGTTCAGCTTAAACATCGGTGACGAAGTTAAAGTTGCGCTTGACGCTGTTGAAGATGGTTTCGGTGAGACTAAATTGTCTCGTGAAAAAGCAAAACGTGCAGAGACTTGGTCTGTGCTTGAGAAAGCTTACGAAGAAAATGCCATCATTCACGGTGTAATTAACGGTAAAGTTAAAGGTGGCTTCACTGTTGATATCGCAAACATCCGTGCTTTCTTACCAGGTTCTTTGGTAGATGTTCGCCCAATCCGCGATACGTCTCATTTGGAAGGTGTGGATCTAGAATTCAAACTTATTAAGCTTGATCAAAAACGTAACAACGTTGTTGTATCTCGTCGTGCCGTTATGGAAGCGACAAACAGCGCTGAACGCGAAACATTGCTTGCTTCTCTTGAAGAAGGTCAAGAAGTTAAAGGTATCGTTAAGAACCTTACTGACTACGGTGCGTTCGTTGATCTTGGTGGTGTTGATGGTCTTCTACATATCACTGATATGGCTTGGAAGCGTATTAAACACCCAAGCGAAATTATCGCTGTTGGTGATGAAATCGACGTTAAAGTACTTAAGTTCGACCGTGAACGTAACCGCGTATCTCTAGGTCTTAAGCAGCTAGGTGAAGATCCATGGGTAGCAATCAAAGCTCGTTACCCAGAGAACACTAAAGTAACTGCTAAAGTAACTAACCTAACTGATTACGGTTGTTTTGCAGAGCTTGAAGAAGGCGTAGAAGGTCTAGTTCACGTATCTGAAATGGATTGGACTAACAAAAACATCCACCCATCTAAAGTTGTTCAGATTGGTGATGATGTTGACGTTATGGTTCTTGATATCGACGAAGAGCGTCGTCGTATCTCTCTAGGTATCAAACAGTGCACCATGAACCCATGGGAAGAGTTTGCTACTTCATTCAACAAAGGCGACAAAATCTCTGGCGCAATCAAGTCTATTACTGACTTTGGTGTGTTCATTGGTCTTGACGGCGGCATTGATGGTCTTGTTCACCTATCTGACCTATCTTGGGACGAAACAGGCGAAGAAGCAGTACGTCAATACAAGAAAGGCGATATGCTAGAAACAGTAGTATTGTCTATCGACGCTGAGCGTGAGCGTATTTCTCTAGGTGTTAAACAGCTAGAAGAAGATCCGTTCCTTGCTTTCGTAGCAGAAAATGACAAAGGCACTATCGTAAACGGTACTGTCTCTGAAGTTGATGCGAAAGGCGCTGTTGTTGTTCTAGCGGAAGGCGTTGAAGCGTCTTTGAAAGTTGCTGAACTAAGCCGTGAGCGTGTTGAAGATGCAACAACTGTATTGAAAGAAGGTGACAGTGTAGAAGCGGCGATTATCAATGTTGATCGCAAAGCTCGTACTATCGCTCTTTCTATCAAACAGAAAGATGCTTCTGAAGAGAAGACTGCGTTGAAAGCGCACTCTGAGAAACAGCAAGTTGAAGCGAATGGTCCAACCACTATTGGTGATTTGATCAAAGCACAATTAGAAAACCAAAACTAAGTTTCTATATTTAGTTGTT